>JANRLA010000141.1:0-51688 GCA_033763015.1 Bacteroidia bacterium
TACCTCGCCCCCTGCGTACAGGATGCAGTTGCCGCTGGCCACGAACGTGTTGGGGCTGGTAATCACCCGGTGGCCTGGCCCTACGCCCAGGGCCAGGGCGCACAGGTGCAGTGCAGCTGTACCGTTACTCACTGCCACGGCGTAGGGCGCCCCTACATACTTGGCAAAGGCTTGCTCGAAGGCGGCTATGGTAGGCCCCTGGGTCATGTACTCGGCCTGCAGGGCCTGGGTTACCGCCGCGATGTCTTCGGGGGTAATGGTTTGCCGACCGTAGGGGATGGGCGTACGCTGGGGCGTACCGGCGGCGCTCATTGCGGCTGGAAGCTAGAGTCTACGTTACGACGGATTTGCTCGCGCAACTGCTCGACCGAGAGCCACTCGCTGTTGGTGCCGCTGTTGTACTTAAAGCCAAAGGGCACCTCCTTTCCGTGAAAAGCCTCTCGTAAAGCCTGTTTTTCCCAAATCGATGTCGTGGGGCAAATCACGTAGTGACGGGCAAACTCGAGGGTGTTGAGCGAGTCGGTCTCGGTAATCATCTCCTCGTGCAGTTTTTCGCCGGGGCGAATGCCAACTACTTCCTGCCGGGCCGAGGGGGCAATGGCCGTGGCCATGTCGGTTACCTTGTAGCTGGGCAGTTTGGGCACGTAGAGTTCACCGCCCCAGGCGTGCTCCAGGGCGTGGAGCACTAGGTCGACCCCCTCGTCGAGCGAGATGTTGAACCGCGTCATGTCGGTGTGCGTGATCGGCAGCACACCCTTGCTGCGCTGCTCCATGAAAAACGGTACCACCGAGCCCCGCGAGCCGATCACATTGCCGTAGCGCACCACCGAGAAGCGGATGTCGTGGTGACCCCGAAAGTTGTTGGCGGCTACAAACAACTTGTCAGAACACAGCTTGGTGGCCCCGTACAGGTTGATGGGCGCTGCGGCTTTATCGGTGCTCAGGGCTACCACGCGGCTAACTCCGCGCTCAATGGCCGCCTCGATGATGTTCTGGGCACCGAGCACGTTGGTCTTGATGGCCTCAAAAGGGTTGTACTCGGCGGCGGGCACCTGCTTGAGCGCGGCAGCGTGCACCACGTAGTCTACCCCCTCAAAGGCCCGGAACAGCCGCTTATCGTCGCGTACATCGCCAAGGAAGAAGCGTAGCTGGGGGTGCTTCGAGGCCGGGAAGTGCTGCTGGAGCTCGTACTGCTTCAGTTCGTCGCGGCTAAAGACGATGATGCGCCGCAGCTCGGGGTGGTCGTGCAGCAGGCGGCCCAAGAACTTCTTGCCAAACGAGCCGGTACCCCCGGTGATGAGAATCGATTTGTTGTCGAACATGCGCAGTCGCAGAATTTGCCGCCAGGGGGGTACCCTACGGCGCGCCAAATCTACACAAAACGGGATGCTGCCATGGGGCCGTAGTTGCCCTCTGCACTAACCCTGGCGTTCGATGTAGGCCTTGAGCGCCGCGTGGTCCTGTGCAATAGCCTTCTTGAACATGCCACTTAGCAGGTACTTCGCCAGGAAGGTGCCCACGGCCCCCATATCACCCATTTCGGCGGCCAGCAGCAACTGTGTGCCAGTGGGCGAGGGGCTCAGGGTGTAGGTAAAGTCGTAGTAGCCCCGTTTGCTGGCGCCTAGTTTGCCATCTACGTAGAGCCGCCAGCCGGTGGGGGGGCTGTAGGCAGTCACCTGAAATACCTCGGCACCTTCACGGCCCATCATGCGGCGCACCTCGCGCCACTGGGTGCCCACGCCCATGGGGCCCTCGGTGAGGTGCTCAATGCGTACAAAGCCTTTCATCCAACCCGCCGCTTGGCTAAGGTCGGTCATCACCTCGAAGACCCGCTCGGGGCTGGCGGCGATGTGCTCGGTGAGCTGGAAGCGGTAGGGCATGCCTAGGGGGTGGGGGTAGCGTACTGGCTGCGGTAGATGGCAGTGAGGCTGGCCTGGGCCCCAGCGGGGGTACCGTAGGGGTCGTCGGGCAGGCTATCGGTTTCAAACCAGAAGGCGGGCCGGTTGTTCAGCGCGGCGGGGTTGGTGTACTGCCGCAGGTAGAGCCCGGCAGTGCCAAAGTCTTTGACGAATGCCAGCAATTTTTGCGACAGGCCATAGAAATGCTGCCGCTGGTCAGATAGCGTACCCGACTGCAGGATGGCCAGGGCAGGCGGCCGCAGGTCGTTGGCGGCCTTGCGCAGCGCCTGGCTCAGACGGGTGGTGTCTTTGGGGCTGTCGGTAACAAATCGTCCCGCCGCCAGCAGCAGCGAATCGGTGGCAGCCTGCGAGCGGGTGGGGTTGCCATCGGCCAGGGCCTGCTTGATTTCGTTGTACCGGCGCAAGACCTCCAGGTAGTCGTCAATCAGTGTATCGTTGGCCAGTTGGTAGGTGGGCTCAAAGCGCTCCTGGGTCACCTCTTTCACCGTTGGGGTGCGGGGTTGGCAGGCTGCCAGGCCTAGGGCAACGCCAAGTACTAGGGCCAGGTAGTGGGTAGGTTTCATGGCCGGACAAGTTGCAGAATATGGGCTTCCAGCCGACCGGTGGGCCGCTCGACAATGCGCCCAAGTTCGCGCCCGTCCCGAAAAAAGACGAACGTAGGGGTAGCCCGCACACCGTACTGCGCTTTGTAACCCGCGGGTACGGTACGGGTAGTATCGAGCAGCACGTATTCGCGCACCCGCAGCGGCAACTTGGGCGCCAGGGCCAAGAAGCGCGGCACCTCGCGCTCGCTGTCGTGGCACCAGCTTGAGAGCAGCACCACGGCCTCGAAGCTATCGACGGCCGCAAACTCAGCCAATGTCTCGGGGTCTGGCCGGTAGTTTTGGGCCACGGGGTGCTTCCAGGCCAGCGTCCGGGTCAGGTCCTCGGTAGTAGTGTAGGTGCCGGTAAGCCATTGGGTAGGGGTGCAACCTTGGGCCAGTAGAAGTGTCAGAACGAGCGTTGGTAGGCGCAGCAGGCGGTACATGCCCGAAATGTGCTGTTTTTTGCGCCATCTTCGCTGTTCTTCACCCCTGTCTTCTTTGTACCTGCTGTACCATGAGTTTTTTCAGGCTTCTACTCGCCGCCTTTTTCGGCACTATCCTGGCAAGTATTGTCGGGTTCTTCCTGCTGCTGTTCATCGTAGGTGGGCTCATTTCGAGCGCTACGGCTGAAAAGGCCGTCTCGGTACCTGAAAAAACCATTTTGGAGTTTAACCTGGCCCAGGCCTTTGCCGAACGCTCGGTCGAAGACCCGCTGCTAGAGCTTTTGGCCGAAAACAGCGGCGAGGCCGTCCCCGTGGGTGTGCACGCCCTGACCCGCGCCCTGAAGGCCGCCCAGACCGATGATCGCGTCATTGGCCTGTACCTCACCAACGCCACCCCCCAAGCGGCACCCGCCACGCTGCAGGAGCTGCGCCGCGCCATCGAAAGCTTCAAGGCCTCGGGTAAGTTTGTGTACGCCTACAGCGAGTACTACTCTGAGGCCGGGCTGCACTTGACCGCTCTGGCCGACAGTGTGTTTGTGTACCCCACCGGCGGGCTGGAGTGGGACGGCCTGGCCTCCACGCCCATGTATTACAAGGGCGCGCTCGAAAAGCTGGGCATCGAGACCGAGGTCATCAAGGTCGGCAGCTTCAAAAGCGCTGCCGAGCCTTTCGTCGAAAAGCGCATGAGCGCCGCCAACCGCGAACAACTCACGGTACTGCTCGCCGACCTCTGGGCCACGATTACTGCGCCCATTGCCACCGACCGGGGCATTGAGCCCCAAACGCTTACCGACCTGGCCAATGGCATTGCCCTGCACGACAGCTCGGCGACCGATACTATGGTGGCCCTTAAGCTGGCTTCGGGCATTCGCTACGAAGACCAAGTGCTCAAGCTGCTGGCCGCGAAACAGGGCAAAGGCGAAAAAAACGAACCCGAGACCCTTAGCCTGAGCCAGTACGCCAAGGTAAAATCGGGCAAAAAGTACTCCGACAGCCGCATTGCGATCATCTACGCCGAGGGTGAAATCACGATGGGTGGCGGCGAGGAGTTCGTCACCCCCGACCGCATGGCCAAAGCCCTACGCAAAGCCCGCGAAGACAAACGGGTAAAGGCCGTCGTGCTGCGCGTGAACAGCCCCGGTGGCAGCGCACTGGCCTCAGACATGATCTGGCGCGAAGTCAAGCTCACCGCCGAGGCCAAGCCCGTCATCGCCTCTTTCGGCGACTACGCCGCCAGTGGTGGCTACTACATCGGGGTGGCGGCCGACTACATCGTAGCCGAAGCGGCCACCATTACCGGCTCTATCGGCGTAGTGGGCCTGCACATCAACGTGGGCGGCATGCTCGAGAACAAACTGGGCATAACCACCGAGCGGGTAACGACCAACGCCTCGTCGGACTTCTTTAGCCCCTACCGCTCGATGACCCCCACTGAGCGCAGCCGCGCCCAAAACGCCACCAACGAAGTGTACCGCGACTTTGTAAGCCGCGTAGTGGAGGGCCGCGAAGCCTACACGACCTTCGAAGAGGTAGATAAAATTGGCCAGGGCCGGGTCTGGAGCGGTACCCGTGCGCTGGAGCTGAAACTGGTGGACGAACTCGGCGGCCTTGGCCGTGCCATTGCCCTGGCGGCCGAGCGTGGCGGTGCCGGCGACGACTACCAGCTCGTCGAGTACCCCGAGCTCAAGGGACCCCTGCAAGAGCTGCTCGACTCGGGCACCCGGGCACAACTGAACTTGGGCCAGCGGCTGCTCTCGGCGCCCGAGCGTGAGCTGCGCCGCCTGGTCAATTCGCTCGACGACCCACGGGGCGTGTACGTGCGCGATTTCACGGTACCCGAGCTTAACTAGGCGTTAGTTTCCGCCGAGACGGTAGCCGTCGAGCCAGTCTTGCACCCGCCCATGGGCGGCTAGGGGGATAGCGGGGAAGGTAGCCAGCCGCACCATCGTGCCGGCCTCTGGGCCATAGCCCGCCGATAGCACAAACCCGGCGGCTTCGGCATCTGCCAGTAGCTGCGGGGCGGCGCCTGGGGGCACACGCAGGGCCACCGTAGTTTGCGATCGCAACTCGGGGGCTTGAATGAAAGCCAAGATACCTTGGCGGCCCACAAGCCACCGGTACCAGCCCTCGGCGGCGGTGCGGGTGTGGCGATCGAGTTCGGTGAGGTGGGGCGTGTTTTCGAGCATTTCGGCCAACAGGGCCATGCCCAGCACGTTGGGGGTGTGGGTGGTCTGGTGTGCGCGGGCGCGGGCCAGGATGCGGCCAATGGCGTTGTAGTGGCCTGTGTCGTGGCTGGCCTCGAAGGCAGCCTGGGCCTGGGGCGATAGGAAGACGACGGCCAGCCCGGCGGGCAGCCCCAGGTTTTTCTGGACTGAGGCAAACCAGATGTCGGCCACCGTGTAGTCGAAGGCCACACCGCCCAAGCTGGAGGTGGCATCGACGGCCAGGAGGGCGTCGGGGTTGGCGGCCCGCACCTGGGCCAGGAACGCTAACGGCAGCATGGCCCCCATCGAGGTTTCGTTGTGCACCAGGCAGATGAGGTCGCCGGGGCCGTAGCCGGTGGGCACTTGGGGCAGGGCCTGGCAGTCGTAGGGCACCCCGTTGGCAGCGGGCGTGCGGGCGGCCGCAAGCGTGTGCCAGCGCTGCCCAAAGCTGCCGCAGTACAGGTGCAGCCGCCGGGCGGCCCCCGGCCAGTTGGCTAGTACCTGCCACACTTCGGTTGCCGAGCTCACGAGGGCGACGGCGTAGCCCCTGGGCAGCCCGTGCTGGCGCTCAAAGCCTGCGGCTATGCGCCGGTAGACGTCCATGACGGCGTCGGTACGGTGGTAGCGGCTCAGCAGCCCACTGGCGTGTACGCGTGCCCACCAGGTGGGCAGCTCGGGCCAGAGGGCACTGGGCCCCACGGTAAAAAAGGTCGGCGCCACAGGGGCAAAGCTACGCAGTGTGCACGGCGGCGTGCTTTGGCCTACTTTTGGTAGATGATGGTGGCAATGTACTGTGTCCGCCGGTTTGCCGTCTGGCTACTACTGGCCGCGCCGTTGGTGGGGCTTGGGCAAGACTACTTGGCCCAGGCAAAGAACCTGCGCGACCCCCTGCAGCGGTTAGAAGTGCTCTACAAGGCCCTGGAGCAGGCCCAAACCACCGACGTGTACTGGGCCCTGGGTTGGGCGCACATCGAGCTGGGGCAGTACCCCAACGCGGTGGCCGATTTTGAGGCTGGCCTGGCGGCGAAGCAGGGTACGGTAAACGAGGCTTCGTTCCGCGCGGCGCTGGGCTACGTATTCTACTTGCAGGACCTGCACACCAAGGCCATCGCGGCGCTGGACCAAGCCCTGGCGCTTTCGCCGACCTACACCTTTGCCATGCGCTACCGGGCGTATGCCCTCTTGGCGCTGGGCCGGTTTGCCGAGGCCGAGGCCCAGCTGACGACCCACATCGAGACGGCCCCCGACGACCCCCAGGGGCTTTACCTGCGCGCCGGTGCGCGGCTGTCGCAAAAAAAGCTTGAGCAGGCACTTTCCGACATCAATGCCGCGCTACTGGCCAAACCCAGCGAGCCCACGTACCTGCAGCGTAAGATCCTGATCCTCATCGACCTGCGCCGCGAAGCCGAAGTGACCGAGATTGCGGCCCAGCTCACCGAGTTTACCTCCAGCAGCGGCCCTGCCTACTACAACCTGGCGCTGGTGTTCCAGAAAAGCGGCGACTATGCAAGCTGCATCCGCTTCCTCGACGTGGCCCTGCAAAAGCACCAGGCCCAGGTGAGCGTAGATGCCACCTACCGCGCGCAGCGAGCCGAGTTCGTGTACGACATCCTACTCGCCAAGGGCTACACGTACTACCAGATGCGCAACTACACGGCTGCGCTGGGCGAGTACTCCCGCGCCGCCAACAGCTACCCCAACCGCTGGGAGGCCTACCAACAGCTGGGCTACCTGCGCATGACCCAGGAGGCCTACCTGGAAGCCACCCAGGCGTGGGAACAGCTCTTTCGGCTCAGGCCCACACACCCCGAGGGCTGGGTGAACCTAGGCTTTGCCTACAGCGAGCTGGATATGCCCGACGCGGCGCTGCGCACCTACACCCGCGCCCTGCAGCTGGACAGTGTGGAGAGTAAGGCCCTGCTCTACAACAACCGCGGCTTTCTGTACCTCGAGCACAAGAAGGACTACACCAGCGCCAAAGCCGATTTTGAAGCCTCGCTGCGCATAGACCCCCAGCAGGCCATGACCTACGTGTCGATGGGTGAGCTGTACCTGTTCCAGCAGCAGTACGCATCGGCCCTACCCTGGTTCGACCGCGCACTGGCAATCGAGCGGCGCACGGTGCGCGAGAGCTTTGCCGCGTACTACCGCAAGGGCCAGGCGCTGCTGGCAGAGGCCGACCACCCGGGCGCGATCGAAAACCTGCTCCGTGCCCAGCGGATGAACAACACGTATGCCGACCCCAACTACCTGCTGGGGCAGGCTTACACCGCCCAAGGCGACCACTGTGCTGCCCTAAAGGCCCTACGAGCGGCGCTCAACACCCCCCTGTGGTTCGATACGGCCCAGGTGAAAGAGGTTGCCCTGCTGCATAGAAACATTGAACTGAACCACAAGCCGGTGTGCAACTAGCCTGTGTTAAGGGCTTCTAAAGCCCTGCGCCAGCGGCCCACGAACCCTATTTTTGTAGACCTGACAACCGAAACGACCATGAAACCCTTTTTTCTCGCGCTTTGGGCCTTCTGTGGCCTCTGGGCCATGGCCCAGACCGAAACCCCGCTGCAGTTCACTGCCCCAGTGCACGACTTTGGCACCCTGAAAGAAGAGCAGCAGTCGGCTGAGCACGTGTTCACGTTTGTCAATACCGCAAAAGCCCCACTTACGCTCACCGACGTGAAGCCTTCGTGCGGCTGTACGGCCCCCAAGTGGTCGACCGACCCGGTCGCACCGGGTGCTACGGGCAATGTTACGGCGGTGTACACCACCACGGGCCGTCCGGGCAAGTTTGAGAAGTTTATTACGGTCAAAGCCAAGGTGGCGGGCAGCGAAGCCGAGCAGGTGGTGGTGCTCACCATCCGTGGCGACGTTACGCCCAGGGCCAAAACGGTGGCCGACTTCTTCCCGCAGCAGGATGGGGCTCTGCGCCTAAACACCAACCACATCGCCAACGGCGTGGTGTACGCGGGCACCCAGTCTGAAAAAACCCTCAAGTTCTACAACGAGAGCAGCCAGCCCATCACGATCAAGTCGTTTAACGCCCCCAAGCACATCACGGTACTGGCACAGCCAGGGGTGCAGGTGCGGCCTGGCGACAGCCTGAGCCTACCGGTGGTGTACGACAGCCGCCAGGTAAACGACTGGGGCTTTATCCACCATGTGGTTACGTTCGATACCGACGACCCCTCTGAAGACGGGCGCAAGGGCCAGAAGCGTATTTACGTTAGCGCCGACATCCAAGAGAACTTTTCGGCCCTCTCTGACGAGGAGCGCGCTGCAGCCCCCAAGGCTATTTTTGACAAAAAGGCCCACGACTACGGCAAGGTGACGGCTGGCGATAAGGTGACGACCCAGTTTACGATCACCAACGGCGGCCAGCGCCCGCTCATCATCCGCAAGACCAAGGCCAGCTGCGGCTGTACTGCCACCCAGCCGGCCAAAACGGTACTGGCCCCCGGCGAAGCGACTACCGTGAGCGTGACCTTTGATACCACGGCCAAGGAGGGCAAACAGCAAAAGTCGGTTACGGTTGTGACCAACGACCCAGGCGAGCCCACGGTCTACCTCATGGTCACGGCCGATGTGCAAGTGGCTGGTACAACGGGCAAGTAACTGCCCCTTGTGCACACCAGCCCCCAGTAGGGGCCGCGTAGCCGTTGGTTTTCCAACTTTAGGCATGGGCACCACACTGGGGCATGCTGCCGTTACTTTCCTGCAATGAAATACCTGCTACTCAAGTTCTTGCCCCGCCTGGTGGGGGGGGTGGTACTGCTGAGTGTGCTCTGGGTGGTGGCCTACCGCTTTGTGCCCGTACCCATTACGCCGCTCATGGTGCTCAGAATGCAGGAGTACCGGGCGGCAGACAAGCAGGTGCCTTTCCGGTACCAGTGGCGTAGCCTTGAGGCCATTTCGCCGAACCTGCCCCATGCCGTGATTGCCTCTGAAGACCAACTGTTTCTGCTGCACGCAGGCATCGACTACGAGGCGCTGCA
Source organism: Bacteroidia bacterium (assembly GCA_033763015.1). Lineage (GTDB taxonomy): Bacteria > Bacteroidota > Bacteroidia > J057 > JANRLA01 > JANRLA01. Next base: position 9,140 of record JANRLA010000141.1, read on the forward strand.
GAAGGTGCGGCAGGAAAACAAGCTGCGCAAACGGGCCCGTGGCGCAAGCACCCTTACCCAACAGGTGGCCAAGAATGCTTTTCTGTGGCCAGGGCGCAGCTGGGTGCGCAAGGGGCTTGAAACCTACTTTACGTTTCTCATCGAACTAACCTGGCCCAAGCGCCGCATCGCTGAGGTGTACCTCAACATCGCCGAGTGGGGGACGGGCGTGTACGGCGCCGAGGCCGCCGCACAGCATTACTACAAGCGCTCGGCCAAAGAGCTCAACCTGAACCAAGCGGCCCGGTTGGCGGCAGTGCTGCCCAATCCGCGCCGGTGGTCGCCCAAGGGTATCGATCCGTTTGTGGTGGGTCGGAGCCAGCACATTACCAAAGCGGTGGGGCAAATGCGGAGTTGGGGCATGCTCCCCGACGACCTGAGTACCGGCGCAGAGCCTCCGCGCGTTCAGGTGACTACAGGTAAGTAAGCACACACCATGGCCAGAACCACTCGACGCAGACCCCGGCCGGGGGTGGTACGGGGCTTGCTCCTCGGGCTCCTCGGGGCAGGGCTTGTACTGGGTGGGGTGGGGTACTACTACCTTTTTGCGCCTGCCGTGGTGGTGCCACCGGGGCAGCGCTTTGTGACGCTAAAAGTACCCCGGGGCGCTACGTACGACCAGGTGCTCGATTCGTTGCGGGCCAAAGGTTGCCTCCGCGACGAAGGACGTTTCGTACGTGTGAGCCGGCTGCTGAAGTACCCCGATCTGGTCAAGTACGGCTACTACCGGCTTAACCGGGGCACGGGTACGCTGGCCTTGGTGCGCCAACTGCGGGCAGGGGCTCAGAGCACGGTCGATGTCGTGGTGCGCAGTGAGCGCACGGTGGGGGGGCTGGCCCGTACGCTGGCCAACCAGTTGGAAGCCCCCGCCGATTCGTTTGCCGCTACCCTGTCTGACGCCGACTTTCTGGCCACCCTGAAGCTGCCCGAGGGTACCCCCGTTACCCCCGAAACGGCTTTGGCCCTGGTGCTCCCCAACACCTACGAGGTGTACTGGACGACCACCACCCGCCGTCTGGTCGCGAAATTGCACCGGGCCTACCGGTCCTACTGGACCGACGCGCGCCGGGCCCAGGCCCAAGCTCTGGGCCTGACGCCCCTGCAAGTGAGCATTCTGGCCAGCATTGTGCAGGAAGAAAACCTGGCCAACCCCAGCGAGTGGCCCCGCATTGCCGGGGTGTACCTCAACCGGCTGGACCGCGGCATGCCCCTGCAGGCCGACCCCACCGTTAAGTTCGCTGTCGGCGACTTTACCCTGCGGCGGGTGCTCAATAAGCACCTGGCCGTCGAGTCGCCCTACAATACCTACCGGCATACGGGCCTACCCCCCGGGCCCATCAACTGCCCCGAGCCGAAAGCGTTGGAAGCCGTACTCAGCGCCGAGCGGCACCGCTACCTGTATTTCGTGGCCGCGGTGGGTGGGGGGGCAACGCACCATTTTTCTGAGACTTTGAGCGAGCACAACCGCTACGCTGACCGCTACCGGCAGTGGCTCAACCAGCAGGGCATTCGCTGATGGGCAGTTACACGCACCAGACTCAACTGCGGGTCCGCTACGCCGAAACCGACCAGATGGGCTACGTGTACTATGGCGTGTACCCCACCTACTTCGAGGTGGGCCGGGTAGAGCTGGTGCGCTCGCTGGGCATTACCTACGCCGAGCTGGAGCGCGACCACGGGGTGATGATGCCCGTGCTGCACCTTAGCGTAGACTACCACCAGGCGGCCCGCTACGACGAACTACTGACCCTGGAAACTACCCTCGTGGAAGTGCCCACCCTGCGCGTGACGTTCGAGCACCGGCTCTACCGGCCCGGGGGCGAGCTTGCGGCCCAGGGCCGGGTGGTGCTGGTCTTCGTCGGGCGCACCACCGAAAAGCCGGTGCGGCCCCCCGCGGTGTTTTTACAGGCTCTGGAGCGCCAGGTGGGGTAGTGCGGGCGGTACTTTTGCGCTATGCGGCTGCGTAGCTTTTTCTTTCGGCGCTACCACAGGCTGCTGGAGTGGCTCGAGCGGCGGCACCTGCCAGGCTTTCGGGGCGTAAACCTGTACGCGGTGCTCAACGTCTTTTTCAAGGACGTGAACAACTACGACTTCACGCTGCGGGCCACGGCCATGGCCTACAGCTTTTTCTTTGCCCTCTTCCCCACGCTCATCTTCCTTTTTGCCCTAACGCCCTACCTGCCCATAGCCGATGCCACGGGTCGGTTGGTCGATATCCTGCGCGGTACCCTGCCCGGCGATTCGTTTAAGCTCATTGAGGGTACGGTGATGGGGGTGTTTAAGCGCCGGGGCGTGGGGGTGCTTTCGTTGGCCTTTGCCGTGGTCGTTTTTTCGGCCACGCGAGGGGTACGCACCATGCTGCAGGCATTTTCGAAGACTGACCCGGCGCACTTCAAGCGGATGAAGCCCTGGCAGCTGTATTTCCGCGCCTTTTACATCTTCTTGGCCCTCTCGCTCATTGGGCTGCTGGCCCTGGCAACGCTCATCTCGGGCGAGGTGGCACTGGTGTATATGCTCGACCACCTACCCTGGCTCACGGGCCATTACCAACTGCTCTTTCAGGCCATCGAGGGGCTGGTCTCGTTTGCCGTGATCACAATCGGCATCTCGTTTCTGTATTTCGTGGCGCCCCCGGTGCGCGAGCGGTGGCGGTTTTTCAGCCCCGGCAGCCTGTTGGCAGCCTTATTGATGAGCGCAGCCCAACTGGGGCTGCGGTACTACTTTGTCAACTTTGGCTCGTACAACGGGGTGTACGGCAGCCTGGCGGCAGTGATGGTGCTCATGCTCTGGTTTTACTACCTCTCGCTGGTACTGCTGGTGGGCTTCGAGCTCAACGCGGCCATCGACAAAGCGTACCAGAAGCAGCAGATCAAGGCAGAAATGGCCGTGGCGCGCGAGGGCCGTGCCCGATTAACTGAGACCTAAGGGTGCTTTGACCGATTGCCGGTAGCTCTTGCCGATGGGGATAGGGGTGCTGCCGATGTGGACGTCGTTGGTATCGACGAGCCGGATATGCCGCAGGCCGATGATGTACGATTTGTGAATGCGCAGAAAGTCGGCAGCGGGCAGTAGCTCTTCGGCGGCCGTCATGGTCATGAGGGCCAGTATTTTCCGCCCGCCCGACAGGTGGAAGGTAACGTAGTTGCCGCTGCCCTCGGCGTAGAGGATGTCGTGTGCGGGTACGTGGTGGTACTGGTTGCCGCTTTTGATGCGCAGCACCTCGGGGATTGGGGGTGCCGGAGCGGGTGGGGCGCTGGCGGCAGCCGGCAGATGGGTGGGGGTTTGTGCCAGGCGGCGTACTTTCTCTACGGCCTGAACGAAACGGTCGAAGGGCACGGGTTTGACCAGGTAGTCGGCCACGTCGAGCTCGTACCCGGTAAGTGCATACTCGGGGTAGGCGGTCGTAAAGACCACACGGGTGCGGCCCTGGAGGTGCCGGGCCAACTGCAGGCCGGTGAGTTCGGGCATGTTGATGTCGAGCAGCACGAAATCGACGGGCTGTTGCGCCAAAAATGCAATGGCGTCGACACCACTGCGTACGGCAGCCACCAGCCGTAGGTAGGGTAGCTTGTGGCAGTAGTCTTCGAGCACCGCCAAGGCCAGCGGTTCGTCGTCTACGGCAATGCAGGTCAGTTCGGTCATGGGGTGGTGACGGTTTTTCGAAGCGGGAGTCTGAGTTCGGTCTCCCACCTGCCAGTAACGGGCCCCTGCCGCAACTGGTACGTGCCGGGGTAGAGCAGCTCTAGCCGTTTGACCAGGTTATCGGCGCCAAGGCCCCCTGCCTCGGTGTGGGGGTTTGGGGGCAGGTCTGGGAAGTGGCTGTTGCCCACCCAGATCTGTAGGGTATCGGGCCTGACCGAGACCCGGATGTGGACCCAGGAGGGCTGGTTGGCCCGTAGGCCGTGTTTAATCGCGTTTTCGACGGGGCAGATGAGTAGCAGTGGGGGAATGGGCAGGTCGGTGGGGCCGCCCTCTACCTCAAACCGGATGTCGATGGGGTCGTCGGCCGAAAAGCGCAGCCGCTGCAGGGCCAGGAAGTCTTCGACGAACCGGATTTCCTGCGCCAGCGTCACCCGGTCGGCACTACTGTCGTAGAGTAGGTAGCGCATCATCCCCGATAGCTGCTGAATGCCCTGTGCCACACCACTGGCCCGCACCTGAAGCGCCATCCCGTAGAGGTTGTTCAGGGTGTTAAACAGAAAGTGGGGGCTCACCTGGGCCCTTAGGTAGTTCAGTTCGGCCTGCAACTGGGCTTGGTGGAGCTCGGCCAGTTCACGCTGGCCCCGCCGGTAGTCTACCCGCATGCAGTAACTCATACTGCCCAACCAGAGCAGGAGGTTGAAGGCAAGTTCAAAAATGATGTTAGGGAAGTAGAAGCCCTTGTACCGTTCGGGGTAAAACGCGGCGTACACCCGGTCGTCGGCCAGCAGCTCAAGCGACGAGGCGATGAGAACCAGCCCAATCGATAGCTGGTAGTACCGGCGGGCCGACTTCTTGTTCCAGGGCCAGACCCACACCGCATGGCCGTAGAACAGCAAAAGGTTGGCTACCAGCCAGCAGGCGGTTACCACCTGCAAACTGCCGTCCTGATTGGTGAAGCCGAATATCCGGACCTCTCTAATGATCAGGTTGTAGCCGTGGAAACTGATCCAGAGCGCGGCATGGAACGCAATGGTGCGCAGTCGCTTGTATAGGGCTTCCTGACGAGGGGAAAGGGTTACAAAGGGTACCACATACCAAAGGTTGCACACGCCGGGGGTACCCAGCGCGTGAGTTGACGAACGGTTGGGTTGGCTTGACGAACGCCCTGCGTCAGTCCACGGTATGTGTTTTCCCCTTCTTCGGTCAGTTCGTCCACTCCGCTGCGCCGTAGGTGGATTGCCCCACTGGTGCCCGCAACTGCCCCCAACCTTTGGGCATCCTTTTCGGCAACCAACAACAACAACCAACCAACACTCAAACCAAACAAGCCATGAAAACCCAACCCAAGTCCACCACCAATTTCAGCCATGCCTTGGTGCTGTTTGCGGTATCGCTCCTGCTGCTGGTCGTTGCTACGATAGCGGCGGCCCAGGGCCAAACGCCTCAAGGCAACTACTACTGGAACGTGGAAGTCATGCCGGGCCCTGCGCCGCAGACCACGGTGTACTACTACGGCCCCCAAGGGCAGCTGCTAGGCAAAGAGGTTCGCCCAGGGGCACAGCTCAACGTAGCGCGTCCCGCCGTGGTAGCCCGGCTTAGCCAGCAACTCGACCGCCTGGCCCGGGCACACGCAGCCAGCCTGGAGGCAACGGTCTTTGCGAACCTGGTCGTAGAGCGCGAAGGCGGCTTGCGCAGCATCGTGCGGTTGTACGATAGCCAAACCCGCCAACTGGTGTACGAGGAGGTGATTCCCGGCGAACACCTGCGCATCGAAAGCGCCCGGGTGCGTCGGCTGATCGCGGCCTTCGTCCAGAACTACACGGCTCAGCGGCTCTTCCAGGCCCAGCGCTAGTGAGAAGCCTCAACTGAGTAGGTGTGCAGCTGGGGCGGCCCTGAGAGGGGTCGCCCCTATTTTTTGCTAGTTTTGCAGCGGAGAGATGGCAGAGCGGTCGATTGCGGCTGTCTTGAAAACAGCTTTACCGAAAGGTAACGGGGGTTCGAATCCCTCTCTCTCCGCCCTGGCGGGCGAAATCCTCAGGCATGAGGTTTCGCCCGTTTCTGTTTTCACCATAACTATCTGATAGTCTGCTGATTAACTCGAAGAGCGTATTCACGCGGGGGGGGCGAAATACAGGGAAAGCGGCGTCGTTCGTAACCCCTTCCATAAATGCTACCTAGGTTAATCTAATTCCTCGGCTAGCTGGGTACGTCCTTACGCGAGACGTCGGCAAAAAGCTGTGTAGTTAGTAGGACACTTTGAGTAGTCAACCAGACGCCGAACCCACTTATGGTGCCCAAACTGCACTCGTTTTCCGTGAGCTATTGTGCAAGGTTTGGTGCTAGCAGCCCCGCACCTTACGACTGTGCCGGTGTAGTCTTTCACTTTTCAGCATTTATGTCTACTGCTCCATGGAGCCAGTCAACCAAGTATTTATTGAGTTATTAATTAATTAATGTTGGTGGACTTGATTTATATCACAGCTATACAACAATCCCCCGAGACTTAAATTGCAAATATCACCAATGTGGGTAATTAGATTCTTGATCCTCATGAAATCAAGCTGCCGCAGATGGTAACTTAGGCACGTGTTTTGCACAAGTAATACGTTTGCTTTCCCTAGTCGCTACATGAAGCTTTTCACTACTCTACACCGCCACATGGGCAAATTTACAGGCAGCCAGAAGGCTCTTTCCTTTCATTGGTTGGTGATAGTGGGTTTGGTTTGGGCCTTTTCGGCTGCCAAGCTCCAGGCGCAGACCATTTACTACTCTGCCAACGGGGTATCAAGTCCACTCTGGGAGAACCCCACGACGTGGACCTTAAGCCCCCTCGGCGGTGGTTTTGCAGGCTTCTCGGTGCCTACGGCAGGCCCAGGCTCTGGTAGTGGTGATGGGCTCGCCACCGATAGAGTTGTGATTCGCAACGGTACCACCGTGCAGATCACCGCCGCCACCTTGGCCCGTACGGTTGCTACAGTCGAAATCCAAGCCGGGGGCACCCTAGTGGTCCAGTCGGGTGTGGGCTTCTTGGCCTCGCTCAACCTTGGGGTCGTTACAGGGTCGGGTACATTACGTATTGAAGTTGCCTCGGCCGCGCTGCCCCAACCACGGGTGGTTCGAACGACTACACCGCGTTTTTCGCTGCCGGTGGGGGCACCATCGAGTTCGCCGGCACCGCTGCGGCAAACCTGCCCGTACCCACGGGCAACACCTACAACAACGTAACGCTTACTGGCACTACCAGCCATATCATCAGCCTGGTAAATGCCCTAACCTTCAATGGCAACCTGGTTATTGACGAAGGTGCTCGCCTTCAGTTTGGCGATGCCGCGCCCTTTACCACCAACCTGTTGGGCAACCTGGAGGTTGCGGCCACCAGCACTGTGCCCCAGGGCACTACTGTGGTACTCTGCTCGGGCACCAACCAAACGAACCATACCCTGAACATCGGGGGCAATATCCAGCACAGCGGCGCGGGCATTGTGCGTTTTTCGAGTATCACGGCGCAGGCGGATAACGACAACCCAGCTGGCAACGAAGTGCTCATCGTGGCCAACAGCGCCACGGCCGACCAAACCTTTCAGGCCGATGGCCCCATTTCGTACTGGCGTGTGCGCATTGACAAGGGCACTGGCGCGGCCCGGATACTGAACATCCAGGCCTCAGACCCCGACTTTTTCTACTTCACGGGGCGTAACGCCATGAATACCCGTTCAGGCGATGGCACTTTCCCCAGCTTTACCAGCAACCACGCCTTCGAGCTGCGCGCCGGCACGCTGCGCTTTGGGGCCAACGTGGCAATGGACAACAGCGTGTTCACCGACGTGGCCCCCTTTGGATTTGCGGGCGGCACCGTTCACCCTCGGTTTGATGATTTTAACGAGGAGCACCGTATTGACAGCGACTGCCGCTTGTGGTTTGATGGCGCGCAGGTAGACATGGCCGACAACGGCTTCTTCTCGCTGGGGGGCACCCTCGAGGTGTCCGGCTCGGCTACGGTAGTTGTAAATGGCCGCGATGCGGGCTACCGCTACCAGAACGGCGGCTCGTACGTGCAGTCGGGCGGCTCGGTGTTCTTCTCACAGTTCCGTGCTACGGGTGGGCAGTCAACCTTCCGGATGTCGGGCGGTACGCTGACCATTCGCCAGGGCACGGGCGGCGCGGGTTCGCCCAACAACGGCGAGTTCATTTTCTCGCTCGAAACCGCCAACGATGCCTTCATCATGACTGGGGGCACCCTGAACATCAACTCGCTCTCAAATGCAGGTGGCATCCAGGTGCTCTCTACTGTGGGCAATTACCAGGTGAGTGGCGGGGTGGTGAATGTTACCATACCCCAGACCGTAACGGGCGTGGGCGCTGCCGAAGACTTTGATGTCAACTGCGTACCGCCCCTCTTCGACCTCAACATCGTTCGGCAGGCGGGTGCAGGGGTTGGTGGCCGCGACTTCCGGCTCCTCGCGCCGCTTACCATCCTCAATGACCTGACGATTGACGACCAAGACGCCAGCGGCACTGACGAATTTGTCCTCAATGGCTTTAGCCTGACCGTGGGCCGCAACCTGACCCTGGCCAACGACGCCGAAATTAACTTCGCGACCGGCACCCCTACCCTCACCTTCAACGGCAACGAAGACGGTACCCTCACCTTTCCGGCGCTGACGGGCTTCAACGGCGGTACGGCACTTGGGGCCATCCCGGTGGTGGTTAACAAGGTTTCTGAAGACGGCAACGACACCGGCACGCTCACCCTGGCCGTGGCAGGTGGCGTTACAACCGGCACGCTAGCCCCTGGCGCTACGGGTCTACTCACCGTCAGCGCGGGCTCACTGCTCTACGCGGGCTTCGATTTCCGGTGGGATGGCGATGTAACCCTGGGGGCAACTACACGCATCGGCCTCGATACCGAAACGGGGTCGCTGCTCCTAGGGGGCGCTACCGCCCGTACCCTCACCGTCTCAAGCACCGATTCTACCTACATCGGGCGCTTGCGGCACGCCAACACAGCCGCTGCGGGCATTGGCCTGGCGGGCGGCAGCGAGCTGCGGGTACACAACTTTGTGTTTGAGGCGGCCTCCAACGGCCGGTTCGACCTCAACACGTTTGCCCTAACGCTGGGCAACGGCGTTACGGGGTTCGATGCCAACCGGTATTTTATTACCAATGGCAACGACTCTGATGGCGGCCTGTACCACGAAATAGGGGCCAGTGGATCCTTTACCTTCCCGGTAGGCACCGACAAAGACCGTGGCAACCGCACCATGACCGTGGTCGCCGATGCCACCGTTACGGGCACAGGCCGCCTGCGGGTGGCCCCGGTTTCGCTAACGACAGGTCAACTGGCCTTGTTGAGCAACTTCAGCGCCAGCGACGACCAGGCGCTCTCGGCCTACTGGGTCGTGCAGCCCATTGGCTTCACCAGCTTTACCCTTACCAATAGCTCTACCTTCGGGTACCAGGGCATAGACATCCCCGCCGCCTACGCCGCCGCTACCACACTGCCAACGGGGTGGGAGTTTGGCCGTGTCCAAGACATCAACCGCGAAAGCCTGGCCGCCGCCGTAACCACCACCGGTACCGGCGAGCGGACGATAGACCTAGGGGTTGATGCCGCCTGCACCGTGGGTACCATCTCGCGCTTCACGCTGGGCAATGGCCCGGGTGCCCCCGACAAGTTCGACGAGGCCACCACCGTGCGGGTATTTTACTCACGCAGCACTGCTATCTGGCCCCAGTGGAGCGCTACCTCTACCTGGACGTATGAAGGGGTAACGGGCTTCTTGGCCCCGACCGTTGCCAACCCCGAGCTGCCCCACACCTCGCCTAACAGTGGCACGCTGACACCGGGCCCCGGCGATATCGTACAGATCGGCTGGTACCCCGGCGGCGGCGGCGGTGTGCGCACCCCCCATGTAGTGGGCGCCGAGGGCTACGACATCGCCTGTGCTGAGCTGCGCTTCCTGGAAATGCCCGACAGCGTACAGGCCAGTTGGGGGAACCCCTGGTTCGACCGGCCCGCATTACTTTTCCGCCACAGCCCCAACAGTGGCGATGACACCCCGGCAAACCCGGCCGTTATAACGGCTACACTTACCCGCGTTACAGGTGCGGGCATGTTCGTGGTTTCTCGCCGCGAAGACGGCCACATTGACCCCTCCTCGGGCACGGCCTCGGATGTGGTATTGACCGGCGACTTCGGCGATTTTGCCAACCAAACCCGGGCGGTATGGGAGTACATGGGCTCTGGCCCTGACCTGGCCAACAACCCGCTGGATGCGCTGCATACGTTTCCTTCCATTCCGGGCGGTGTATTCCCGACACTTCGGTTCCACGGCCCAGCTTGGGGTTCGTTCAGGGCCCAACTTACAGGCACCAACCGTATAAACCAGGACCTCCAGTTTGTGGGCGGGCCCACGCTGGTCATGAACACCGGCGCTTCGGGCGGCAACCTTACTGTAGGGCGTAACGTTCGCTTCGACATCAACCAAGGGGCCAAAAACGCCATAGAGTTCCCCGGCGGAGGCACCACGGCGCGCACCCTACGGGTAGAGGGCGACGTGATCATGAACACCACCACCCTCGCTCGGGCGGTGATTTATACCGATACCACCACGGCTTCTACGTTGGTGCACCGCCTAGAGCTTGGGGGCGACGTTACACTACTTAACCAGTCGGGAGGGCTACGCCTGCACACCGCCACGGCCAACCGCGCCCTCGTTACGCTGGCCTGCTTCGGCGAGGCCGACCAGGTCTTCAGCCGCGCGGGCGGTGAGTTCCGGTTCAACCGCCTGGAGGTAAACAAAGGCAGCGACAGCACAAGTACCGTAACCTTTAACGACCGCTTTACCCTGGGCGGTGGCACCGCGGGCGCAACCGCTGCGACCAAGGCCCTGCAGCTTACCAACGGCGGGCTCATCTTGAACCCCGCGGCTGCAATGAGCATCACGCTTTCGAGCGGTGGGGCCGACTTTCAGATCCCTGAAACGGTACTACTTGCCGCCAACCGCAACGTCACCTTTACCATCAGTAACCCCGCCGAAGCTGGGTTTGGGCTAGACCTGCTGGGTAAGCTTGCCCTGCGGGGTGCAGGCAGCAGCCTCACGATGCTCGGCGATGCCGGGGGTGGCAACGACGAGGTTTCCTCCATTGAATACGGGGTATCAGGCAGTTCGATGCTCGAGCTCGGCGGCAGTGCGACCCTCAACGTCGGCGGCCAAATCCGCCGGTCACCCTTTACCGACGAAGGCGTATTGAGCTACCTGCAGTACGGCACCTCAGTGGCCCAGTTAGGCACGCAGCTCGACAACCAGAACAACGCGACTACCTTCGAGAACCGCGGCATTTTTGAAATCGCTAACCTGCCCGGCTCGTCGTTCGTCATGAGCGGAGGCCGCTTGCAGATTGAAGGCGACCTTGACATTACCGAAAACGCCGAGGTAATCCTCCAGCCGTTCACCAGCAGCGTTACCGGCGGTACCATTCAGCTCGGTGGCACGAACGTAGGCACAGCCAATGAGACCATTCTGTTCAATAGCAGCATCCCGCTCTGGGCGCTGGAGGTACAGAACACCAACGGCGACTTCACCGTCAACCTCCAGTCGAACAACCTGGTACTGCAAGACAGCCTCTACATCAACGACGTTGACGCGACCGACACAGATCAGCCCTTCCTCAACCTCAACGGCTTCAACTTGACCGTGGGCGGTAACCTGAACGTGGAGAATGGGGGTGTCATCCAGTATACCTCGGGTAGCACTTTTACCTTCAACGGCAGCGGCACCACCCAGCGGGTACAGCTCTTCAATTATGCGGGTGGCGCTGGTACCACGGCCAATTCGACCCGCTCTATCGTGGATGCCTTTACCTTCCCGAACCTGGTGGTAAACAACCCCGGGGGCACCGTTGAGTTTGCTGGCTTTACCGGCACCGAAAACGACATCCGGGTTCTCAACGACCTGACCCTCACGGCCGGCACGCTCAGCATCTCCAACGCGGGTGCTACCAACCGCACCCTTGAAGTCAATGGCAACGTGACCAACAACGGCACGGTTTCGGGTGCCGGTTATGTGGTGCTCCAGAACGCGACTGCAACCGTACAGGAGATTACGGGCAACGGCAACGGTGCCATCAGCAACCTGCGCCTCAACGATGCTCAAGGCGCGCTGGCGCGGGCAAGTTTCCGGATCACCAACAACCTAGACCTGCTCCTCAACGCGGTCTTGTCGGTCGATGTCAATCAGCTTACCCTCAACTCGGCTGCCACCATCACGGCAACGGCCTTTGGCAGCGCTAACAGCTACATTGATACCGATGGCTTTTCGAGTGCCACAGGTGGCTTACGGAAAGAATTCTCGGCAGCCGGCAGCTTGACATTTACCTACCCCGTGGGCGCGGGTGGCAATTACACGCCTGTTGCCCTCAGTGGCACCACCACTTCAACTGTAGGCTCTATTTCGGTACTTGCCATCAGCGATGAGGCCAGCGCAACTACAGGCGCAGATGCCCTAAACCACAACTGGGCTGTAACCGAAACTGGCATTACCCGCGCTGGCGACCTCACGATTGCTGCCACCTACGTAGATGCAGATGTGGATGGGGCCGATGCCGACTATGTGGGTGGCTACCTGGCCCCTACCGGTGGCAGTTGGATTCTGACCGCAGGTGCCCCAACCGGCGATGCCACCGATGGTGTAGACGAAACCACCAACCTCATTACGTTCTTACGCGCTGCGGCTTCACCGATTACTGGTACCTATACCGCAGGCGATGTGCCCGCACTGGGGGCTGTGAATACCCTCTTTAGCATTGCAGCGAATTGCCTACCTGGGCCCTGCGATTTTGATGACGCCGCCAACTGGTCCACTGCTGGTCATGCCGGGGTTACCTCGGGCATTGCACCCGACCTTACCCCTGGCCCTGGTGGTGCCTCTCGGGTTGTCATCGGCCCCGGGCACAACGTTTCGTTCACCGACGATGGTAACGAAACCTTCAGTACAACCCTAGACGGCGGCACACTTAGCCTGGGTGCTACCACAAGCCACGTACTCAACACGGTGTCAGGAACCGGCACCATTACAATGGCGCCCGTCGGTGCCGGTGGGGCAGCCAACCTGCCCGATGCCGACTTTACCGGCTTCGTTACCAGCGCTACCAATACCCTCGAGTTTGGCGGAAGTGGCACGTACAACCTGCCGGTCATCAACTCGGCACTCCCCAATTACCCGGGTGTTCGTCTGGTAGGCACAGGTACCCGTCAACTGCCCTCCGGCGAAGCCACGGCTACGGGCGATTTTGAGCTCGATGGCCCGACCTTTAACCTGGTCAGTGCAGCACGTACACTGAACATCCAAGGCAACCTAACCCGCACCAGTGGCACCTTCACGGCCAATGGCGCTACCGTAGGGCTCACCGGAACGGCTTCTGCCACCATCACTGGCAACTTCGGCATCGGGAATGCCTTTGCAAACCTGACCTTCAACAAGACAGGGGGTGCGTCGGTTACCCTCGCCGATTCCATTCGCGCAACCGGGGTTGTTACCTTTACCAGTGGCGCGGTGGTGGCCAACACTTCGCTCACCGACCCATTGTTCATTTTCGGGCCCTCGGCGTCACACAACCTGACGGGCTACCCCGCTTCGGTTCCGGCGAGCTACATTCAGGGCACGGCGCGTCGCGTCTCTACGGGCGCCAACTTCATCTTCCCCATTGGTTCGGCTAGCTTTTATGGCCCAATCGGGCTGGTAGCCCCCAGCAACGATGCTTGGACGGCACGGTACAACCGCACCTCACCGACCGGGCGCGATGCCGTACAACCCAACTTGGTGCAGATTTCAAACCTCGAGTTTTGGGAACTGAACTCGCTCGGTACGCCCCGCACCGCTACGGTAGATGTGTTCTGGAACTACGGTACCGGTGCTTCTGGCGACGTGCTATCGAACCTGTCGGTCGCCCGCAACGATAACCCCGGTGTTACTCCGTGGACCTCAGTCGGCGGCGATCCTGCCCCGCACCCCGGTAGCAATACCACTACCCGCGGCGGTATTCGCTCTGAAACTGTACTGAACTTCACTACCGAGTTCATTACCTACGGTACCGAGCTTGAGCCCCTGCCCATCGAGCTACTGGCCTTCACCGGGCAACGTGCCGAAGGCGAGGTACGGCTTCGCTGGATAACCGCCGCTGAGCTGAACAACGACCGCTTCATCGTGCAGCGTTCGGTAGATGGGTTTGCCTTCCAGGACGTTGGGTTTGTCCCGGGTGCGGGTACCACAGACGCCATTACCCAGTACAGCTTCGTCGACTTCGAGGCGCCGGCGGCAGGTATACTGTACTACCGCCTACTGCAGGTCGATTTTGATGGCCAGATGAGCCTCAGCCCCGTAATCGAACTGCTGGAGAACAGTGGCTCAGGCACACCTGGCCGTACCTGGACCGTCGCCCCCAACCCTGTGGTCGACGAACGGTTTGGGATAGTGCTCCTGGCCGCCGAGCTGGACCCCCTCTCCGACGTGCACGTAGTGCGGCTGCTTGCGACCAGCGGGCAAACCCTCGCAACGGTCCGCGGTACGCTTAACGAGGTGAACCAGTACCTAAAACAGGTGTTGGCCAAACAGCCCGCCGGACTGTACCTGGTACAGGTCGCTGCCAAGTCGTTTTCACAACAACTGCGCGTGGTCAAAAACTAGTACCGGCATAAGGCACAGACTGACCCCAATCCCGTACAGGGATTGGGGTTTTTTGTTGCCGCAGGGTTCAGCCCTATCCCTTACCTCAACCCTGTAGCCGAGCAGTACTAGACCTGATACGGAACCTGCCACGTGCGTTAACCTAGATAGCCTTTTGAGCCTGTTGTAGGATCGATTTCCTGCCCGCCATTTCCGCTTGACATCCATAAAGCCCATTGGGTGTAAGCGGGTTGTGTCGTCTTTAAAAGGGCAGGTCACCACACGGGTACTAGGTCTTTTACTCCCCTAGCACCACACATGCGCCCCTGGCTGCGCGTTGATCGCCGGAAGGCTGCCTAGTGGCAGCCAAGCGTGACAGCCCGCTTCGGGTGAAGGGCCCCACTGCAGATGCCCTGCGTTTGGTTGGAGTTAGGTTAGGTAGTTCTGGCGCTCAGATCTTCGCCGCATTCAAAGTGCCTTGAAGGCCACCGGTACGTCTTGGTTTTCTATCCAACATTTGCTGTTCGGTGAGGCTGCTGTGCGGCGAATCTTACGCACTGGGGCGCGGCGCTAGTGAGCCAACGAACCCACTTGTCGCACGGGTAAGCCCAACGCCGGTAACTCTGCCCAAGATGGGCGGTCTAACCCAATTCACAACCCGGGTTTCAGTACGTGGGTAGTCAAGCCTGCGCCCAGAAATCTGTTAGTTTTAAACACTGTTCAGTAGCCCACGCTGTTCAACGTACCCATGAGCACACTTGAACGCCGCCAGCGCGATAAGGAAAGGCTCTACGAGCTTATCCTGGAACACGCCCTTGCCCTCTATGCCGAACAAGGCTACGAGGGTACCACCATGCGCAAACTGGCAGCCCACATCGACTACTCGGTTGGGGCCATCTACCCCTATTTCAGCGACAAAGACGAAATCTTCTACGCCCTTCATGTGAAGGGGTTCGAGCGGCTCTTCGAAGCCTTCAAGCTCCCAATGGCAGAGCCCGACCCCTGGCAGCGGTTGTACAGCCTGGGCCAGGCCTACGTCAGGTTTGCCCTTGAAAATGCCGCGCTCTACGACATTATGTTCCTCATGTCGAATACCGGCGCCAGAATACGTGCACTCATCGAAGCCGAAGAAGCGTGGTTGCAGGGCCAAAATGCCTACACGGTGTTGCGCGATACTGTATCGGAATGCTTAGCGACAGGGAAACTGGCCCCCGGCGACCCCGACCAGGTAGCCTTTGTCTTCTGGAGCGCCGTGCATGGCATGGTTTCCATCTTCATCCGCAACCGAATGGTGGTCATCGATACCGACAAGCACACCGAACTGATCGCCAAAAGCTACAGCTACCTCATGCAACAAATGGCACACACCCCTACGTGAACGCAGACCAATTGAACATCGTTATTGAATTGAACGATGTTATATTTACGCTCCCTAGGCTCAGGCTGATCCAACCTACACCCCCCTTCACGCTCCATGCGACACTCCGTTTACCTACTCCTGGCCTGTGTGCTCGGGGTTAGTTGCAAACACGATACCGCAGACCCCAACCGCACAGCGGGCGAACGGATCGCGGTTACGTTGACTACCCTACAGCGCAGTGACCTTGCCGCAGCGTTCCAACGCTCAGGTCGGCTTGCAACCGCCAACGAAACCAACCTTTCCTTCAAGGTTTCGGGCATACTTGAGCGCATCTATGTCGAAGAAGGCCAGTACGTCAAACAAGGGCAGCTACTCGCTACCCTGCGCCAAAACGAGATTTCCAACGAGGTACTCAAAGCCGAAGCTGCATTCGACAAAGCTGAGCGCGACCTAAAACGCTACCAGAATCTATACGCCGATTCGGCCACCAGCCTCTCGCGGCTACAGGATACCCAGACTGCCTACGATGTAGCCGAAGCGAACCTAAAAATTGCGCGTTTCAACCAAGGCTATGCTCGGATACTTGCAACCCAAAGCGGCAAAGTACTGCACAAGCTGGCTGAGGAAGGCGAACTCGTAGCGGCCGGCCAGCCCATTGTACAACTGAGCGATGAAAGCAAAGGCTGGGTCGTACGCTTAGGGCTCTCAGACCAGGATAGGGTCCTGCTTCGGCTCAATGACCCTGCCGAAGTGGTGTTCGATGCGCTGCCCGGTAGGGCATTTACCGGCAGAATCACCCAGCTGGCCGCTGCGCCCGACCCCCAAACTGGCAGCTACCTGGTAGAGATTTCGCTGGTGCGCCCACCGGCCGAGGCAGTAACCGGCCTCATTGCTACAGTTCGCCTTACAGCTCAAACACGCTCAAGTGCGCTCCTGCTGCCCGTAAGTGCGCTCGTAAGTGCCAATGGCAGCCGAGGCGAGGTATTTGTACCTGTGGCGGGCGCTACCGTTGCGCTGCGCGAGATTACGATTGGCCCTATCGCTGAGCGCTGGGTCGAGGTACGGGGCGGCCTTCAGGTCGGCGATACTGTCGTCTACAAAGGCGCGGCATTTCTGTACCCGGGTGCCAGAATCGAGGTAGTAGACGATCCGCACCGCACATCAACTGCCGCGAACTAGGTATGCGTATCATCGAATTTTCCATCAAGAACCCAGTTTTTACCGCCATTGTGTTCTTGGCGTTAATGGCGCTGGGGTGGAATGCCTTTCAGCTGCTGCCGCGGTCAGAAGATCCGAACATCCGTGTCGCCATCTACTCCATTGTGGTAGTCTATCCGGGGGCCAGCCCAACGGATATGGAGCAGTTGGTGGTCGATCCGATCGAAGATGAGCTCAACGAACTCGACGATGTCAAAGAAATCAAGAGCACTGTTCAAGACGGGGTCTCGGTCACTTTCATCGAATTTGACGCCGGGCAAGACCCAGACGACAAGTACGAGGAGGTCCTCCGGCAGTTATCTACCGTGCGAGCCGACTTGCCCGGTAGCCTGCAAAGCCTCGAGGTCAAACGCGTAAACACGAACGAGACCAACATTTACCAAGCGGCGCTAGTATCGGCCACGGCACCCTACAGCGAATTGGAAAAGCTGGCAGAAGAGCTCCAGGATAGGCTTGAGCGGGAAAACGGCGTGCTGGGCGCCGATATCTACGGCCTCCCGGAACAGCAAATCCGCGTCCGACTCAACCTGCCTCGGTTGGCCGAATTGGGCATTTCGCCACTTCGGGTGGTACAGGCGCTTGAGGGCGAGTCGGTCAACGTCCCCGGGGGCTCGGTCCTCATTGGCGAGCGGCGTATGACGGTCAAAACCTCGGGCAGCATCGAGACCCTCGAGCGGGTACGGCAAACGGTCGTAGCTGGTGGGCCAACAGCCTACGTTCGGGTGGCAGACGTCGCAGAGGTTTCGCAGGAAACCGAAGACATCGTCAACCATGTACGGTTCGACGGCAAGCGGGCAGTTTTCCTCGCCGTTAAACAGAAAGAAGGCCAGAACATTTTTAAGACCCAGGCCGCCGTCGATGCGGTTATCACTCAGTTTGCCAAAGAGTTGCCCGAAACCGTTACCTTACAAGAGGGGTTTCGGCAAGCCAAGAACGTAGACCACCGGCTACAGGGCCTTTCGCGCGACTTTCTGTTGGCCATTCTGCTGGTGCTCATCACACTGCTACCGCTGGGCTTACGGGCGTCGGTGCTGGTCATGATCTCCATCCCCTTAAGCCTGCTCATGGGGCTGGCCTTGCTGTACTACACCGGTTTTGGCATCAATCAGCTTTCCATCGTAGGCCTTGTGATAGCCTTGGGTTTGCTGGTCGACGACTCCATCGTGGTGGTCGAGAACATATCGCGCTACTTACGCGAGGGCTACAAACCCCTTGAGGCAGCCCTGCAAGCGACCAACCAAATCGCTGTAGCAGTCCTGGGGACCACCGCTACCCTCATTTTTGCCTTCATCCCCCTTACCCAATTGCCCGGCACAGCCGGCGATTTCATTCAAAGCCTGCCGCGCGCGGTCATTTACGCCATCCTGGCCTCGCTACTGGTCTCGCTCACGGCCATTCCCTTCCTCGCCAGCCGTATCCTGCGCAGCACAGACAACCCCGAGGGCAACTGGTTTATGCGCGGCCTGCACCGGGGGATTGAGCGTAGCTACCGGCCGGTGCTCCACTGGGCCCTGGCGCACCCTAAGCTCACACTCCTGGGGGCTGTGCTACTGTTCTCGGGTAGCCTTGCGCTCGTGCCTGCCATCGGGTTTTCCTTATTCCCGAAGGCCGACATACCCATGTTCCTGGTGACGGTCGAGGCCAACGAAGGGGCGCCATTGGCAGAGACGAACCAGGCAATACGCTTTGTCGAGCAATCGCTGCAGGGCCACCCTACCGTAGACCATGTCATGGCAAACATTGGCACCGGCAACCCCCGCATTTACTATAACGTAAACCCCTTCAATGACATCGAGAACGTGGGCGAGGTCTTTGTCACGCTCAAGGACTACGACCCCAAGACCACCCCACAACTCATCGATAGCCTGCGGGGTAGCTACCGGTTGTACCCAGGGGCAAAGATTCGGGTCCGCGAGTTTGAGAATGGCCCCCCCATCGATGCCCCGATAGCCCTCCGAATCGTGGGGCCTAACCAAGATTCACTACGCGTCTTCAGCAGCAAACTGGCGGCCCTCATGGCCACCACCCCGGGTACACGCGATGTCGAAGATCCGCTCCGAGAACAAAAAACCGACCTCCGGGTAGCGATCCAAAGCGACAGGGCTACTGGCATGTTTGGCGTTTCCTCGGCCGAAATAGACCAGATGGTGCGGCTGGTCCTGGCGGGTACGCCCGCCGGCAGTCTTCGTACGCCCGAGGGCGACGACTACGTCATACGCGTCACCTCGCCCTACACAGACAAGCCCAGTTCTGGGGCGTTTGACGAGGTGTACCTCTCCAATTCCGCGGGTAAACAGGTGCAGCTGCGCCAACTGGCCACCCTCCAGCTCGAAACATCCCCTCGGCTCATTACGCACTATCAGCGCGAACGTAGCGCCACCGTTACAGCCTACACGCAAAGTGGGTACAACACAGACGCCGTAACGAAAGCCGTTTTGGCCAAGTTGGCCAGTTGGCAGTTGCCACAAGGCTACCGTATCGTGCCGGCGGGGGAGATCGAAAGCCGTCAGGATAGCTTCGGGGGGCTCTCAACCGCCATCCTAATTGCCGTCTTCGGCATCTTCGGGGTCTTGGTGCTGGAATTCAGAACCCTGCGCAGTACCCTCATTGTACTCTCGGTTGTACCACTCGGGGTTATCGGGGGCATGACCGCGCTCTTCCTCTCGGGCTACACACTGTCGTTTACGGCCGTCATTGGTTTCATCGCCCTCATCGGTATCGAGATCAAGAATTCGCTGCTGCTCGTCGACTTCACCAACCAGCTACGCAAGCAAGGGGTCGGCCTGACAGAGGCTATCGAGAAAGCCGGCGAGATACGGTTTCTGCCAATTTTACTCACCAGTCTTACGGCCATTGGTGGGCTCATCCCCCTAGCCCTTGAGAACGCAGCACTGTATTCGCCCCTGGCGTACGTCATCATCGGCGGCCTGATTTCGAGTACGCTACTTACCCGGCTGGTTACCCCAGTGATGTACCAACTGCTGGCCCCCAAGATCGAGTGAGTTCGTGGGTGCCCGGCCAGCCCTCAATGAGCCCTGAACAGGCACCTACCTCAGCGGCGGTGAATGGTCACGTCCTGGGCGCTAGCGTCAGGTCTCCCAGCGGGCCAACCGCCTAACACCCTCCTCTAGGTTCGACTCCGTGCCCGCCACCTCCGCCCAGGCGGGCGAAATCCTCGGGAGTGAGGTTTCGCCAGTTTCTGTTTCCGGTACAACTGCCTGACAGTCTGCCGATTCGCTCGAAGAGGGGGTTCCAAAAAGGGTGAGCTGTGGCGGAAGCGCCAGCATGGGTAACGCCCCCTGGAGAACCCAACAGGTAACCGTCTGCCAAAGTACTCCTAACTGGTAGGCCAGTTCAATCGGCTTGATCGAGGCTGTCTAACCGTACCAGTGCCTTTATGTAGAGCCTCCCAGTAAGGCCATACCAGTGCCTGGGTCTGTGGGGCAGCAACCGTTGTATACCAAAAATGCCAGTCCCTTTAGTAGGGGACTGGCATTGGCAATCGATTCGGCTTACTGTTTTACGAAGCGCAGTGTCTGTAGGTAGCTACCCGAAGAGACATTCACGATGTAGGTACCCACGGGCACGTTGGCAAGGGCTTGGCGTATCGACTGGTTGAGTTCATTCAACCGGCCAGAACCCTTGAAGATGGGCCTGCCAAAGCCATCGACTACGGTTACCAGGTGACGGGCCTGTAAAACATCGATGTCAAAGCCCAGCGAAACGATACTGAAGGCTTCGGCATGCGCCGGGTTGGGGTAGAGGGCCCACTGGTCAGACCCTTGGCCCGAGGTTCCACCCTCACGCAGCGCTATGATGGGCGAGTACGAATACTTGCCATCAAAATCGTATTGCTTCAGCCGGTAGTACACCTCGGGTACGTTCGGCACGTCGTAATCGACAAACCCGTACTGGGTTAGGTCGCTCGTCGTTCCTTGCCCTGGCACAAAGCCTACCCCTTCAAAGGTCAAACCATCTACTGATCGAAGCACTTCGAAGCGGTCATTGTTCAGTTCCGATGCGGTCACCCACTTGAGGCGGGCTTCGCTACCACTTCGTTCGCCGGTAAAGGCGAGCAACTCGATGGGGAACGATGTAACCGCGGTGCCAATGGCAATAAGGCGAGAACTAAAGGTGACGGGTATACCGTTGCCGCTGAGCGTCGACACCTCGCCACTCACCGATGCATTTCCGCTGAGCGAAAGCCCGGCAAATGAGGTTATGCCAGCAGTGCCCTGGCCCCCGAAGTTCAGCCAAGTGCCAGGTGCCGTTGAGTCGGTCACCGCGATGCGTAGGTTACCCTCGTTGTAGGTAACCGGGTCTACCTCGGGGTCTAGAGCGTTCCGGTACGCGACACGGATGCGTGCCGAAGCCCCATTGGGCGCCGAGAGTGACCAGTAGCCTGAGTTCTGGCTCAGCTGCAGCAGCTGTTCAGCTACGGGGGTAGCACCCAGATCTTGGTAGTTCGGCGGTGTTGCCGCAAACCAACTCGCGGTGTAGAGGCCATTCGCGGCCGACGAGATTTCAATGGGTCGGTAATTGTTGGTAGTGCCCACCGGGAAGATAAACGTGCTGCCAACCCCACTGGCCACAGTGCGTTGCACAAGGCCAGGGATGAACCGGTTGGGCCCGAGCCCCACAACGCTAGCAGTACTGCTAAACCGGACGGGTTTATTCGCCCCGATAGCCAGTTGGAAGTCTGTATTGAAGGTCAGGGTACCACTAATGACGAGCGCATTGTCTGCGGGCCCAACGGTGACGCTACCCGCTGTTTTTGAGATAGTTAGGTTGAACAGGCTATCTACACCCACATCGAAACCAGTGATCACCTGGTTGGCGCCGCCGGCCAGAATGATGGTGCCGCTGCCCGTAAGGTTAGCGGTACCTGTCCGGGTGATGTTGCCGTACACGGTCAGGGTCTGGCCGTTCAGGTTGACATTAAGCGGGCTTGCCGTACCGTTGAGCTCAAGGTTGCCAAAGATCACGGTATTGCCGTCGAAGGTGCGGGTGCCGGCTCCGCTAATGGCGAGGTTGTGGTACCGTGTGACACTCGGGTTCAAGGCCGTGGGTATGTTATAGGTTTCGCCCCCGGGCGCCGAACTGGTGAACTCGACGGTACCCAAACTGTCTTCGATGAACCGGGCGTAGTTCCCATCAGGCACGTTTGCAGACGAACTGGGGGGGTCTAGCACCAGCCGACCGCTACCGGTTATCTGGTTCAGCCTACAGCCCAGGTCAGAGACGGTAAGCCAGCCGTCGGGGCCGCTTAGCTGTAGGTTAAAGGCTTCGGTATTCAACGAGTTGATGGTAATGCGGTGGCCCGACCGGATCTGCACCCTACCGGCACCCGCAAAACCTGGGTTGGGGTCGGGTACGAGCGTTAGTTGCTCGGGTCCATCGTGCGTTAACACATCATCTACCGACCAGCTCGTGGCATCGGAGTAGCTCACCCCAGCAGGTGAAGTAATGCCCGGCGCTGCCGAACGGCTGTAGAAGATTTGAATGACGTCGAGCTCTGTCCAACCACCGGTGGTGTAGGTACCAGTTATCGGGGCACCGGCGCCGGGTAGATCGAATCGGATAAGCCCGCCAGACACATTGGGGGTGCCTGCTGTAAGCACATAGGCCTGAGGCCCGCGTGTCCAGCTTACATCACCGTCTTGGATGAAACCGGGGTAGTAGTCAGACTCGGCTGCCGCTACCGGCCGAACATCGTCGCTGGAATACCCAAAGTACTGCGTCAGGCTCGTCATGCTCAGGCCGTTGAGTGCCTCTGCGCGCCAGAAGTAATTCAGGATACTATCCGGGGAGGCAATGAGGTTCGTCTGGGCCGAAGAGGCATCCTCTGATAGCGTCACCAAGTAGGTACCTGGGGTCGCCACCGTCCCTTGTAGGTAGACGGGTGTGTATTTGCCAGGCGCACCGACCGGCAGGCCGTAGCTAAATGCCCCAGCAGAGGGGAGCACCAACCGGAAGCCCTGCGATGTACCTGTGGGTGTAAGTTCAAAGTACCGCGTACCTGAGGTATCGGTAATGGTTGTCGTGGTTAGCAGGGTTATGGGTTGCGTGTTGACCAACCAACGTCCGCCCGTTAGCGCAACTGTGCCCAGGAGCTGGATACCACCGTAGGACGAAACGTTGGTACTGGTAAGTACCTCTACGTTGGTCAGGGCACCGCCACCGCCAATCTCGGTGCTCGGGGCATCCGTCCGGTTGAATACCAGTGTACCGGCACCCGATACGGTATCTGCTACCGAGGCAGTATCGCCTGTCAGTACCACATCGTCTACCAGCACCAGGTTGCCCGATTGCACATCCAGTTTGGTAGTTAGACTAATAATGGGCGACCCCGAGAGATCAAGGGTTACCGACCGGTTGGCACTGGCAACATCCTTGGCGACCGTAAGCTCGCTTAAGGTGAGCGCAGTAGCCGTACCCGAGAAGGTCTGATCGCTCTGACCCTGGAACTGGAGAGCGGTAGTCCCGCCGAAGGTACCGTCTACCACTAGGTTGCTGTCTAGCTTGGCAGTAAACCCGTCGGTGCGCATGATTTGGCCCGAAGTGATGGTAAGCGTACCACCGAACTCTGCGGCGCGGTTAATGATCCGGAGTGTGTTTAGGCCAGTACCAATGGGCACCACCTCGGTGGTGGGCAAAATCTGACGGGCCTCGAGCCGAATGCCGTCTAGGGTATTGCGTGCGTTGATGGCTTCTAGGCCACCGCCATCGGTATTCAACGCTTGGCTGTAGCCCAGTTGCAGCACACCCCCCCGCACCGAATCGATGGGGGTTGAGGTGTTGATGGTCACGTCGGGGAAGCCATTGTTCTGCCGGTCGTTGGCAATAATGAGCCGCCCACCTGTCATGACAAAGCTGCTATTGAGGGTATCCTCAATCGAGAAAATACCCTGTGTCGCGTCTTGGTTAAGCCTGCCCGCGCCCGTACTGCGGATACGCCGACCGAAAACAGCCACACCACCGGTTTGCCGGTACGAGACAATGCCCGTACCCGAGAGTGTACCCCGCCGGAACTGGCCATCCACATCAACGAACGCAGTCCCGCCAATCTCCAGCAACGCGTTACCGCCGGAGCCGTAAATAATGTTGGCTACAGAACGATCGGCTGCGTTGTTGGTGCCGGTCGAGTCGCCTGAAATCAGGAGCTGTGAGTTGCCCAACACCCGGAGTTTACCGTTGAGCAGCAAGCTCGACCCCGATACCCCAGGGCTGGCTGCGCCGTTGGTTATGGAGGCGGTAACATTACCTAGGAGCTGCAACTCGGTTTCTTCCGGTATCTCAAAGTCAGAACCGCCCTCGCTCAGTACAACTGAGACAGGGTTGGCCGGATTCAGTACTAGGGTACCTGAATTCAGTACAATGGGGCGCGTAGCAGTAAGTCCATCTGTACCTGCATTCAGGACCACGTCAGACGTAATAGTTGCTGTTGTAGCAGCCGCGTCTTTGCTCACCGAAACACTGTAAAGCTGCGGGATAGCACCTAAGCCTCCACCCGTACCCCGTGAGAACGTTGAATTATTCGCACCCGAGAAATCAATATTCACCGCAGAATTGCCCGTTCCATTGTAAAGAACCATCGTACCTGTATTCAGGGTGATATTCCCTTCAACACGGAAATCGTGTACGACAGTCCCACCGCCCGTTTCCACGATTAGCCCGTCGTTTTGGGCAAGTGCAGGGGTTGCATTTCCGTTGTTAAAGGTGACATTCCCCTCAACGGTGACAGTGCGTTTGTTGGCAGAACCAGGGTAAATCAGTCGGTTAAACGTGCCCGCATTACCATCGCCAATACTTAAGGTACCCCCAACCGTGATATCGCCGGCAGTACCCGAACTAAGCCGTATGCTTGAGCTCTGTACTACGGCCAAATTCCGGTTTACCCTGAAGTCAATGCTCGGCAGAGTCCTTTCACGTCCACCAGCTCCCGCATTACATTCAAAACGGAGGTTGGGGTATTCGGGCAATACCGCAGAGAACGTGATATTCCCTGTGCCTGTGCCGTAGTTGTACAGGAAGTTGCCGTCTACTGATCGGCTCCAGGCATTAAAGTCGCCGACAGGAAGGGCCCCGGTGTAGGTATTGTCGTGTACAATGTCAAACACGCCACCACTGCCATCCGTACCAGGTAAAACAACATTGAGATTCGATCCGGCCAGGTTGGCGCCAGCCGCAAAACGTAGCCTTGGGCCGCCGTAAAAATTTCCAAACCGGGTAAGGTAAACCGCCGCCGCCTGTGCTGTTTGACCACTAGTGACGAGGATGTAGTCCATGTCATTCTGCACCGTGGTACCACCAATAGTGCCCGCAATTACACCCCCAATAACCACTATGTCAGCGGCTGTGGGCGGAGAAGTTGCTATAGTACCCGCCGGAGGCGAGGCCGACCTGCCATGTGGGTTGGTAATGTCTTCCGGGTTTTGGTTCCAGCTACTCGCAGTATTCCAGTTGCGGGCTTGAGCACCACCACCAATGTTATCACCATTGGAATAGTTGTACAGTACCCGAGCACTGCCCACAAACTTGGCAGCTACACCGGCAGAGTAACGTGCATTCTCTAGCGCAACCCCAGTGAACGTAACCGTGTTCAGCGATGCGTCGACGACACCGCCGGCATTGCGGGTTGCACCAAACGTACCGTTGGTGTACCCCCCAACCCACGTTGCTTCGTTTGCGCCTACAACATCTGCTTCGAGGTAGTTGTATTGATAATCGACCGTAACACCACCGCCAAACGAGGTTCGCGTACGCCAGTAGTAATCCAAGGCGTCGGCTGTCGGGTTGTTGCTCGCAAGTGTGGCAAGGCCCTCGTCGACCACGTTGAGCTGGAGGGTACCCGTGGTAGCAATCCCGGTTGTAGTGAATTGAATTGGAGTGTAGCCGGTAGCGCCCATCGGCAGCAAGTAGCTCGCTGCATCAGCGGTGAGCAAAAACGACACACCAGCGTCGGAATCTAAACCGCTGGTACGTATCATCTTAGTCGCTGAAAAGCCTGAACCACCAATTGGGGCCGCTACGGTAACACCATAGACCCCAATGTTGAACACACCATTGGTGAGCTCAAGTGTGCCCAAAGTATCGATGGCGCCACCGGTTAGGGTTACACCAGCAGTGTTATCGATTTCCAATCGACCGATCCTGCTGGAGCTACTTTCACTGCTCACAGCTAGCGTCTGGGCAACGGTGTTGTCCATCAGTAGGCGACCCGCTGCAGCGGTGGTGCCGATGCGCCCATCGTTCAGTACTGTGCCTTGAGCCCGAATGCGGAAACTACCGTACTCAAGAATCCCCGAATTGACAGCCAGCGAATCTTGTACCACCGTGTGCACGTCGTTGGCCGCCAAACCCGCACCCGAAAGTGTTAAGGTAGCGGCTGGGTCGGCTTTGTCGACGACAAGTGTGTATACGGTATCGCGTGCGGCAATGCCAGCACTGGTGTTGTTGTTGATGAAGTTGCCATCCAGCGAGCCATTAAACACCAGGCGGGTATCGCTGAGACGGAGGTTTGCATTGGTACCAAGGGTAAGGTTTTGCCCTACCTGGATCTCGCGCGCTTCCTCTGAGAGCACCTCAAGGGTACTACCCGCGCCCAGGGTAAGGTTACCCAGGACTACCAGGGGTTGCTGCTCGTCGCCGGTGGGCACATCGGCGGCGTCGTAGTCGGGCATGGCGCCTACGTAAACGGTGCGCTGCTGGGTGCCAATCCCAAAGTCGTAGTTCGGGTCGGTGTTGGGGGTTAGTACGCGCTGGTCAACCAGGACATTGACAAAGGGAACGGTACTGTTGATGAGCATGCCTCGTTCAACATCATCGGTCTGAAACACCAGCTCGAGCGTACCCCCGTCGCGTACCTCATAGTTGCCAGCACCAACCCGAATGTCGAGGGCCAAGCCGTACTGATTGCCCGTTACCTGAGGCAGATCCTGGTTGGTGATGCGAAGCGTACCGCCCGTCATACGGAACGATTGTGTGCTGTAGGGCATCGAGAAGCGAGGGTAGCCCCCGCCTACGCCATTGCCATTCAGGTTTACCACGCCCCCGTTCTGTACGTAGGCGCCTTGGTGGCCCTGGGCCACGGTAGGCCGAATTTGGGGTGCATTGAAGGTGCCACCGTTGATTTCAAAGTAGCCGCTCTCGCGGTACACCAAGCCGTTGTTGTTCAACGTGGTGAGCGAGCTGGTGGCGTCGCCGTTCATTACAATGCCGCCGTAGAGCAGAATGCGCTCGTTGGTGTGATTCACTACGGCATTGTTCTGGAGCTCGACGATGACGTCGCTATCGATGTACATGCCGAATAGCGAACCGGCATCCACATTGCCTGGGTCGGTACCAAACAGTTCGATGTTGACACCTTGGCCAAAAACCACTCGGCCGGCGCGCAAATCGGTCTGGAACTCAGAGAGGTCAAAGTTTGGGTCGGCCCCTGTCACATCCCCTTCGGTGTGACCTACAAAGGCAAAATTGGTGTAGTCGGGGAAGTCTGAGGTAAAGGTGAGCCGATAGGTGGCATCGGTGCCTTTGGCCATCCGAAACTGTTCGAAGCGGATGGGGGCATTCGCCGTCACGGTTTGGTCGGCGGTGGTGTTGTCAAAAATTGGCCGAATCACCCCTTGGTCTGACCACGTCTGGCTGATAGCCCCTTTTTTGGTGAACTCTACAACTGCGCCATTCGCGCTCAGGTTGCTTAGGTTGCCTCGAATGAACAAGTCGTGAGCGGCCAGTTGGCTGAACGCAGTATACCCTAGGTTCCGGCGGAGCACCGCGAAAATCGCACGGTTGCCAGTTTCTGAGGGGTTAGACGTTGTGGGGATCGTGACATTGCCGTTCACCGTGATTGTTACGTTGGCTATGTCGCCAACGCCATCTGCGCCCACCTGCAGCGAAGCGCTGCTGTCGATCTGTAGGTTGCCATTAACCGTTAGGTCGGCCTCGGCAATTTTGATGTTGGCCACGCCGCTACCCGAAAGGGTAAGGTTGTTGTAGGCGGGCTCGCCAAACGGGGTTGGGTCTAGTGCACCGCCTGCGCCGTAAAACTCGATCGTGCCGCGCGTCACGAAATCGGAGGCGTTGGCAGAAGTCGGGAAGTCGAGTGGGGTGCCGCCCAGGCTAAGGGTACCGGCACCGGTGAGTACACCCAGGTCATTGCCTGTGGGTGAAGTAACAATCAAGCGACCGCCGGCCTGAATTTCGACCTCGCCCACGATCAAGCTTGCCACGTTCAAGCGCACCGTGGTACCCCCCAAAATCACTACGCGGTCGCTGGCATTGCCCGTCGGGAAACTAGCCGAGCTACCTGGGTGCTCGCCTGGGGCTAAATCAACGCCTACAAAACCGGTACCTGTCGGAGTTGTGGTCCAGGTTTGGTTGTTGTTCCAGTTAGAACCCCCGCCACCCGCTACGTTCACGTGGGTGTAGTAGGTTACCGGAATGCCCGCCGTACTTAACACGGCCCAGCGCTGTACCAGGTCTTCGTTGGGCGGAATGCTAACGCTCGCCACCCCAAAGGAGGGTGTGCCATCGTCTACAAGACCCGAGTTTACCGAACGCCAGGCGGTACCATCATACCTGCGCACTTCAAAACCGGTGGGGTAGCCACCACCGGGCCGGTCGCTGGCCACGTAGATAAACGTGAAGCTGAAATCGGAACCGGGGCCAGTCGTAATGTTTGAACTGTAGGTGTACAGTTGCCGACGGAGCACATCAGGGTTCACCTCTACAAGGACAGGTTTGGCCTCAAACAAGGCCTCGCCCACGTAGGTTACAGACGTAGCCTCTGTTAGGGTAAGTGGGCTGTAGGCTACGTAATCGACGGTCGTACCGAATGGGAAATAGTTGTTGGGGGCAGCAACCGGTAGTGGGTTGCCAGTCGTGGCATACCGCCCCATCCGGCTGCCGGCCGAAGCCTGGCCGTCGGAAACGAACATGCGGTCAACGCCAAAATTGTCGATGGCGGCAGCACCCGAGCCCGAGCCGTCGGTTAGCTGGGCGGTGGGGCCCAACTGCAAGTTCCCAGACGAGGTGAGGGTAATCCAACCGTTGGAGCTGAATGTTAGGGTCCCGTTCACCCGTACGGTATTCGAAATCGAGATCTGACGCTCGGTTGCGGGGGCGGCAGACACACGGTTAAAGGTTACGTTGTTCAGCGTAAGCGGCACACTGCCACCAATGACCTGTACCAGGCTGTTATCTGACCCACCCTGGTTATTGAAACTGAGGGTGGTGGTGCCGGGGGCAACTGTGGCATCGTTGGTCCAGCTGCCGTGGATGTTCAGGCTTGTATTCAGGGTAATGGTACCCAACCCAGAAGTAGCCACATTGAACAGTGTCGTGGCCAGGGGTGTAAAACTCGGTGTGAACGAAGCGGGGTTGCCGTTGTTGTCGGTGGCATAAAACTCTACGGTACCACGCGCACCAGAAGCCGGATTGATGAGGTTGTTGGTGGTGATGGTGTAGTCATTGCCACCCACGCGGACGCGTAAGGTACCGGGGCCATTGAGGGTGCCGATCTCGACACCGCCACCCGCACCACCGCCACCTTGACCTGGTGCATTGATGTAGAATGTACCACCTGCGTCGATATTAACTGCGGCCAACCTCAGCTGGGGGTCGGCAGTTGCCGCAATGGCCCCTGGCCGGACATCAACGATCAGGTTGTGAAGGTTGTCCTCAGTATCGGTAATGATGTTCTGAAACTTACCGTCGCCGTTGAACACCAAAGCCCCACCACTGGTGGATACAAAGCTTAAAGTCGAGTTGTTCGCACTACTGTTGCCAGAAGCAGTACCCCCATCGGCGGAAAAATCGAAGGTGTTGGTTGGGGTGGCACCGCGTACTTCGATATCGAAGGTGCCGAAGTCTAGGGTAGCCGTTTTTGCAAATACATCAATGGTATTGAGCAATACCTGATCGTTTGCGATGAGGTTGGCCGATACCGTTTTCGTGCCGCTGCCCCCAAACAGAAGGTCGTTGTAATTACCGCTGGCAGTACCGTCGAGCGTACCTACCGTCTGGTTGCCAGTGCCACAATAGCAGACACCCGAAGCAGAGCCATTGAAGTCTATTGTATAGTTGGACGAACCTGCGAAGCTCAGGGTATTGAAGACCGACAGAATGCCATTCTCGAACTGGATGACGTTTCCGCCCATGTCGCCCGAAATGGTCAGGTTGTAGAAGTTGGCGGCCCCCACAAACTTCAAATCATCGTCGGTAGAACCAGCGTCCGTGCCCGAACCCCCCAGAATTACGGTACTCGTACCGGGGTCCATGGTGGTTAAGGGTACTGTGCCCCCACCAAAGCCAGTTATGTCGCCGTTGATGTTAATTGTAGATGCGCCAAATGAAATGAAGAATCGATCGTCGTCTCCGTCGCCAATTAAATCGTCGTTTATGTTAAGGGTAACGGCATCGCCAACCAGCAGCCTGGCTAGACCCAAGCCGTCGGCGGTTGCAACATTGAGCGTGAGGTCGCCCGTGGCGCGGTTGCCGGCAACCCCAGGTAGTAGTAGTGTAGAGTTGTCCTCCAAATCCAGTGTGGCATCGTCACCGGGGCCGGTGCTGTTGTCTGCATTTACGTACATGCGGTTGTCGAGCGACAACGAGCCTGTAGCGGTAATGGTCAGTTGGGCTGCCTCGTCGTAGGGTTGTATGCGAACCTCGTCTAGGAGTGTGGTTGCTGTAATGTTGGCGCTAAGGGTGACCGTAACCGCACCCACAACGACACTCCCTCCGTTGTCGTCGGGGTAGGTTATCCCACCAACGATGTAGACATCCCTGCCCGTCCAAGCAGGGGTGCCCGTTGTTTGGCCGGGATACTCGGCGGGGGCTACGTCGTTCAAGACAACCGGGTTGGTGCTCACCACCTGCCGCCAGATGGTGGCGTCGGTCCAGCTGCCCGTAGCGATCGCTACGTAGTCGTTGACGGCTTGCCCAAAGCCAAGGGTAGGGAGGAGGGCTACTAGCCCTACAACGCACAGTCGGGTTACAAAACCACGGGGAGACTGCATACGAATCCTAGAATCAGGTTTGGTGTCGATTCTGCAACGAAAGTAAGCAATAAACATACCATGCCCCCCCTTCTCTAAGGTGGTGTGCAGCAAACCCTGGCTTGTTCAGGTTTTACCTGTTAGTACGCTCTTTTAATGCTTTATGTTGCAGTAAATGATTACAGTAGTATAGGTGCTGCCCCTCGTTAGCTGGCAGCTATTCTATTGCGAAATGCCCTACTTGGGCATTTCGCAAACTTTTTCGTAAAACAATGGCTAGGCACGGTGCATAAGGACTGGGTTTCAGAGCGGTAGCTTCCAGTTTCGAAACAGTCGTAGAAGTGCCGGTCAGAAGAGGGGTGGCTGTTGCCCGTGGCCAGTACAGTTGGCCAGAATTCGTGGCAGCCAGTAGCTTACCGTGTGGTGCGCTGTTTTCTTCGGTATTGTCTGCTGGGCTGGGTGCTGTTCGGGGGCGGTGTGCGACCAGCCTTGGGGCAATGGGTCGCCTTGCCTCCCCTTACCCCCGAAGAGGGCCTGCCCAGTGCGACCGTCTACGCCATTGCGCAGGACAGCATGGGTATGCTGTGGCTTGCGACCGAAGCGGGCCTTTGCCGCTACGATGGCAATCGGTTTGAGCGCCTTTCAAACCCAGAAGGGGTATCGACAGCCGTTGACCGGCCAACCCTTGCGGGCGATGGCACGCTCTGGTGCAAAAACTTTTCGGGCCAAGTCTTTTACCAAACTGGGGCTCGCTTGGTGCCCATTCAGGGGCGAGCCAACGAGCGGTTTCTGCAGATCACCGCCGACCCAAAGGGGCGGGTCTGGGTGCTGAGTAACCTGGCACTTTACCGCTACACGCCTAGGCAAGCACAACCCGCGGTCTACCCGATACGCGAGTTCGGCGCTCAGTTGGCCGAAATGCTGTGCGACGCGCAGAATATCTACCTGGTCGCCGGTAATGAGCTCTGGGTTGCCGAGCTGGAGCAACCTACCCGCATCCGTCGCCGACTGCCTTTTACCCAGGGGCAAATACTAGGGCTTACCCAGCGGCCTTGGCAAGCACGCAGCTCAACCGGTGAGTTGCTCGTAGCAGGTGCAAGCGGCTGGCAGGCTGCTCCTGGGTGGCAACCGGCCCCAAGCAAACGTGTTGTACGGGTTGGCAGCCTACCGACTGGCGAGACCGCAGTAGCAACCGCCTCGGGCTTGTGGCTACAGCGGCCGGGCACGACGGGGTGGGAACACCTGCTGCCCGGCCTACATGTCACCCACGCGTTTGTAGACGCCGAGGGCACACTTTGGGCGTCTACCCTCTACAACGGGCTGCACCGGCTGGTGCGCAACGGCCTGCGTCGCTACAGTGTTGCTGAACTATTTCGGGGCCGAGAGGTACACGGCCTGTGTGCAATGCCCGATGGCAACCTGGCCGTGGGGCTAGCCCAGGGGAAAATTGTGCTGCTTGACTCCTCGCTCGGTTCGTTACGTCACTGGCAGCTACCCAGCTCAGAGCCGGTAGCTCACCTGGTGTATGCCCCGGCAGGGCGTTTGCTCTACGCAGGGCACTACCGGCAGCCTATCGACGGGAATGCGGCACCTACGCATTACCGCACCCTGACCGATACCAAAGACCTGGCCCTGAGCACAGACTGGTGCGTTGCTGCCACGTACCGCGGCATCGAAGCCACAGCCCGGGTGCCCAAGCCCTCTGCATTGCCCTTCTATCAGGCAGGCATTGGGCCAGTAACGGCTGACTTTGTTAGTACGACGAACCGGGCCCGGGCTGTCGCCTTTTCCGAGACCGGTTCACTGCTGTACGTGGGCTTTGAAACGGGGTTGGTGGTGAGCGACGCGCAGGCCCGCACGCTCGTACAGTTGCCCGATAGCAACCCTGTGCTGGCCAGCCGCCTGGCCACGCTGCCCGGCAACCGTGTGGCGGTGGGTACGTTTCGGCAGGGTTTGGTTGTACTGCAGGGCACACGGGTAGAGCGGCAGCTAACCGCGGCCGAAGGGTGGGTAGACCTACCCTGCCTGGCCCTTTCGGCCTGGGGCGATACGGTGGTATACGCCACGGCAGCAGGTGTGCAGCTGTATAGCCCCAAGACGGGGTGTTCGCACAGCCTGGGTGTGGCCGATGGGCTGGCCGATAGCGAAATCCGTGCCCTGGCCTGCACGGCTGCGGGGGTCTGGGTGGCCTCGGGCACCCACCTGACGTTCGTTCCCTATAGCGCCTTTGGCCAGCCAGTTGTACCCTGGCGGGTGTACCTACTGGGCGCTCAACACAACGGGCTTGATACCCAACTCGTGAGCCGGGCCGTGCTGCCAAGTACGACTACCAGTTTGGCCCTGCGGTACCAGACCACCAGCTTGCGGTACGCCAAACCCATGCAGTACGCCTACCGGCTACTGCCCACCGACACGGTATGGCACCCAGTGCCAATTGGTGCCGCCGAGGTACGGTTGCCGCAGCTGAAGGCAGGTGACTACCAGTTAGAGGTTCAGGCTCGTGCGGCGGGTGTGCCGGGCCTGGCAGCGCTACACCGAGTCGAGTTTAGCATACGGGCACCGCTGTGGCAGCGGTGGTATACCTGGCTGGGGGTACTGTTGGTATCAGTGGGTAGTGGGGTGGGCCTGTACCGCCGCCGAACCCGATACCTGGCCCAGGTGGCCGATCAGGAGCGCCGCGTTCGGCTGGCCCAGCTCTCGGCCCTACGGGCCCAGATGAACCCCCACTTTCTGTTCAATGCCCTCAATACCCTGCAAGACGCCATTCTGCAGGCCGATACCCAACGGGCCGCCCAATTGCTGCAGTACTTCTCAAAACTGCTACGGCACGTGGTAGATCATGCCCCCCAGCAGACCTTGCCCCTCAACGAGGAACTCAAGCTGCTACAGCTGTACATCGAGCTGCAAAAAGCACGCTTCGCCGGCGAGGTGACCGTTACCCTGACCCTAGACCTGCCCCCGGGGGCCGACCAGCAGCAGGTGCCGGCCATGTTTATCCTCCCCTTCGTCGAAAACGGTTTCGAGCACGGCCTGCGGCACAAACGCGAGGGGCCCAAGTCATTGGCCCTGAGCTTTCGAATTGCCCCATCGGGCACCCTGCACTGCTGCATCGAAGACACCGGCATTGGCCGTGCGGCGGCTGGGGCCCTACGCCAGACGCTCAACCTGCAGCACACGTCGGTGGGCCTGATTTCGACCCACGAACGCATCCGGCTTTTCAACGAAATGCACCCCCTACCCATCGTGTGTACGATTACCGACCTGGAGCGGCCCACCGGTACGCGCGTAGACCTGATGCTCCCGCTGCAATGAACCAGCCCCTCGAACTCCTGGCCTTGGTGGTCGACGACGAAGCCCCGGCGCGTTCGGCCTTGCGTAGGCTACTGGCCACCTATTGCCCCACCGTAACCGTCGTCGGCGAAGCCACCGAGGTGCCCGACGCCCTGGCCCAGCTACAGGCCCAGCAGGCCAACCTGCTGTTCCTGGACATTACCATGCCGGTGTATACGGGCTTTGAGCTGCTGGAGCAGCTGCGGCGCGACGACATCGCCACCATTTTCGTAACCGCCCACAGCGAGTTCGCGCTTTCGGCCTTTCGGGCCCAGGCAACCGACTACCTGCTCAAGCCCATTGACCCCACCGAACTCATCCGGGCCGTGGCCCGCGCGTACGAATGGCTCCTGGGCCGCTGGCACACCCTGCACCCAGCCCCGCAGCCCGAGGCTACCCCAACCGGCCCCACGCCCCCCCGGCGCCTGGCACTGCCCCACCAGCACGGCCACCGGTTGGTGCAGTTCGATGAGGTAGAGGCCGTGGTGGCCCAGGGGGCTTACGCTACTGTGGTACTCACCACAGGCGAAGAGGTGATGGTGAGCCAGCCGTTGGCCGAAGTGTGCCGCCAACTGCCCGAGACGCTCTTTTTCCAGATCCACCGCTCGTACGCCGTGCACCTGGCCCACGTGCGCGAGGTGCAGCGAACCGACGGGGGGCGGGTCGTGATGCGCTCTAAGCGCAGCTACCCCGTGGCCCGGGCACGCTTTGCGGGCCTCGAGGGGCGGCTCTTGGAGTAGGGGGGCTAGGCCTGCTATCTGTCCACTTCAAATTCTGTGTTTCGAACCTTAGCGAAACAAATCGTCTTGTGTTGTACCGTGGCTAGCCCTGGGCCTATAATTTGAGCCTCACTAAACCCAAGGCAAAGTGAAGCGTCCTACTACCGTGCGAGTTCTAGTATTAATTTTTTGCCTGGGGGTGGTTGCTGCACATGCTCAGATAACAATCACGAGTTCAAGTATGCCAGCCTCGGGCGATACCATTCGGTATAGTCTTGTTGATGTAACAACCGAGCTTGACTACAGCTCGACGGGTGCCAATCAAGTATGGGATTTCTCAAGTCTTGAGCCATTTCGCCAAGATGTAGCTAATTACAAGAGGGCGTCCGAGATAAATCCGGCCTATTTGTTCTTCTTTGGGTCTACTGCTTTTGGCCTTGAAATTTTTGATTCATTGTCATTAGGCTCAGTTACCCTAGAAGATTTTAATGCCTTTTATAAAACCACTTCTGCAGCCTTTGTCGCCGAAGGCGCAGGTTTGAGTTACCAAGGCATACCTATACCTGCGTTTTACAGCGATGAAGATGAAATTTACCAGTTTCCTTTAACGTACAGTGACCGTGACAGTAGCACCTACCGTGTGAGCTTTAGGCTTAGCGATAGCCTTCAATATGTTCAGTCTGGTTACCGAATAAATCTTGTAGACGGTTGGGGATCTATCACAACCCCTTACGGAACGTTTAA
Organism: Bacteroidia bacterium; assembly: GCA_033763015.1. GTDB lineage: Bacteria > Bacteroidota > Bacteroidia > J057 > JANRLA01 > JANRLA01. Next base: position 44,853 of record JANRLA010000141.1, read on the forward strand.
TTCGCTTCGAATCAAGTCGACTTTGTACCGAACGGATAGTCTTATCATTTTAGGCTTTAGCATTCCGGTTAGAAGTGTACAAGAATCTTACATCTGGTTATCAGACGAGGAAAAAATACCCATTCTGCAGATTGACGGCACAATTGTCTCGAATACTCTGGTTGTGACCAACATCAGATACCGCGACTCTTACGACGCCTGTACAAACCAAGTACCCGACGTTGGTTTCACTTCAGACTTGAACGTTGTTGCAGTCGATGATACTGTGACGTTTCAGAATCTAACTCCCTGCGGAAATAGCGTTTATCAATGGAATATCACCCCAACTACGGGATTTAGCTTTGTTGATGGAACCAGTTTTCTCTCGGCCAATCCGCGGGTGCAGTTTACCTCCGCAGGCATGTATTCTGTTACGCTCAAAGCTTCCAACCTTGTAGGCACAGATTCTCTCGTGCGCCTCGACTACATCACGGTAAACGTGGTAACAAGCAACGATGCTGTGGGCCAAAACCCCACGGAAGTCTACTTGCACGTGTACCCCAACCCTGTAAGCGAGGATGTACAGATATGTGTTTTGGGTACTTCGGTTCCTGGGGGTGCCAAACAATCCAAGATTCGGATTTTATCGCAGGCCGGGACCGAGCTTGCATCCCTTACCCCTCAAAACGGTACCTGTACGTTCAATTTTAGAGGGTACCCCCCAGGTATTTACTGGGTGGTGTATGAAACATCCCGGTTCAGAATCGTCAAGAAGTAGGTGACGCTGTCGGGGAGCCCCCAGAATTCAGCGAAGCGACACAGCTGGCCCGAGGCCCTGCCCCTAACGCACAGGCGGAGGCCTGGGTGAGGGGCCTCCGCCTGTACGTTAGTTTCTACGTCGAGGTGGCAGGATTCGAACCTGCGACCCCCTGCTCCCAAAGCAGGTGCGCTAGCCAGCTGCGCTACACCTCGGGGCTACACCCCACCCACGGTTGGGTTGGGCTTGCGGAGAGAGTGGGATTCGAACCCACGGTACCCTTACGGGCACGCTTCCTTAGCAAGGAAGTGCTTTCGACCACTCAGCCATCTCTCCGTTGCTACGCCGCAGGTGGTCTTTTTTCTGCGGCCTGCAAAATTACGCTGCTCGCGCGTGCGTTGCAAGATGCGTGCACAGGTTGGGTGTAGTTCTTGGCGCAGTGGGCTATTGCCTGCTGGCCGTAGGGGCGTGGGGCCAAGGCCGGTGGCAGACGGCACCCCCAGTGGTGGTGGGCACCGATACCCTGCAGAGCCCCTGGACGGGCGGTTTTAGCACCCCACAGGTGGGCAGCCTACACCTCAACGGCGATACGTTGGCCGACCTGGTGGTGTACGAGCCTGCCAGTACGCTGGCCTTTACGTTCCTGGCCACGGGCACGCCGGGGCAGTACCGCTGGGCACCCGCCTACGCCCAGTACCTGCCGGCCACCCCGACGAGTAGCTGGCTGTTGGCCTACGACTACGACGCCGACGGCCGCACCGACCTCTGGGCCGATACCCTCTCGGGCATACGCGTGCTGCGCAACACCGGCCCGCCGCTGGGCCCACCGACCTTCGAGGTACGGTACCCACGGCTGCGCTCGGAGTTCTTGAGTGGCAGCGATACGCTCTCGGTAACGCTCTTCAACCTGAGTAGTGACCTGCCCGGCGTAGCCGATGTAGACCACGACGGCGACACCGACATCTTGGCCTGGGACGTCTTCGGCGACCGCGTGCGCCTGTACCGCAACCGCGCCCACGAAGACTACGGCCGTACCGATACCCTGGTCTACCGCCAAGCCAGCAACTGTTGGGGCCATTTTCTAGAGACCTACGACCCCGCCACCAACCAGTACGCCGCCGAGCTCGGCCAACTGGGTTGCGACATCCTGGCCGCTGAGCAGCTCGCCAAGGCCGTGCAGCACACCGGCGGCGCGCTGTTGCCCATCGAGCTGACGGGCGATACGCTGATGGACTTGCTGGTTTCCGACTCGGGCGTCGAGTCGGCCCTGGGCCTGTACAACGGCGGCACCCAACGCTTTGCAGAGATGGTACTCGCTGAGCCACAGTACCCCACCGCGGCCCCCATCCGCCTGCCGGCGTACCCCAGCTTCTACCACGTAGAGGTGACCGGCGATGGGCTGCGCGACCTGGTGGTGGGTAGCCAGGGCACCTCGGGCCTGGGGCCCAACGCGGCCTCGGTCTGGCTCTACGAAAACCGTGGGGCCGACGATGCCCCCCTGTGGCACCTGCGGCAACGCAACTTTTTGCAAGACCAGACCCTAGACCTGGGCCAGAACGCCCAGGCCGCCTGTGCCGACCTCACGGGCGATGGGCTGACCGACCTGCTCATCGCCAGCGGAGGCCTGCGCGATTCGACCGAAGCCCTGCGGGTACTGCTCCAGCGCTACGCGAACGTGGGTACTGCTGCAGCGCCCGTCTACCGCCTGCTGGACAGCAACTACCTGGGCCTCAGTGTCGACCCCCGCTACGCCGGGGTTACCGACCTGGCACCGGCCCTGGGCGATGCCGACGGCGACGGCGATGCCGACCTGGTGCTGGGCTACCAGCGGGCCGGCAACCCCACGGGCTTAACCTACTACCGCAACACGGCTGGCCCCGGTGCCCCGGCGGTGTTTGAGTGGGTGAGCGACGACCTGGGGGGCCTGCGCGCCCAGAACCTGAATGCCCTGGCCCCGGCCTTCGGCGACGTTGACCGCGACGGCGACCTCGACCTTGTCGTCGGCGAGCAGTTGGGTCGGTTGGTGCTCCTCGAAAACGTGGGTACGACCACCGCGCCCAGCTACCAACCCCGCGGGGTGGGGTGGGGCGGGGTGCAAACCGGCACCCCGGGCCTGCCCAGTTACCCCCGGCCCTGGGTCGTGGATTTAGACCGCGACGGTACACCCGACCTGCTTCTAGGTAGCCAAAGCGGCGCCCTGGTACCCTACACGGGCCTTAGCACCGCGCCAGGGGCTGTCTTTACCGCCCTGCCGCCCCTGCCCAATCTGCCCGCCGGGGCCCGCACCGCGCCCAGCGGGTACGCCAGTGGCCCCGATAGCCTGGCCCTGGTGGTGGGCACCGAGCGCGGCGGGCTGATGTACACCCACATCGCCGGCCAGCCCGCGCCGGTCGCCGAGCCCACCACAGGCGCCGACTGCCTGCGGCTACTGCCCAACCCTGCTACGGGGAGTGTGCAGGTGGTGGCCCCGGCCGGTACGCCCCTGCACCTCATCGCCCCCGACGGTAAGCGTGTGGCCGCAGCCACCGTGCCCGAGTCGGGTGGCCCACTCGTGCTGCCCCTGGCGGGCCTGGTCGCCGGGGTGTACGTAGTAGAATACACCTGCGCAGGCCAGCCGAGCGCCACACGCCTGGTGGTGTACTAGCGCCCCTGCACTGGGCCCCACCACCGCCCCAGAAGCCGTAGGTTTACACCCGGCAGCCACAGCCCTAGTAGATGGAAGACGAGCCCTGGGACGACCCCGCCACCCTGGAGTGGGAAGAAACACCCCCCACCGACGCCGACGCCGACGAAGCCGCCCCCGAGCTCGAAGACGACGACACCGCCAGCCTGCCCGCCGACAGCCCCTGGGGCTACAACCCCCAGGAAGTGGCCCCCGATGCTGGCTTCGACCGCATTGACGACCTCTACTTCTACGAGCACCACCGCATCGAGGTAGACCCCGGGCAAGAGCCCCTGCGCATCGACAGCTTTCTGGCCAACCGCATCAAGCACCTTTCGCGCAACCGCATCAAGAATGCGGCCGAGGTGGGCTTTATCCGCGTGAACGACCAGCCTACCAAGGTGAGCTACAAGGTGCGCCCGCTTGATGTCATCAGCATCACGCTGCCCTACCCACCGGCGCCCGAGCTCCGGCCCGAGCCCATCCCGCTCGAGGTGGTCTACGAAGACGCCCACATCCTGGTCGTGAACAAGCCCGCGGGCCTGGTGTGCCACCCCGGCAGCGGCAACTACAGCGGCACGCTGGTCAACGCCCTGCTCTACTACCTGCAGGCCGGGCTACCCGAGGGCAGTGGCGCGGGCGGCAACATCCGGCCGGGGCTGGTGCACCGCATCGACAAAGACACCTCGGGCCTGTTGCTCATCGCCAAAGACCCCGTTTCGTACGACCGGCTGGCCAAGCAGTTCTTCGACCGCACGACCGACCGGCTGTACTACGCCCTGGTCTGGGGCCAGGTGGTGGCCGACCAGGGCACCATCGTGGGCAACATTGCCCGCATGCCCGCCGACCGCAAGCGCTACTTCGTGACCGACGTGCCCGGCGAGGGCAAGCACGCCGTGACGCACTACAAGGTCATCCAGCGCTTTGGGGTGGCCACCCTGGTGCAGTGCAAGCTCGAAACCGGCCGCACGCACCAGATACGGGTGCACTTTAAGCACCTGGGCCACACGCTGTTCAGCGATACGTTTTACGGCGGCCACCGCCTCTTGCGCGGCAAGCCCAGCCGCGCCTACCAGCGCTTCATCCAGGAGTGTTTTACGCTCTGCCCGCGCCAGGCACTGCACGCCAAGACCCTGGGCTTTGAGCACCCGGTAAGTGGCGAGCGGATGTTCTTCCGCGCGGCGCTGCCGCCCGACATCGCCAGCCTGATTGAGCGCATGGCCCGATTCATGAAAGTGGAGCTGCCCCCCTACCTGCAAGACACCTACACCGGCGTAGCCGAGCTGGCCCCTCACGAAGCGTTTTGGGGGTAGGGGTGCCCGCGGCGAAAGTACCAGCCGATTCCAATAGGCTGAAGCCCAGTTTGGCTACAAGAGACGGCCACTTTGCCCCTCAAAGCACTTTGCAGTTGCAAGCCGTCGGTACGCCGACGGGCGCTGCCGATGACGCGGGCCAGTCCGGGTAGCGTGCAGTAGCCATCCGTGGCTGGGCGGCTTGTCCTAACTTCGCGGCCCATGCGGCGGGGTGTACTGGTAGGGGTATGGGCGATGTGGGCCCTGGGGGTGTCGGGCCAGCGGGGCCTGGGCGTCCGCTTCGCGAGCCAGTTCACGCAGATTAGCCGCCCCGAGGCCGCTGGGCTTGTGCCGGGCTACTTTTCGGCCTTTGCCGTGGGCCCGGTGTACGTAGACTACCGCCAGAACGGCGGCGGCGAGGTCGGCCTCAACGTTATCGTTAAAGACCTGGCCGAGGGCTTCAACCTGCCAGTGGTCATGCGCGACTTTGACGGCGGCCAGAACACCGCCCTCACGGCCCTGGAGCTCGAGGCCCGCGTGGGCCCGCGCTTCGGGTGGCTCTACCCCCAACTGGGGGGCCAACTGGGCTACCGCCTGCGCAGCAAGGGTTTTTTTGAGGGTGGGGCGCCACCGGGCAGCGGGGTCAACCGCCTGTACCTGAACCTACCGCTGGGCGTGGCGCTGCACCTGCCAACTAGCTTTGGTACGGTGGGGGCCAGTGTGCACTACACGGTGGGCCTGAGCAACTGGGCCCGCAACCCCGACGGCCGCACGGGCTGGCAGGGCGGCACGGCCCTGGGTTGGCGCGTGGGCCTGCACCTGGTGTTCGGTGAACCGACCCCCAGCGGTGGCTAACCTCCTGCACGTAGTGCCCCGTGTGCCCCTGGCGCGGCACGACGGCGCGGCCATTGCCATGAGCCAACTGGCCGAGGGCCTGCACAGCCGGGGCCACGGCCTGACGTGGGCCTGCCTGAACACCGACAAGCACTACGTGGCCCCCGAACGCTACCCGACCGCGTGGCCGGTGCACGCGGTGCCCATCGGCTTGCCCATTTCGGCGCCCGCAGCGTTGGCGGCGGCGCTGTTCCAGCGTACACCCTACCCGGTGCTGCGGTTTTTGGATGCGCGCTTTAGTAGCCTACTGCAAGCCTTGGTGCGGGCCCAGCCCTATGATGCCATTGTGCTCGACTCGGCCTACCTGCTGCCCTACGTGTGGGCGCTGCGGGCAGCCACGCGGGCACCGCTGGTGCTGCGCGCCCACAACCTGGAGCACCGCATCTGGCAGCTCAACGCCAACACGACCGCTAACCCGTTGAAGGCGCTCTACTGGCGCTACCTGGGCTGGCAGGGCCAACGGTGGGAGCGCAGCGCCAGCGGCGAGGTGGATGCCATTGCCGCCATCGCGCCCGAAGACGCCGCCGTCTTCCGGGCGTGGCACCCACAGCTGCCCGTGGCCCTGGTGCGGCCAGGGGTCGTTTCTACAGGTGCCCCTGTCACTGTTACCCCGCCGACTGGCCTGACAGTAGGCTACCTGGGCAGCCTGAACTGGCCCCCCAACGTGGCGGGCCTGCGGTGGTTTGTGCGCGAGGTATGGCCCCAGGTGGTGGCCCAGGTGCCCGGGGCGCGGCTGGTGGTGGCTGGGCGCGGTGCCCCGCCCGAGGTACTGGGCTGGGCCAGCGCTACGGTAGCAATTGTGGGCGAGGTGCCTGATGCCCCCGCCTTTTGGGCCGGGGTACAGGTGGCGGTGGTGCCGGTTACGAGCGGCAGCGGCGTACGGCTGAAAGTTATCGAGGCGCTGGCCGCTGGGGTACCGGTGGCCACAACCCCCCTGGGGGCCCAGGGCGCCACCGAGCTGCTAGGCCGTGGGCTGGCCGTAGGCGCTACGCCAGAGTCATTGGCGGGGGCCCTTGGTACGTGGCTGTTACACCCCGACCGGCGCGCCGAAGCAGCGGCCGAGGCCCGGGTGGCGGCGCTAGAGCACTTCGACATGGGCCGGCAGCTCGATGCCCTGGAGGCCCTGCTGGCGGCGGTAACCCGAACGGACGAAATCAACCCAACTGCTGTTTAACCGGGCATGGAAACCGCCATCCGTATAGACCCCATCGAAGACGCCATCGCCGCCATCGCCGCCGGGCGCATGGTCATT
>JANRLA010000142.1:0-11149 GCA_033763015.1 Bacteroidia bacterium
GAGGTAGTCTACGAAGAGTTTCCCCTGGGTGTGGTCGTATTCGTGCTGAATCACGCGCGCCCTGAGGCCACTAAAGGTCGCTTCGTGCCAGGTAAAGCTGGGGTCCTGCCACCGCAGGGTGATGACCGGCTGCCGCAGCACATCCTCACGGATGCCGGGGATGGAGAGGCAGCCCTCGGTGTAGGGCCAGGGGTTGCCGGCTTGGTCCAGGATTTCAGCGTTCAAGAAGGCGTGCTTGAAGCCATCTACCTCAGCTTCAGCGTGTTCACCGCGCACCATTGAAGTAGTGTCTACGACAAACAGCCGAAGTGCCAGGCCCACTTGCTGGGCCGCAAGCCCCACACCATTGGCCCCGTACATCGTTTCGAACATGTCGTCGATAAGCTGGGCCAGGTTGGGGTAGTCGGGGGCCAGGGGGGCACCCGGTTTGCGCAGCACGGGGTCGCCGTAGGCAACAATGGGCAGGATCATGCGGGGGTACTAGCCCTGTTGGGCCAGGTAGGTTTGGAGTAAAAGTACGGCGCTCAGGGCGTCGAGCCGGGCTTTGTCCTGTCGCCGCTTGCGGCCCAGGCCGCTTTCGTGCAGTACCTGTTGGGCCCTGCGGCTGGTCAGGCGCTCGTCTAGCAGCACAACGCTGAGGGTCGGGTAGAGCGTACGCAGCTGGGCGTACAGGGCCTCTACGGGCCCGGTGGCATCGGTCGGGCTGCCGTCCAGGTTGCGCGGGTGGCCCAGTACCAGGGTGCCCACCGGCCCGGTGTGCACCAGGCCATCCAGGGTAGCGAGCAGCGCACTAGGCGCCACACCGGGCAGGGGGTTGGTGCTCAGGCCCAGGGGGTCGGTCCAGGCCAGGCCGCAGCGTTTGGCCCCCCAGTCAATGGCCAGCACGCGCGTCATTCGAGGCTGCTGCTGCGCACAAAGGGCCCGAAAAACAGGCTGTTGAGGAAAACGCGCTCCGTACCCCGCCAAAAGGCCCGGAAGCAGGGGTCGTCTACGATGCCAATGATGCGCCCCCGGCCCACCCGGCTAGCCTGCACCGCTGCAGTGCCCCTTAGGTTGCGCAGGTTGTGGGCATTCACAAATCCCGCCAGGAGCGGCGAGGGGGTGTACCGGCTGGGGGTGCTGTAAGGGTTTTTGCCCACCTCCAGCCACAGGGTATGGTCGCGGAAGACCGGCAGGGTGCTGCGGTGGAAGCCAAAGAACAGCGGGTGGGTCGTGTCGATGGCCGTTTCCAGAATAACCCCTTCAATCTCACGGGCACCTTCTTGCTGCGCTTGCAGGGCATAGGGCTGGGGCGTACGGTTGGTATCGGCAACCGACTTGAGCTTGAAGCGCCCGATTTCGGCACCTGCCGCCCAGCGAATGGCGCTGGCAATGGCCACCAGGGTGCCTCCGTTCTCAGCCCAGCCTTTCAGTGCCTCGGTGCCGGCTTTGCCCAGCGCCCCGTAGCTGCCGCTGGCAAGCACCACGTGGGTGTAGCGCCCTAGGTCGGCCGTGGCTACGCGCTCGACGGGCAACAGCGTTACCGGCAGCCCGATGCGCTGGTCGAGGCAGTGCCAGAGTTCGCCCGCCGCGTACATGCTAATGCCATCGCCCACCACAATGGCAACGCGGGGTAGTGTAAGTGTGGCGTACGAGGGGCTGCCCAGATCGGTGCCGACCGGGTTGTAGCCAGTCGTCAGGGGCACTATACCGTAGCGGCCCTCGCCGTAACGCTCTTCAATCAGCGCCTGGATGGCCCCTGGCGCCAGTACCTGCCCCGCGGTGGCCAAGAAGGCAGTACCTGCCGGGTACGTAGGCCCCCCGTTCGGGGTAGGCACGGGCTGGGTGGCCACCTGCAGGCGCAGCCCAGCGGCCAAGAGCGCAGCCACAATGCGGTAACCGTAGCCATCGCCCGTGGTAGGTATGGCATAGGCCAGCGGCGTAGGGCCGCCTACACGGGTGGGCCCAGTGGCGGGCGGCGCGCTGGGGCGCGGGCTGGCAGCCGCTACCTCGGCCGCGTTGGCCAGCGGGGCAAAGCCGTAGCCCCAGGCATAGGCCAGGTTCCAGGCAGAGATGTCGTAGAACAGGCTGTCGGCGAAGCGCGTCTGGGTATCGAAGAGCGTCTTGACCAGCCGGTAGTTGGGCTGGCGCGTGGGTACAATGAGCTCGCGGGGTGTGCGTCCTGCGCGCGTGTCGATGTTGTGCAGGGCCAGAAGCTGGGCAAAGTCCGTATCGCGCTGGTGCTCGCCCGAAAGCGTGATCCGGAAGCCCTTTACCGGGTCGCGGTCGGCTTCGGCCAGGGCCTCGGTGTAAAAGCTACGCTGGTGCGCCAGCAACTCGAGCCGCAGCTCATTGGCCGCCTGAAAGGTGCTCAGGGCCGTGGTAAACTGGTTGCGGACCGTGAAGGCGAAGCGCAGCACCCCGTAGTCGCTCTCCTGCGCGTGGCCCCGGCTGCTGGCCTGTTCAAACAGAATGCCCACCGCGCCATTGAGGTCGGGGTAGGTGCTGCCCTTGCCGGGGTAAAAGTCGTCGTAGCCTTCGCGGGTGTAGTACAGCGACCCAATGCGGTCGAGCGCAGCGGCGTGTACCCGGGCAATGCGTTCGGTGAGCGCATACGTGGCCTTGGGGGTATAGGGGTTGTTGCGGTTGGGCTCGCCGGGCTGGAAGAAGAACGTGCGGTTGGTGCCCATCTCGTGGTGGTCGGTGAGCACGTTGGGCATCCAGCGGTGGTACTGCACCACGCGGGCCCGGCTTTCGGGGTGCTGGGCGGGCATCCAGTCGCGGTTTAGGTCGAACCAGTAGTGGTTGGTGCGGCCGCCGGGCCAGGGCTCCCGGAACTCGCGGGCCTGGGGGTCGGCCACTTCGGTTAGCGGCCGGTTGCTGTTTACCCAGGTGCTAAAGCGCGTAAAGCCGTCGGGGTTGTAGCAGGGGTCCAGCAGCACGATGGTATTCCGCAGCTGGGCCTCAATCTCAGGGCCCTGGGCCGCGGCGTAGTGATACGCGACCAGCACGGCGGCGTTGCCCCCACTGGGCTCGTTGCCGTGCACCGAAAAGCCCTGGTAGATCACCACTGGCTGGCGGGCCAGGTCAACGCTGGCCGATTGGTTGGGGTCGGTGAGCTTGAGGTGCTCGGTGCGCAGGGCCTCCAGCCGGGCGTGGTTCTCGGGGTGGGTGATGGTAAGCAGTAGCTGGGGCCGCTGCTCGTAGGTGCGGCCGTACTCTTCGAGCGCAATGCGGTCACTTGCCGCGTCAAGCGCCATCAGGTAGCGCACCTGCTGGTCGTGGCTCAGGTGCCACTGGCCCACCTCGAAGCCCAGTACCTGCCGCGGTGTGGGTATGGCCGGGTTGTAGGTTACGCCCTGGGGCAGGTAGTAGTCGAGCGTGAGCGAAGGCTGGGCCTGCGCCCCTAGGGCGAGCAGCCCCAGGCCGAGGACGAAGGCTCGGCGGGTAGTAGAACTCTGCATGCGGGGGCAAACTACGGTGGCAGGCGCAAGCGGCATGGCTTTTGGGTATCTTGGGCCCCATGCACAGGCTAAATCTTGCGTTAAAACTGGTGTGGGGTGCCACACTTGGTGTGAGCTGTACGGGGCTGTGGGCCCAACCGGCCCAACGCTGGCAACAGCGCGCCGACTACCAACTCGAGGTCGCGCTCGATGTCAAGACCCACCGCTACACGGGCAAACAGGCCATCCGGTACGTGAACAACAGCCCCGATACGTTGCGGCGGCTCTTCTTCCACCTCTACCCCAACGCCTTTCAGCCGGGCAGCGTGCTCGACTGGCGGCTGCGCACCGAAGACAACCCCACCGGCGAGGGCAACCGCATCAAGAACCTGAAGCCCGAAGAACAGGGTCGGCTGGTGTGCAGCGACCTGACGGTTAACGGCCTGCCAGTGCGCACCCAGCACGAGGGGACCATTCTCGAGGTATGGCTCGAGCAGCCCATCCTGCCCAATTCATCGGCCAACCTGGCCCTCACCTTCGAGGGGCAGGTGCCCCTTACCCTGCGCCGCATGGGCCGCGACAACGCCGAGGGCATCGCCTACAGCATGGCCCAGTGGTACCCCAAGCTCTGCCAGTACGACTACCAGGGCTGGCACGCGACCCCCTACGCCGGCCGCGCCGAGTTTTACCCCATCTGGGGCGACTGGGACGTTAAGCTCACCCTCGACAGCCGCTACATCGTGGCCGCCACCGGCTACCTGCAAAACGCCCAGGAAATCGGCTACGGCTACCAGGCCCCCGGTACCACCGTGCGGCGGCCCAAAACCGCTACCCTCACCTGGCACTTCAAAGCCCCGATGGTGAACGACTTCACCTTCGCCGCCGACCCCGACTACCAGCACACCACCCTGGCGGTCAACGACACGCTCACCCTGCACTTTTTCTACCAGAACGACGCCAACAAGACCGGTGCCTGGACCCAGCTGCCCGCCTACGCCAAGCGCATGTTCGAAGTCATCCAGCAGCGCATTGGCAACTACCCCTACCGCCAGTACAGCTTCATTCAGGGCGGCGATGGCGGCATGGAGTACAGCATGTGCACCCTGATTACGGGCCAGCGCGAAGCGCTCGATTTGGCCGACGTCGCTCAGCACGAGCTGCTGCACACCTGGTTCCAGATGCTCTTGGCCAACAACGAAGGCCTGCACGGGTGGATGGACGAGGGCTTCAACATGTTTGTCGGCACCCAGGTGCAAGACTATACCCTTGAGGGCGGGGCTTTCGAGGGGAACAGCATCGAGCAGTTCCAGCTCTACTACCGGGTAGCCCACCAGAACGGCTGGCGCGAGCCCCTGAGCACCCACAGCGACCACTACCACAACTACTACGGCCAGCAGATTGGCATCTACCACACCGGTGGCCTGTACCTGAACCAACTGAAGTACATCGTGGGCGAAGAGGTCTTCTGGCGCGCCCTGAAGCGCTACTACTACACCTGGCGCTTTAAGCACCCCAACCCCAACGACTTTTTGCGCATCGTCGAGCAGGAGTCGGGCCTGGTGCTCGATTGGTACAACGAGTATTTCGTCTACACCACCAAGACCGTAGACTACGCCGTGAGCCCCCCCAGCGATGGTGCCGGCGGCGCCGAGGTCATCCTCAAGCGCGAAGGCAAAATGCCCCTGCCCGTCGAGGTGCAGGTTACGTACACCGACGGCGCTACCGAACGCTACTACATCCCGCTCGACCTCATGCGCGGGGCCAAGCCCTACGACAGTGCCACCACCACCCTGCTACCCGACTGGGCCTGGGTGGTGCCCACCTACACCCTCAAGCTTACGCGCCCCCGCGCCCAGGTAGCCACCGTGGCGCTCGACCCCGAGGCCCAAACCACCGACCTGAACCCCGAGAACAACCGCTGGAGCCGCTAACCGCCCCCATGATCCGTAGCCTCTTCCTCCTCCTTGGCCTGTGCTTCGCCCTGGCCCCCGCCGCCACCGCCCAGCCCGACCGCTGGCAGCAACGCGCCGACTACACCATGGCCGCCTCGCTGGATGTCACCACCCACCGGTTCACCGGCACGCAAACCATCCGCTACACCAACAACAGCCCCGATACCCTGCGGCAGCTGTACTACCACCTCTACTTCAACGCCTTTCGGGTGGGCAGCGCCATGGACTGGCGCAACCGCACCCTGCCCGACCCCGACGGCCGGGTGGGCCTGCGCATCTCAAAACTGCAACCGAATGAAGAGGGCGAACTCACGTGTAAAACCCTGACAGTCAATGGCCAACCGGTGCGCTTTGCCCACAATGGCACCATCCTCGAGGTCGAGCTTGCCCAGCCCATCCTGCCCGGCGCCGTGGCCGTGCTCGACATGGCCTTTGAAGGCCAGGTACCTATCCAGATCCGCCGCTCGGGCCGCGACAACGCCGAGGGCATCGCCTACAGCATGGCCCAGTGGTACCCCAAGCTCTGCCAGTACGACTACCAGGGCTGGCACCCCAACCCTTACATCGGGCGCGAGTTTTACGGCATTTGGGGCGATTGGGACGTGAAACTCACCCTCGACAGCCGCTACGTCGTCGCCGCCACCGGCTACCTGCAGAACCCCCAGGAGATCGGCCACGGGTACGAGGCCCCCGGCACCCCGGTAAATCGCCCCGCAGGCGATAAGCTCACCTGGCACTTCAAAGCCCCCCGCGTGCACGACTTTGTCTGGGCCGCCGACCCCGACTACCGCCACACCCAAATCACCTACGCCGATACCCTGCAGGTGCACTTCTTCTTCCAGCCCGAGGCCGACAAAGACGGCACCTGGACCGAGCTCATGCCCCGCACCCTGCGCATGTTCGACTTCCTCAACACCGCCGTGGGGCCCTACCCCTACCGCGCCTACAGCTTCATTCAGGGCGGCGATGGCGGCATGGAGTACCCCATGGCCACCCTCATCAACGGCAATGGCCGCAAAGAGGGCGTATGGGGCACGGCCTTCCACGAACTGGCCCACAGCTGGTTCCAGATGGTGCTCGCCACCAACGAGGCCCTGTACGCCTGGATGGACGAGGGCTTCGATAGCTACATCACCGCCACCGGCCGCGAGTTTCTGGCCACCGGCACACCCGCCAAAGACTCGCTCTACATCGGCACGTTTGCCGGTACCTACCGCGGCTACATCAGCCTGGTGCAAAGCGGCCGCGAAGAGGCCCTGAGCACCCACGCCGACCACTTCGAGACCAACGGCGCCTACGGCTTTGCCGCCTATGGCAAGGGGGCCATCTACCTGCACCAGCTGGGCTACGTGATTGGCAAAGACGCCCTGGCGCGGGGCCTGCGGCGCTACTACCGCACCTGGCAGTTCAAGCACCCCAACCCCAACGACCTGCTCCGGATCTTCGAGGCCGAGAGCGGCCTGGAGCTTGACTGGTACAACGAGTACTTCGTCTACACCACCAAGACCGTCGACTACGCCGTAGCCAAGGTGGCCGAGGGCACCGCGGGCGCCACCGCCGTCACGCTCGAGCGCAAGGGCTTCATGCCCATGCCCATCGACCTCGTGGTGACCTACACCGACGGCAGCCGACAGCTGTTCTACATCCCGCTCGACCTCATGCGCGGCGAGAAGCCCAACGACCAGCCGGCCATTCCGCGTACGGTGCTGGCGGACTGGACCTGGAGCGCCGACAGCTACACCCTCACCCTGCCCCGGCCCCTCACCGAGGTCGCAAAACTCGAAATTGACGGCACCCAGCGCCTGGCCGACGTAGTACCCGCAAACAACCTCTGGGAGAAGAAGTAGGCCTACAATACGAAGTCGGCGTGCTCCCGCAGAATCCGTTTGAGCTGCGCAAAACCAAGCGGTTCGAGGTAGACTATCACCCCTTCTTTGCGCGCGAACTTCATCGGGGCGACAAAATCGGAGTCTGCCGTTACTATGACGATTTTATCGACTAAACGCTTGCTTGCGATCCAGGCGATGTCCAACCCAATTTTCATGTCGACCATTTTCTGTTTGAAAATGGGTTGAGTAGCTGTTTTGCCGTGCTCATTTGTCTCTTCTCGCCACCCGTCAAACGAAAGCTCACCCAGACGCAAAGCCAATTGTGGCACGTAAATCAACTGGTTTAAAAATCGTTGGTTGGACCGGTATTCTTTTGTCGCTTCAAAGTTTATTTCTTCTCCGCTTGGCTTAGTTACACGCTCTCCAAAAGGCTTGCAATGGTAGAAGTACGTGCGGTACAGAATGTCTTTCGTGCCGGTGTGGTTGAGGTGGTTTACCTTGGCAAGAATGTCCGTCACCAGTGATTCGACATCCTCTCTGCGAGGCATTCGCTGCTCCCGTTTTCGGTACAGCTTCAGGTAAAAACCGCCATCTATCAGAATGGCAACCTTGTTGAACATGGCAAAAAAATAGCCAGCTGCGCCCGTTACCACAGGCCTCACTGGCTTTAGTATCCGGCCTACCGGAGTTAGGATTTTGTACTGATACTACAGGAGCCTAAACTCAATACACCTACAACGTGAAGAGTAAGACAATCGTACACCAATTAGTCCTGTAGCACCGAGTGCTCTTTCACGATTTTCTCCTGGATGCTCATCAGGGCGTGTAGCACCGTTTCGGGGCGCGGGGGGCAGCCGGGGATGTACACATCCACGGGCAGGAAGTTGTCTACCCCCTGCACCACGCCGTACACCCGGTGCATACCACCCGAGCTCGCACACGCGCCCATCGCGATGCACCACTTGGGGTCCGACATCTGGTCCCACACCCGCTTGATGGCGTGGCTCATCTTAAAGCTCACCCAGCCGGCCACAATCATCACGTCGGCCTGGCGCGGGCTGAAGCTGAAGCGCTCGGAGCCAAAGCGCGACACATCAAACTTGGGCCCGGCAAACGACATCATCTCGATCGCGCAGCAGGCTAGGCCCATGGGCTGGGGCCACAAACTGTTGGCCCGCGCCCAGTTGGTCAGGGCATCGACGGTGGTGGTGAGGAAACCGTTGTTTTCGGCAAGCGCTTTTTCGAGGCCCATGGCGGTAGGGTTGGTGGTGTAAAGTAAACAAATGCCCGCCGTACGGGTTTCATGCCCCCGGTACTTAGGGCCGGTCTATTTCTGTGCGGTGTCGATAAGGCTAAAGGTGATGAGCAGGTTTTGGCTCCACTGCACATCGGGGTCCTGGTCGTTGTCGTGCAGGCCCACGGCCACCACGCCCACGCCCAGCCACTTGTTCACCTTGGCCGTAAGGGCCAGGTCGAGCCGCGTATCCACGGCCTCGATCGTCTCGTAGTTGGCAAAGGCATTGAAACGGGCCTTGAGGTTGACGTTCTCGGCAATCGCGCGGTCGAATTCAGAGGTCAGCTGGAAACCCACTTCCCAGCGGATGTCTTCGCCAAACGGCACCCCAAACACGATCGGCGCACCGTTGTACACCCCATCGGCCAGCACCAGCGTCTGGCGGACGGTACCGGCCCCAAACCGGGCCCAGAAGTAGTCTACCGGCTTATACTCCAGGCCAAACGACTCAGTGACGAACGCCGGGGCGAAGTAGCGCGAAATGAGGGTGCGCGTTTCTTGGCCCCCGGCATCGGTGCCAAAGGCAAACCCGGCATCGAACTGCGAGAGGAAGTTGAGCGACCCATAAAACAGCCAGTCGGTGCTGAAGCGGTAGGCCACCTTGGTGTCGTAGAAGATGCGGTCAAGCGTTTTGCGCGAGCCCTGGCCCTCGTTGCGCTGGATGCCGTACTCGAAGATGAGCTCGTTGAGCCACTCCCAGTCGCCCTGCTTGTAGTCGTATTTGCCGTTGTACACCGCGCCCAGGCCTAGGGCATCTACGCCACCGGCCTGCCAGTTCTCAGAAAAGGCGCTTTGGTTGAACGTGACGGTGAGCTTGTGGCTCAGGGTCCAGGGTTTGGGGGCGGCCGTGTCGGCGGGGGCGGGTTCTTGGCCGTAAAGCGTAGTGGCTAGCAGAACCGTGCAGGCCAGTGCGAGGTAACGGTACATGGGGCGATGGGGTTGCGGTCGTGCGAAGATGCCGGGTTTTGGCCAATGGGCAGGGGTTTGGGCACACTTCGTTACTTTGGCAGCTATGCACGACCGCAACCGCTTCATCCTCACCCTGCTACTGCTCGTGTTGGCAGGCTGCGGGGGCCGCCTCCTGAGCCCCGAGGCGCGCCTGTACAGCAACTGTACGGGCTATACACTGGTGGGCGACAGCCTGCAGACATTTACGGGCCTGCTCGTCGATTCGGGCAAGGTCGTCGCCGTAGGCACCGCCGCCGAGCTGGCCGTGCAGTACCCAGGCGTTGAGGTCGTAGACCTCGAGGGCAAGTACGTGCTGCCAGGCCTGATCGATGCCCATGGCCACGTACTGGGCCTGGGCCGTATCCGCCAGCAGGCCGACCTGGTCGGTACGGCCTCGCTCGAAGCGTTCCAGCAGCGTGTGAAAGCCTTTGCCCAGGCCAACCCCGCCAGCCCTTGGGTGCTCGGCCGGGGCTGGAACCAGGAGCTCTGGCCCACACGGGCCTTCCCCACCGCCCGCGACCTCGACGCCGTGGTGCCCGACCGACCCGTGGCCCTCGAGCGCGTCGACGGCCATGCCACCCTCGCCAACAGCCGCGCCCTCGCCCTGGCTGGCATCGGCCGCCAGACACCCGACCCCGTGGGCGGCAAAATCGTGCGCGACCCCCTGGGCAACCCCACGGGCCTGCTCATCGACCGCGCCGCCGATCTGCTCATCCCCCACCTACCCAAGCAAGGCTGGGCCCAAGACTCGCTCGCCCTCGAACTGGCGCTCGCCGAAATGCGTCGCCTGGGCCTGACTAGTGTGCACGACGCGGGTATAGACAGCCTTACCTACCGCCTCTACCAGCACTTTGCCGACCGCGGGGCCCTCAGCACCCGCATCTACGCCATGATTGGCGGTGTGGGCCCCGACTTTGACTACATCGCCCAGGCGGGCCCCCAGCCCAGTGTGGCCGACGATGCCCTGAGCGTGCGCAGCGTCAAACTGTACGCCGATGGGGCCCTGGGCAGCCGTGGCGCGGCGCTGCTGGCCCCCTACACCGACCAGCCTGCCAGCCGGGGCCTGCCCTTCCAGTCGCTTGACAAGCTTATCGCCAAGATCAAGAAGGCCACCGACCGCGGCTACCAGGTCAACGTACACGCCATCGGCGATAGCGCCAACCGCCAGGTACTCAGCGCCTTTGCCACCATCGGCAAACCTGAGCTGCGCCCACGCATTGAGCACGCGCAGGTGGTGGCGCCCGACGACTTTGGGCGCTTCAAGGCCCTGGGTGTCATCGCCTCGGTGCAGCCTACCCACGCTACATCCGACAAGAACATGGCCGAAGACCGCCTGGGCCCCGAACGCATCCGGGGTGCCTACGCCTGGCAGGCCCTACTCGCTGCCGGTGTCCGGCTCGCAGCGGGTTCCGACTTCCCCGTCGAGGGCGCCAACCCCTTCTGGGGGCTCTACGCCGCCGTTACCCGGCAAGATACCGCTGCTGCACCCCCCGGCGGCTGGTACCCCCAGCAGCGCCTCAGCCGTGCCCAGGCCCTACATGCCTTTACCCTTGGCGCAGCCTACGCCGCCCACCAAGAGCGTGTGCTCGGTAGCCTTGAGCCCGGCAAATGGGCCGACTTCATCGTCGTCGACCGCGACTACACCACCTGCCCCGAGGCCGACATCTGGCGCACCCAGGTGCTGGCCACCTACCAGGCCGGCCG
>JANRLA010000143.1:0-10868 GCA_033763015.1 Bacteroidia bacterium
AACCACGGCGGGGCCGAAGACACCGACCTCCTGGTCATCCTCAACGACAACTGCATGAGCATCGACCCCAACGTGGGCGCGCTCAAAGAATACCTGACCGACATCTCGACCAGCCGCACCTACAACCGCCTGCGCGACGAGGTGTACCGCCTGCTTAGCAAATTCAAGGGCTTGGGCGGCGAAACAGCCAAGAAGTACGCCAGCAAGCTGGAAGATGTACTGCTGGCCAGCAGCAAGCCCGGCGCGTTTTTCGAGAGCCTGGGCTGGCGCTACTTCGGGCCGGTAGATGGGCACGACGTCAACCACCTGGTCCGCCTCATCCGCGACCTGAAGACCGTACGAGGCCCCAAGCTGCTGCACTGCGTCACGGTAAAAGGCAAAGGCTTTGCCCCCGCCGAGCTGGAGCAGACCAAGTGGCACGCCCCTGGCTACAACTTCGACAAGCTCACCGGGCAGGCCATCAACGTAAAGCCCAGCACGGGGCCCAAACCGCCCAAGTACCAAGACGTATTTGGCGAAACGGTGATTGAGCTGGCCGAACAAAACCCCAAGGTCATGGCCGTAACCCCGGCCATGCCCAGCGGTAGCGGGCTGGTCAAAATGCTTGAGGTGATGCCCGACCGGTGCTTTGACGTGGGCATTGCCGAACAACACGCGGTCACGTTTAGCGCCGGGCTTGCCGCCCAGGGCCTTCGGCCCTTCTGCAACATCTACAGCACGTTTATGCAACGTGCCTACGACCAGGTAGTGCACGATGTGTGCATCCAGAACCTGCCCGTCATTTTCTGCCTCGACCGCGCCGGCATGGTGGGCGCCGACGGTGCTACCCACCAAGGCGCTTACGACCTGGCCTACCTACGGCCCCTGCCCAACCTCATTGTGAGCGCGCCCATGAACGAGCAGGAGCTGCGCAACCTCATGTACACCGCGCAGCAGCCCGACCAGCTGCGGCCCTTCAGCATCCGCTACCCCAGGGGCAACGGTGTGATGACCGACTGGTGTACCCCCCTCGAGGTGCTACCCATCGGCAAAGGGCGACGGCTTACCGACGGCGAAGGCCTGGCGATTCTCACCCTAGGGCCCATTGGCAACCTTGCCGCCGAAGCCATTGCCCAGCTCAACGCCCTGGGCCATTACCCGGCTCACTACGACCTGCGGTACCTCAAGCCTTTGGACGATGAGCTGCTCCACGAGGTCTTCGGTAGCTTTAATGCCGTACTCACCGTCGAAGACGGGGTGCGCCAAGGCGGGATGGGCAGCGCCGTGCTGGAATGGATGGCCGACCACGGCTACAGTGCACGTGTGGTACGCCTGGGGGTACCCGACCGGGTTATTGAGCAGGGCACCCAAGAGCAGCAGTACACCGAGTGCGGGTACGACCTGCCCGCCATTGTGGCCCACGCCGAAGCCCTGCTCGAAGGGGTAGCCCTGCCGGTGCGCTAAGCCCCGCAATCCTGCAGCAGCGGTATACGATTTTGCCCCCCTGCGCGTTTAGCCTGCAACATCCGCGAGAGGTTCCTATGGCAGTTCGAGAGCTGACCATCGAAAAAGTACAGGAGGCTACCGACACGACCACCGAAGACGGGGTAGTGTACAAGCTTGTGCTCTACAACGACGATGTGAACACCTTCGATTGGGTTATTGAGTCGCTCATGAAAGTCTGCGACCACACCCAGGAACAGGCCGATCAGTGCGCCCACATTGTGCACTACAAAGGCAAGTGCACCGTGAAGCTGGGTTCCTTAGACTACCTCTTACCCCGCCGCCGGGCGTTGGAAGAGCGCACCCTTTCGGCCATCATCGAATCGTAGGGCCCCAAGGGGTAACTTGCCGCAAACAACTTGATCATGACTTCATGGGTTCGGGTGGCACTCTGTGCGCTGGTAGTGGCGGTGCTTGCAACACCGGGGCACGCCCAAGCGGGCGAAAAACTTCAGTTCCGCGGTGGTTTTTCGTTCGAGTTTGTGCCAGTGGAGTACCCCGATGGCACCAACTTCTTCCTCAACGACCAGCTCCTGTACGGCATCTTGCTCGGCGGCGAGTACACACTCTTCCAGTCGAACGACCTCTTTGCCCTCAACGCCGACCTGGGGATCAACTTCAGCTTCAACTACAGCAACTTCTACGGTTCGCAGCTCTTTTTGCAGACCCCGCTGTACCTGGTGGCCAAGGTGGGTGCCGGGGCAACGAAGTACACCGACTTCCCCGTCGGGGCGGCGCTGGGGGTTGGGTTGGCCTACACGTTCGTGAACATTCCGTTTAGTACCAACCAGGCAGTGGCCGAAATCAGCCGTCTGAAGCCCAGTTGGGTGGCCCCTTCGGCCATGGCCCAACTCACGCTGCGCACCAACCAGGGCACCTACGGCATTCGGGGGCACCTGAACCTGAGCAGCTTCACCGAAAACACCACCATCGAGGGGTTTGTGGTGCCTTTGCGCTACGAAAACTGGGGCGTAGGGCTGGTGTACACCTTCGAGTAGCCACCAAGTTTGAAACAATAGGCCCACTGCAATGCAATTTTTCTAAAATTGCAGGTAGAACGTTTCGCGTATGGCCGCCCACCACAGCCTGGATGATCTCGATCGGCAGATCCTACGGGTGCTGCTCAAAGATGCCAATGTGCCGTATACCGACATCGCCCGCGAGTTGCAGGTTTCGGGCGGCACCATCCACGTCCGGATGAAGAAAATGCAGGAGGCCGGGGTAGTTGTGGGTAGCCGCCTGGTGGTAAGCCCCTCGGCATTGGGCTTCGACATTACCGCCCTCATTGGGGTGTACCTCGAGAAGGGCTCGGCGTACAACCACGTGCGCGGCGAACTGCAACGGGTGCCCGAGGTGACCGAAGTCTGGTTTACGACCGGGGTCTACAACCTGATCATCAAGATCGTTTGCCGCGATACGCCCCACCTGCGCGAGGTGCTCAACGAGAAGATCCAGATCATTGAAGGGGTAGAGCGCACCGAGACGTTTATTGCCCTGGAAGAGCCCATCAGCCGCGAGCTGAGCATCTGATGGCAAGCCCGCAGCCCGAGCGCACCGCTCCCGCCCTGCCGCCGGGAGTGTACCTGGTGCCCACCCCCATTGGAAACCTGGCCGACATCACCCTTAGGGCCCTTGATACCTTGCGCCAGGCCGACCGCATCGCCTGTGAGGATACCCGGCACAGCCTGAAGCTGCTTACCCATTACGGCATCCAGCGCCCACTCGTAAGCCTACACCAGCACAACGAGCACCAGCGGGTAGACGAGCTGGTGCGCCAGGTGGCCCAGAGCGGCGAACGCCTGGCCGTAGTGACCGATGCCGGCACACCCGGTATCAGCGACCCGGGCTTTCTGGTAGCCCGCGCGGCGCTGGCACACCAGGTGCACCTCGAGGTACTGCCAGGAGCCACGGCCCTGGTACCGGCACTGCTACTGAGCGGCCTGGCCGCCGACCGCTTTGCCTTCGAGGGCTTTCTACCGCCCAAAAAGGGCCGCCAAACCCGCCTACAGGCGCTGGCAACCGAACATCGCACCCTGGTGCTGTACGAAAGCCCCCACCGGTTGGTGAAAACCCTGGGCGAGCTGGCCCACCACCTGGGCCCCGAGCGCCCCGCCGCTGTGGTGCGCGAACTAACCAAACTGCACGAAGAATGCCTGCGCGGCAGCCTGGCTGAGCTTGCAACCCTACTTGGCGCACGTGGCGAGGGTGGGGTGAAAGGCGAGTGCGTGGTCGTAATTGCGGGTCTCGATGCGTAACTGCTTACTACTGCTACTACTGGGGCTACCCGCCACACTGTTGGGCCAGCCCCCACGGTTTTCTGACAGTGCCCGAATCTATGTGCTCACCGAAGCGCCGGGCGCCGAGGTGTACAGCCAGTGGGGCCACAGCGCCTTTCGGCTGCACGACCCCGCCCGAGGCCTCGACGTGGTGTTCAACTACGGCACCTTTAGCTTCAGTACCGACTATTTCGTGCTCAAGTTTGCGCGCGGCCAGCTCGATTACCTGCTTTCGGTCGAGCCCTACGCCCGGTGGCTGGCCGGTGCCCGGCAGCAAAACCGCACCGTAACGGCCCAGGCGCTGAACGTAAGCCCCACCCAGCTCAACGCCCTGGCCGAGGCCCTGGTGACCAACGCCCAGCCCGAAAACCGCGCCTACCGCTACGATTTCTTTTACGACAACTGCGCCACCCGCATCAAAACCATTGTCGAGCAGGCGCTGGGCGACAGTGTTCGGTTTGACGACCGGTGGGCAGCGCCAGTTACCTTCCGGCACACGCTGGGCCCGTACCTGGCCGACAACCCCTGGCTACGACTCGGTATTCACCTGGGCTTGGGCGCGGGTGCCGACCGCACCGCCACGGCCCATGAGCAAACCTACCTGCCCGACAGCCTGGCCAAAGCTTATGCAACAGCCGAGGTCTGCCGCGGTGGCACCTGGGTGCCCCTGGCGGGCCCCGCCACCACCGTAGCGCCCGGCCAGCCGATGCCACCGGCCCTACCCGACTACCCACTCATGGTGGCCCTAGGGGTGCTGGCCCTGGCCCTTGGGGCGAGCTACCGGCAGCTGCGGGGCCGTAGCCAGAGCCGCCCGACAGTGTTCGACCGCGTATTGTTTACGCTCGTGGGGTTTGCCGGGGTCTTTCTGCTGCTGCTCTGGCTGGCCACCGAGCACCGCGTGACACCCAACAACTGGAATATCCTCTGGGCGTTTGCCCCCCACGGGTGCTGGGTCTGGCTGCCGGCGCGTATCCGCCGCCGCCGCGCCTGGGCGAGTTACGGCTACCTGGCCGCCGGGTTGGCACTTTGTGTGGGGGTGCTGGGGTTACTAGGTGTGCAGTACTTCCCGCCCACGGCATATGTACTGGCCTTGGCGGAGGGTGTGCGTGCGCTGGCACTGGCCAGGTATTTGCACCCGGTACACGCGTAAGCCCCTAGTCTACCTCCCCATCGCTCCTGGCATGTACCCTACCGTTACGACCCTTGCGGCGATAACCGAACCCACCAGCGACTTTGCCCGCCAGGTACAGGCCCAGGTGCTATCGGTTGGCGACTTCATCCGTCAGGAAAGCAAGGGATTTTCGCGTGACCAAGCCGAGATCAAGGGCCGTAACGACCTGGTGTCGTACGTAGACCGCGAGGCCGAACGTCGGCTGCACGAGGGCCTGGCCCGCCTGCTGCCTGGTAGCGGCTTCATCATGGAAGAGACGGGCCTCCACAACTCTGAAGCCGACTTTGTCTGGATCATAGACCCCCTCGACGGCACGACCAACTTCGTGTATGGCATACCGGCCTTCTGCGTCAGTGTGGGGCTCTACCACCAGGGCCGGGGCCTGTTGGGCTGCGTGTACGAGATCAACCGCGACGAACTGTTTTTTGCCACCCGAGGGGGCGGCGCTACGCTCAACGGCAAGCCCCTGCGCGCCAGTGCCAGCACCCGGCTCGAAGAGGCCCTCGTGGCAACGGGCTTTCCTTTTCGTCGCTTTGAGCAGATCGACCAATACATGGCCATGCTCACGGTCTTTATGAAGCAGACCAAGGGGATCCGGCGCATTGGTTCGGCAGCCCTAGACCTGGCCTACGTAGCCGCCGGCCGGTTCGATGGCTTTTTTGAGGCTAACCTAAAGCCCTGGGACGTGGCCGCCGGTGTGCTGCTCATCGCCGAGGCCGGGGGCATCGTCACCGACTACTACGGCCAAGAGGATTACCTGTTCGGGGGTATGATTGTGGCTGCCAGTGCCGGTATCCACCCCATCATGCTGGCCACGTTGCAGCAGCACCTGGCGCCCGAACCGCACTAGCGGTTGCCGTCGCGTCGTTCGGGCAGTAGTTCGCTGTACACCTCGCCTTGCAGGGTAAGCACAACTGCTGCAGGGGTGGTATTGGCCGTGACGGTGACCGACTTGGTTTGGGGGCCAATCTTGCCCGCACTGTTGAAGCTGACCTCGATCTCGGCGGTCTCGCCGGGCTTAATGGCCTTCTTGGGGTAGTCGCCCACGGTGCAGCCACAACTAGGCTTTACGCCCTCAATCACCAGGTCTTTGCCGCCGGTGTTGGTGAAGCGGAAAACGTGCTTCACGAGCGCACCCTGTACCACCCGCCCAAACTGGAATTCCGTTTCGGTGAACTGGAAGATGGGGTAATCGGCAAGGGCGGCTTTGGTCTGAGTGGCCACCGTGTCGCGGGTTTCGCTGGTAGGTGTAGTACGTTCTTTTTTCCCGCGCCGCTGCGCGTGCAGGCTTTCTGGGAGGAGGGCAATGCCCGTTAGCAGCACCAATACCCAAAACAGTTTCATAGTGGGGTAACGGCACAGCGGCGGCAAACGGTGTAGGCGCATGCGAAAAACTCGAACGAATTTCGTGCGCGCATGTACGCTGGCCCTTACCCAGCCCCGTTACACACTAGCTTGCCCCCATGTTGATGATGCACCGCCGAACCTGGATCACACTTGCTGTTGTAGCCACTGTGCTCACAAGCTGCCTTCAGCGCGAGTTTCTATACCCTGTAGAGCCTGTCATCACGAATGTGCAAGTGAGCGTCGTTGAGATTAGTAGTGTCCGCTACGAGGTCACCTTCCGACTGGATTACACCGATGGCGACGGCGACCTGGGCATCCTCGACACCTCCGATCTTACCAGTGCCCTGGTCTTTGAAGAGACGCGGCCCAATGTTGACGAGTTTTTCTTCGGGAGCTGTTTTTCGTCAGACACCACCGTTATCCCTGCCGGCACGCCCATACGGTTTTGTGTGATTGGCACCCCCAGGATTGAGGAAGCCGACAGTGTCTTTGCACGAGACACCGTGTTAGACCCTTCGCGGAATTTTATCGCAGAGCGCGTGTTGCCAATCTCCTCACAGTCGTTCGACAACCTCAGCAACGACTTCCGCATCCCCAGCATTGATGGCACCCTGCAGTTCAGTTACACCACTGAGCGGGTACGCGATACCGTGTCGTTTACCGTGCCCAACAGCCAGCAGGTTACCTACACCATCTACCTGCGCGACCGGGCCGGTAACGAAAGTAACCGCGAGGTGCGCACCATCACGCTCAACTAACGGTGATACCGCCCGCCTGGGCCTGCGTGGCCAAAGCCTGGTCGGCCGTCGAGGCACTGGTCATCCGAAGCCAACTCGAGGGCACCGGGTTGCCGTTTTACACGCGCAACGAGGGCACCCAAGAGCTCATTGGTACCGGTGCCCTGGGCGGTTATAACCTCGTAACCGGGCCCGTTGAGTTTTGGGTGCCTCGCCCCCTGCTCGAGCATGCCCAGACCCTTCTGCACCCCCCTACGGCCGACACGCCCACCGACTGCCCCGCGTGCGCAGCCCGGGTACCCGTCTTTCTGAACACCTGCCCCGATTGTGGGCTGCGCCTCAGGCCGTAGGTTCGCCCCTACCCATGCACGCCGCGTTCTGGGACGAACCCCTGACCTACCTGCCCGGCGTAGGCCCCAAGCGGGCCGAGCGGCTGGCGGACGACCTGGGCCTGCGCACCTACCTCGACCTCTTGCACTACTACCCCCGCCGGTACGTGCACAAAGGGGCCGCGGTGCCCATCGGGGTCTTGCCACCCGACAGTGGCCCTGTGACCGTCGTCGGCGAGCTTGGGCCCTACAGCTGGGTGCCGGGCCGGGCCGGTAAGCGCATCCTGAAAGCCACGCTGCACGACGCGAGCGGCACCGCCGAGCTGGCCTGGTTCCAGGGCGCGCAGTTTGTGCTCAAAAAGTACCCGCCCGGTAGCCAGGTACGGGTGTACGGCAAACCCACGTTCTTCCACAACCGGGTGCAGTTCACCCACCCCGAGCTGGAACTACTCACCGATGGGCCCGACAGCCCTGCCGGTATCGAGCCCGTGTACGGCACGACCGAAGCCCTGGGCCGGATGGGGCTCGACA
This sequence comes from Bacteroidia bacterium, assembly GCA_033763015.1. Lineage (GTDB taxonomy): Bacteria > Bacteroidota > Bacteroidia > J057 > JANRLA01 > JANRLA01. Next base: position 7,874 of record JANRLA010000143.1, read on the forward strand.
GCCGGGGCCTGGCACGGCTCACCCATACCCTCATCGAGCGCGGGGTGCACCTGGTGCCCGAAGTCTTTGGCCGCGAGCTGCTGCAGCGCATCCAGCTGCTCGGGCGGGCCGCTGCCCTGGCCGAGATCCACGTACCCACCGATGCCGAGCGGCTGGTCGAGGCCCAGCGGCGGCTCAAGTTCGAGGAGCTGTTCTTCTTCCAGCTACTTCTGGCCCAGCACCGCCGCCACCGCGAGGCCCAGCGGCAAGCGCCCCCTTTCAGGGTAGTGGGTGACTACTTCAACCGGTTTTACCAGCAGTGCCTGCCCTTTGCCCTCACCGAGGCCCAAAAGCGTGTCCTGCGTGAGATACGGCACGACGTAGGCCGCCCCCTCCAGATGAACCGGCTTGTACAAGGCGATGTGGGCAGCGGCAAGACGCTCGTTGCCCTGATGACCATGCTGCTGGCACTAGACAATGGCTACCAGGCGTGCCTCATGGCCCCAACCGAGATCCTGGCCGAGCAGCACGCCCAGAACCTGCAACGCCTGGTACTGCCACTGGGCATCCGTGTGGGGCTGCTCACGGGCTCGGTGGTGGGGGCGGCGCGCAAGGAGGTGCTGCTGGGCCTGGCCTCGGGCAGCCTGCCGCTGGTGGTGGGCACCCATGCCCTGATCGAAGACGGGGTACAGTTCCAGCGGCTGGGGCTGGTGGTGGTAGACGAGCAGCACAAGTTTGGGGTGCTCCAGCGCAGCCGCCTCTGGGCCAAGACGGCCCCGCACTTCCCACACAACCTTATGCTCACCGCCACGCCCATCCCCCGTACGCTGGCGCTAACGGCGTACGGCGAGATTGATGTGTCGGTTATCGACGAGCTGCCACCGGGCCGCACGCCCATCCGTACACTGCTGCTGCGCGAAAGCCAGCGGCTGCGGCTGCTGGGCGAGCTCAAAAAAGGGTTGGCCGCAGGCGCTCAGGTGTACGTGGTGTACCCGTTGGTGACCGAGTCGAGCGCCAGCGAACTGCTGGCCGTCGATACCGGGGTCGAGGCCCTGGTACGGGCCCTGCCGGGGGTGCCCATTGGGCGGGTGCACGGGCAACTCAGCAGCCAGGAAAAAGCCTACGAAATGGCCCAGTTTGCCAAGGGCCGCACCCGCATCCTGGTCGCCACCACGGTAATCGAAGTTGGGGTAGACGTGCCCAGCGCCACCCTCATGGTGATCGAGAACGCCGAGCGCTTCGGGCTCTCGCAGCTCCACCAGCTCAGGGGCCGTGTGGGAAGGGGTCAGGCCGCCAGTACGTGCATCCTGATGGCGGGGCCCAAGGCGGGCCGGGCGGCGCTGGACCGGCTGGCGGTGCTGCGCGACCATACCGACGGGTTCGTCATCGCCCAAAAAGACCTCGAGCTGCGCGGGCCCGGCGACTTCTTGGGCACCAAACAAAGCGGCCTGCCGGAGTTTCGGCTGGCCGACATTGTACACGATAGCGACCTACTGGTACAAGCCCGTACCGAGGCATTCAACCTCATTGCCACCGACCCCCCATTGGCGCTCCCCGAACACGCGGCGCTGGCCGATGCCTTACGCGCCTACCGGCGCACCCATCCCTGGGACGCGCTATCGGCATAGGGGGCAAGGGGCTACTCCTGCTTTTTCCGCCGCTTTTTCTCGGCCTTCAGGTCAAAGGTGTAGCTCAGGGGCATCCAGCAGTCTATGGCGGCACCTTTGTACCGTGCCGGGGTGCCCACTACCTGCGTCAATGCCGCTTCGAGCGAGGCCTTGAAGGCAGGGTGAATGGCGGGGTCGAATTCAATTTTACCAACCTTGCCATCGGCCGAAAGCAGTACCTGGAAGGCGATGGTTCCCTCTAACTCGAGGTTGTAGCAGGCGTCGGGGTAGGCTACGGTGAGTTGCACTTTGTCCCAATTGGTCAGCTTGGGCAACGCCTCGAGCTGTTCTTGGGTAACGACCTCGGGCTCTTGGGCCTTACCCTCGGCCAGTACCTGGGCCGTAGCACTTCCTACCAGCGTTGCTACGAGTGCAGCGGCAATCCCTACGGCAAATGCGTACCGGTAGGCGCGTTTAATGGTAGAGTGTGTCATATTACCTCCGTGGCTTTGGTTTGTTATGAAATTATGAAGCCACGGGCCCGTGTCAAGTGATTTTGCTGTATTACTCTGAAAATACAAGCTTACACCTACGGCTGCCAGCGGGGGAGTGCACAACCCCAGTACGTAAAACCACGCAGGTAGCCGCTAGTTTTGTGGGGTGGCGTACGCCGAGGTGCTATTACCCCTGCCCCTCCGGGGGGTGTACACGTACCGCCTCGTGGGGCCTTACGCCCACCCCGTACAGGTGGGGGCGCGGGTGCAGGTGCCCTTCGGTAGCAAAAACCACTATGCCGGGGTGGTGGTGCGGCTGGATGCCGAGCCGGTTGCCAGCGCCAAAGCCGTAGAGGCGGTGCTCGACCCAGGGCCCGCGCTGTACCCCGAAACCCTACGCTTTTACTTTTGGCTGGCCGACTACTACGCCGCCGCGCCGGGCGATGTGCTGAAAGTGGCCCTACCCACGGGCCTAAAGCTCGACAACGTGCGGTACCTCGTCGCTGGCCAGGCGGCTGCCCCCAGCGCGGCCTTACCCCTGGAGGTGACCGGCCCCCTCAACGACCTGGTGGCCTTTCTGCAGCAAGGCCATGCCGTCGTGGAACCGGAGCTGGAAACCCTCTTCCCGGCCACCACTGCCCAGCGGCAGATCGAGGCCTGGGTGCGGGCAGGGCAACTGGCCTGGGCCACGCAAGCCGAGGCGCGCTACCGTCCCAAAACGCTGCGCGGCTTGGCCCTGTCCCCTTCGGTAGCCGAGCCCGGCGGGCTTGACCACGCCTTTGCGGCCCTCAAGCGCGCCCCCCAGCAAGAGGCCCTGCTGCTCGTGGTCGCCGAAGCCTACCTGGCAGGTCACCCGCTGCCCGAGGCCACCGCCCTGGGCCGGATTGGCGCAAGCCCAGGGGTGGCGGCGGGGCT
>JANRLA010000144.1:0-6059 GCA_033763015.1 Bacteroidia bacterium
GGTGTACCTGACGATACTGGAGGGGTTCTTGGGGTGGTTTTTGCTCTCCATATTTAGCGTGGTGCTCCTAAACCAGCTCTTGCAGTGACTGTGCCCTCGCCGTTCCCACGCTCGGGCGGGTACCCCGACTGGGTGCAGGCCCTGTGCGTGGGGGGCAACGCCCTGGGCAGCCTGGAGGCGCTGGCCGACCGACTAAGCCTACAGCCGGGCAACCGTGTGCTCGACCTGGGGTGTGGCCGCGGGGCTAGCAGCCTGTTTCTGGCCCGCGAGTTCGGGGTGCAGGTCTGGGCCGTCGACATCGCCTTCGACCTGGGTGAAAAACAGGCGGCCTTCGAGCAGTTTGGGGTTGCCGACCGCTGCTTTGCCCTCCGGGCCGACGCCCGGGCGCTGCCCTTCGCCCCTGGCTTCTTCGACCATGTGGTGTGCATCAACAGCTATGGCTACTTCGGTACCGACGACAAGTACCTGCCCTACCTGGCCCAGTTCGTGGCCGCTGGCGGCTACCTGGCGCTGGCCGACATTGGCTTTGCCGAAGAGCCCACCGACCCCAGCGCCCTACCCCCACCCCTGGCCACCGACTACCCCACCTGGTGGGCCCACGTGCACAGCCCCGCCTGGTGGCGGCACCACCTCGGCAAGCAGCAGCTTTTCCGCGTGGTGCACAGTGGGCCAGCCGCACACCAAACGGCGCTACGGCACGCCTACCTGAAGTGGCCCTACGGCCCTAGCCCCGACGCGTTTGCCCAGGCGCTGGCCGCCCCGAGGGCCGACCAGGCATTGGTGTTCTGGGAACTGGTAGCCGAGCGCACGGCGTTACCGCCACGGCTCGAGACCTACCTGCCTACCCCGTGAGTTTTACCGAACCCGCCGCACCGCTGGCCACCCGCCGCGACCGCGTGTACCTCATTGCCGCACTGTTTGTGCTGGCCATGGCCATGGTGGCCGAGATAACCGGGCCCAAGATCTTTGCTTTCCACCAGCTGGTGGGCTGGCGGCCCTTTGGCCTTGAGCTCAACCTTTCGGCCGGTATTCTGTGCTGGCCCCTGGTGTTTATCACGACCGACGTCATAAACCACTACTTCGGCAAGGCGGGTGTGCTGCGCATCACGTGGGTGGTGTTTGGCTTTCTGGCCTTTACCTATCTGGTGCTGTTTGTTACGACCGAATTGCCCCCGGCGGCGTTTTGGCTCGAGGCCAGCGGGCGGGACGGCGAGGGCCGGTTCCTGGACATCAACTACGCCTACCGCTCCATCTTCCGCACCAGCCTGGGCATCGTCATCGGGTCGCTCATCGCCTTTGTCGTGAGCCAGGTAGTCGATGCCACGGCCTACGCTGCACTGCGCAAACGCCTGGGGCCCAACCAGATTGGCCTACTGGCTACCTTGAGCACCCTGGTTAGCCAGCTGGTCGATAGCTACCTCATCCTCTTTATTGCCTTTGGGCTGCTGGGCAACTGGAGCGTAGAGCAGATTGTGGCCGTGGGCACCACCCAGTTTCTGTTCAAGTTCAGCGTTGCCGTGCTGGCCGTACCGCTTCTCTACCTCACACGCGGGGCGATTGACCGGTACCTGGCCGGTGAGAGGGCCGCTACAGGTTCTTGAACCGATCGAAGGCCTCGCGCGAGAGGGCCTCGCGGTGGTCGGGGTGCGCGATGCCTATTAGCGCCTTGGCCCGCTCGCGGAGCGTTTTGCCGTAGAGCTCGGCTACGCCGTATTCGGTGACCACGTAGTGCACGTGGCTACGGGTGGTGGTGACCGATGCGCCAGGTTTGAGGGTGCACACGATGCGGCTCTCGTTTTTGCTTGTAACGCTGGGCAGGGCAATGATGGGCTTGCCGCCTTCGCTGCGGGCGGCCCCGCGCATAAAGTCCATTTGCCCACCTACGCCACTGTACTGGTAGGTGCCGATGGAGTCGGCGCAGATCTGGCCGGTGAGGTCGACCTCGATGGCACTGTTGATGGCGGCCACTTTGTCGTTTTGGGCGATGACGTTGGTGTTGTTGGTGATGGCCACGTCGAGCATTTCAACCATGAGGTTGTCGTGTAAAAAGTCGAAGAGCCGCTGGGTACCGATGACGAACGTGGCGGCGATTTTCTCGTGGCCAAACTTTTTGCGCTCGCCGGTAATGACCCCGCTCTCGACCAGCGGCACCACGCCGTCGGAAAACATCTCGGTGTGTACGCCCAGGCCTTTGTGCCCCGTAAGGGCGGCCAGCACGGCGTTGGGGATGGCACCAATACCCATCTGCAGGGTGGCGTAGTCGTCGATGAGGCTGGCCACGTTGCGGCCGATGGCGAGCTCAAGCTCGGTGGGGGGCGGGGTCTCGAGCTGCGGCAGCGGGGTATCGACCTCCACCAGCGCATCGATACGGCTCAGGTGGATGTGGGCATCGCCGTGGGTGCGGGGCATGCGGGGGTTGACCTGGGCGATGACCTTGCGGGCAGTATCGACCACGGCGTTGGTGCAGTCGACCGAGGTACCGAGGCTGCAGTACCCGTGGCTGTCGGGCTCTGAGACGTGCACCAGGGCCACGTCTACCTGTACCCGGCGGGTGCGGAACAACAGGGGGGTTTCTGACAGGAAGATGGGCACGTAGTCGGCCCGGCCTTCGGCGACGGCCTTGCGCAGGTTGGGCGACACGAAGAGCGCGCGGGTGAAAAAGCTGCCGCTGTACTCGGGCTTGGTAAAAGCCGCCTCGCCGTCCATGTGCAGGCAATACAGGGTTATGTCTTTAAGCGCTGCGTGCCGGGCCACCAGCGCATCGATGAGCGTGTGAGGGGTGGCGGCCATGCCGTGCAAAAACACGGTATCGCCGGAGGCTACGGCGGCAAGGGCCGCTTCGGGGGTTTTGAGCTTGCTACGGTAGAGGTCTAGCAGTGGGGTTGGGAGCGCCATGGGGAGTGTCGTTGCAGGAAAGTGCCGCAAGAAACACTGCGCAGGCTACCCAAAACCCTGATATCGGTTAGGTTTCGGTAAAACGCTTGCCCCACCCCTACCGGAACGCGTACAGCCGGTTCAAGGTAAAGCTGACAAAGCCCACCAGTACCGCCGCCAGGCCACTGACGAGTGTGTTGACCAGCCGGGGGCTGATCGGGCCAGTATCGGCACCGGCCAAGGCATCGAGCAGGGACTTGATAACCAGCACATTGGCCGCCAGCACCACTAAAGCCACCAGCACAAAGCGCAGAAACTGGGTGCGGCCCCCGGTCTGCCGCTGGCCCGTAAAGACAAACCACTTGGCCAGCAGAAAGTGAAGCACAACCCCGGTGCTGTAGCTCACGGCTTTGGCCCACACGAACGAAGCAAAGACCACCTGGTAGAGCTGGCCGAAGAGCACGGCATCCCACAGCGTGGCAATGGCCGCCGCTACCCCGTAGCGGAACAGCAGGCGCAGTTGCTCGCTGCGCAGGCGCTCGATGAGTGGATAACGGGGCACGCGGGCGTGGGGGGCTAAACGGCTTGCAAACGGCGGGCAAAGAAAGGCACTGGCGCTCAAAGCCGTGGTACCTTGAGGGGGTCATGACCACCCTGCCAGTAACCTTCCGTAACGCCCGCGGCCAGGCCATTTCGGCACGGCTGGAGCTACCGCCCGACCGCAAGCCCCGTGCGTTTGCCCTCTTTGCCCACTGCTTCACGTGCGGCAAAGACTTTACCCCTACCCGCAACATTGCCCGTGCACTTACCCAGGTGGGCTACGGGGTGCTGCGTTTCGACTTTACGGGCCTGGGCATGAGCGAAGGCGAGTTTGCCGCCACCAACTTCAGCCACAACGTTGCCGACCTCTACGCAGCCTGCGGCTACCTCACCCAGCACTACCGCGAGCCCCAACTGCTGGTAGGGCACTCGCTGGGGGGCACCGCCGTTTTGGCCGCCGCCCTCCAGATGCCCAACGTACAGGCCGTAGCGACGATCGGTAGCCCTGCTGAGCCGGTACACGTGGAGCACCTGCTCGGCAGTGCCATTGCCGAGATTGAAGCGGCCGGCAAAGCGACGGTCAACCTGGGCGGGCGGCCTTTTACCATCGAAAAGCAGTTTATAGACGACCTGCGCACCCACCCCCTGCCCGACAGCATACGGCAGTTGGGCGAGCGGGGTACGGGCCTGCTCGTGCTGCACTCGCCGCAGGACCAGACCGTGGGCATCGAAAACGCCCGCGCGCTCTACGAGGCCGCCATCCACCCCAAGAGTTTTGTGAGCCTGGACGGGGCCGACCACTTGCTAGTGCGGCCCGACGATTCGGCCTACGCCGGTAACCTCATCGCCCACTGGAGCCTGCGCTACGTTACCCTGGCCCCCGAAACCGAGCTCACCACCCACCGCCAGGTCGTGGCCCAAACCCCCGGCCAAACGTTGACCACCGAACTCTTGGCAGGCAGGCACTACCTGATGGCCGACGAGCCCGTGGCCGTAGGCGGCGACGACCTGGGCCCCACGCCCTACGAACTACTACAAGCTGCCCTGGGGGCCTGCACCAGTATGACCCTTCAGCTCTATGCCGCGCGGAAGGGATGGGACCTGCGCTCGGTGGCGGTGCACCTGGCCTACGGCAAACTGCACGCCGAGGCCAGCCAGGCCGTTGAAACCGAACCACCCCCCAAAATGGACCTCATTGTACGCGAGCTGGTGCTCGAAGGCGAGCTCACCGAGGAGCAGCGGGCGCGGCTGCTCGAAATCGCCAACCGCTGCCCGGTGCACCGTACCCTCGAGCGTGGGGTAACTGTAGAGACGCAGCTGCAACCGGCGGGCTAGGCCTACTTTTGCCGTATGCTCCAGGCCCACGGCCTTGCCAAACGGTACGGTACCCTCGAAGTGTTTCGCGACCTGAGCCTCACGCTCGCATCCCACGAGGCTGTGGCGCTGATAGGCCCCTCGGGCGCGGGCAAAAGCACGCTGCTCCAACTGCTGGGCACTCTCGACCGGCCCGATGCCGGCAGTGTAGTGTTTGAAGGCCAACGAGTTGACACCCTGAGCCGGGCGGCCCAGGCGCGGTTTCGGCAGCTTCACCTGGGCTTTGTGTTCCAGTTTCACCACCTCTTGGTAGACTTTACTGCTGTAGAAAACGTAGCGATGCCCCTACGCCTGGCGGGCACCGGCAAGGCCGAAGCCCACCGACAGGCGGCTGAACTCCTGGGCTCGCTGGGCCTAGCCGACCGGCTGGCGCACTTCCCGGCCCAGCTCTCTGGCGGCGAGCAGCAGCGGGTCGCCATTGCGCGGGCGCTCATTGGCCGACCACGACTGTTGTTGGCCGACGAGCCCACGGGAAACCTGGATGCGGCCAATACCGACCGGCTGTTCGACCTGTTGCACGACCAGGCCCGCCGGCACGGTGTGGCGCTACTCATTGCCACCCACAACCGGGCCGCTGCCAGCCGGTTAGACCGTGTGCTGGAGCTTTCGGCCGGCCGGCTCACCGAGCTAACCCCCTAGCCGTGGCCCCGACCCAGAGCCCAGAGGCCCTCTTGCGGCAGTATTGGGGCTACAGCCAGTTCAGGCCGCTGCAGCGTGAGATTATCGTATCGGCAGCCGAGGGCACCGATACCCTGGCGGTGCTACCTACGGGCGCGGGCAAAAGTCTGTGCTTCCAGGTGGCGGGGCTACTGCGCGGGGGCCTCACGCTGGTTATTACCCCGCTTATTGCCCTGATGCACGACCAAGTGGCGGGGCTTGTGGGCCGAGGCCTGGCGGCGACGTACCTGAACAGTAGCCTGGAGCCCCCGGAAATCGAAGCCCGGCTGCGGGGCCTGGCCCAGGGCCGGTTCCAGTTCCTTTACCTCTCGCCCGAGTGGCTGCACCAGCCCAAATTCCGGCTGCAGGCACCTGGTTGGCGCGTTGCGCTGCTGGTTATCGACGAGGCGCACTGCATCAGCCAGTGGGGGTTCGACTTTCGGCCCTCGTACCTGCGCATCCGTTCTGTGCGAGAGGTCATCCCCAAGGTGCCCACCCTGGCGGTAACGGCCACGGCCACGCCGGGCGTTCAGCTCGACATCACCGAGCAACTGGGCCTGCAGAGCCCCGCCCGGTTTGTGCACTCGTTTGCACGGCCCAACCTGCGCTACCTG
>JANRLA010000145.1:0-28702 GCA_033763015.1 Bacteroidia bacterium
TACGACAGCCACGAGTACTTCACCGGCGCACCTGAACTTGCGGCCCGGCCCCGGGTGCGCGCCGTCTGGCACGCGCTCGAGCGTTGGCTCTTGCCCCGTACCCGCCACCGCATCACCGTAAACCCTGCCGTAGCCCAGCGCTACGCCCAGGAGTATGGCCTGCACTTTCACGTCATCTACAATTGGCCCTTGCGCCAACCGCCCGCTACGGCCCCCAAGCCCAGCCCGCCAGTGGTGCTCTACCAGGGCATGCTCCTCAAGGGCCGGGGGCTCGAAACCCTGCTGCGCGCTTGGCCCCTGCTCACCACCCCCGCCCAGCTCTGGCTGGTGGGCGATGGCTACCACCGCCCGGCGCTCGAAGCCCTGGTACGCACGCTCCCCCCGCATCCCAACCCCATCCGCTTCGTTGGCTACGTTCCCCTCGACGAGCTTGCCCGCTACACCGCCCAGGCTGCCGTGGGCCTGAGCCTGGAAGACCCCCACAGCGCCAACAACCTACTCTCCACCCCCAACAAAGTCTTCGACTACCTGCAGGCCGGGGTGCCCGTTGTGGCCACCGACCGCCCCGCCCTGCGTCCGCTCACCGACCAGTACACCATCGGGCGGATCTTGCCCGAGCTCACCGAAGCGGCCGTTGCCCAGGCCCTTACCGAGCTTCTGCCCCCCAGCCCGGTCCACGCCGAGCTAGCCCCCCACCTCGCCGCCGCCGCCGAGGCCTTTACCTGGGAGCACCAAACCCCGGCCCTAGCCCAGGTCTACCGCGCCGCCTTGGGCACCCCCTAACGCAAACCGCCCAGCGCAGGTGCGCCGGGCGGTCTACACATCCAGTTTGTACGAGCGACTAGCGCTTCACAGCGGCCTTGAACTCGGCGCTGTTCCAGTACGATTTGAACTCGAGGTCTTTCTCGGCTTTCTCGCCCAGTTTGGCGTCTTTGTCTACCGCCTGACGCAGGTTGGTCACCATTAGGTTGGTGTCGCCGTTGCGAGCACCCAGGATGGCCAGGCCGTAGTAGGCCAGCGCATCGTTGGGGTCTTGCTTGGTAGCAGCTTCAAAGCTGGCGCGCGAACCGGCAACATCATTGGCCAGCAGTTTCACCAGACCGGCGTTGAACTTGGCGCCTTTCACATCACCGGCTTCGTCAAACATTTTGGCCGCTTCGGTGTAGCGGGCACGTTGGCCGTGCTCAACACCCAGTACGTAGGCCGCTTCGGGTGTAGCCTGTATGTTGTACGAACCCCGGGCGTTCACCACAGCGTCTTCGGGTTTGCCACGCATCATCTGCGTTTTGGCCATGTTGTTCAGAATCTTGGGGTCGTTCGGCTTGCGCTTGTTGGCCTCGCTGAAGTATTCGAAGGCTTGGTCCGGTTTGCCGTTCTTGGCCGCAAGCACACCCAGGTTGTTGTAGCCGCGGAAGTCGTCGGGGTAGGCCTTGGTGTACTCGGCCATCAGTTTTTCTTGGTCTTTCGTATCGCTCATTCGGCTGGCAGCGAAGAAGTATTCTTCCTGCTGGTAGGCTTTCTTCAGCGAATCGCTCGATACGCTACCGCTCAAAAAGCCGCGGGCCAGGGCATCGGTTTCCGCTGGGGTCCGGGCCTGGATCGTGGCAAACATGCGGATCGTCGCACGGCGCAGGGGGGCGAGGATGGCCTCAACGCGGTTCTTGCCACCTACCAGCGCCATCACACGGGCTTCTTTCTCGTCTTCGTCATAACCGGCCGATACGATCTCGATGATCTGGCGCTTGGTCTCTTCGGGGTAGCTGGTTTGATCCAGGTTCGCCTTAAACCCGTCCCAGTCTTCGTCGGTCGTCGAAATCGAGAAGAAGTTCGAATCGAGGTACGACTCGTAACCCGCCGCTTTCAGCTGCTCAATGAGCCATTTCTGGGTGTCACGCAAACGATTGAGCGACAGGAACTGGTTGCGAGCGAAGGGACCCTCGGGCGAGGCAAAGCCTTGGATGTCAACCTTCGTGGCGTTGTACTTGGCTTTGATGAACTCGCCAATCGCGATGATGTCCTCGTTCTTGTACTGGTCCTTCTGAATCTTGAAGATGTTCTTGGGGAACTGGAATTTGGCGTCGCGCTGTACGGCCACTTCCTGCTTATAATCGTAGGGGAACGTCTGGATCGACTCGGCCAGGCCGCGGGTACCATCCTGCCCAAAAGCGTACTCGCTGGTACGAATCAGGCGGCTGGTCGTAATACAGCAGGGGGCCAGGTTAAAGTCGGGCAGATCGGTAATTTTCCCGTTGCGCTCGTACCGGTTTTCGGCCACCAGGTAGGTGCCGTCCATTTTGGGGTCGAAACGCGTAACAATGTTGGTCGAGGTCACCGCCCCTTCCTTTGCAATGTCGGGGAATTGGTCGCTGGTCAGCACCACCGTGCCCACCGTAAACTTGTCGCTACGCGTGCCGGTGGTGTCTTTCATCACCAAGGCGCCGGTGTAGGCACCGCCTTTTTTGAACCCCGACTCGGGCGGGATAGAGCCTTTGATCGAAGCTTTGACCGTATCGGCATGTACTTCTAGCGGATTGGGGCTCACGTTGACGCGGGCACCTTCAAATGTGCCACAGCCGACTAGGCCAAGGGCCACCGCGCCTACAGCCAGTACGTGGGGAACGCGATTCATAGGAAGCAAACTCACAGGTGTAAGGGTTAGCTGGATGTGTGTGCGAAGGTAATGGCTAGCTACGCTCACGCTACGGTTGGGTGCCAACTTGCCATCACACGCATAAGACCTCGTATCCGTTGGCAACCTAGCAGCCTGAGCGGCACAAATTTACAAATTTTACCGCACCCCCAAGGCCACACCTCTATTTTTGCACCTAGGTAACGCTACCTAGTACGCTAGGTGGCTGCCTGCTGCGTTTGCTAACCGCAACTTTACCGCACGGCAACACACCTACCCCTATGCCCGACGCGCCCCCCAGCAGCCCCAAAACTTATTATCTACTTAAGGTGAAGGGCAAGGCCAAAATCCCAGACTACATCCAGGTGCGCGATGCCCAGTTTACCCTCGTAGGGTATTTCCGCCCGGGCCGCACCGGCAAGCCCGGCCCCGGCGAACTTACCGAGGCCCTCTACCAGGCCATCGAGGCCCACGCCGAAGCCCTGCCCTTTGGGCGCATCACCCAAGTCGAGTTCCAATGAACCCCGAACCCTCGGCAACCGCCGCCGCTACGCCCCCCCCGCCCATAGCTACCCTACAGGGCGTGGGCCTCGACTACCACGGCAAAAGCGTGCTCGAGGGCATCGACCTCACCCTCGGCGCCACCGACTTTACCTACCTCATAGGCCGTACCGGCGCCGGCAAAAGCTCGCTCCTGCGCCTGCTCTACGCCGACCTCAAACCCACCCGCGGCACCCTCACCGTCGCAGGCCACGACCTCACCCGCATCGCCCCTACCCAGGTGCCCTACCTGCGCCGCCGCCTTGGCATCGTCTTCCAGAACTTCGAGCTCTTGCCCGACCGCACCGTCGGCGAAAACATCACCTTCGCCATGAAGGCCACCGGCTGGGCCGACCGCCGTAAAATCAAGGGCCGCCTCTCCGAGGTGCTCATGCTCACCGGCCTCACCGGCAAAATCGGGCACCTGCCCCACCAGCTCTCCGGCGGAGAGCAGCAGCGCACCGCCATCGCCCGCGCCCTGGTCAACCAGCCCCAGCTGCTCATTGCCGACGAGCCCACCGGCAACCTCGACCCAGAAGTCGGCGCACACATCCTCGAGATTCTGCGCCAGATCCACCGCACCGGCACCGCCATCCTTATGGCTACCCACAACTACGAGCTCCTGCGCCGCTACCCCGGCCGCATGCTCCGCCTGAAAGACGGCCAGCTCCACGAGCTCGACGCCCCGCCGCCCGCCACCGCCTAGCCCAGCCCCACCCCGCGGGCCCGTAGCAGCTCGGCCACGTGGTAGATGCCGATGCCCGCCGCCACAGCCACGTTCAGGCTGTGCTTGGTGCCGTACTGGGGGATTTCGACCGCCGCGTGGGCCTCGGCCAGCACGCCCCCGTCTACCCCCGAAATCTCGTTGCCCAGCACCAGCGCCACCGGCCCACCCATGGGTGGGCTGTACTGCGCCAGGGGCACGCTGCCCGCGGTTTGCTCCAGCGCTACAATGTGGTAGCCCTCGGTCTTTAGGTCCTGCACCAGCGCCAGGGTGCTCGCGTGGTGGGCCCAGGCCACGCTGTGGGTCGAGCCCAGGGCCGTTTTCTCGATCTCGCGGTGCGGGGGTGTGCCCGTAAGCCCACACAGGTAGAGCCGCCCCACCAGAAACGCATCGGCCGTGCGGAACACACTGCCCACGTTCATCAGGCTGCGCACGTTGTCCAGCACCACCACCAGCGGCAGCTTTTCCGCCGCGCGGAACGCGTCCACTGACATCCGGCCCAGCTCGTCTAGGGTCAGCTTGCGCATTAGGGCCAAACTAGGATTCTGAGGCTGAATTTTCTAACGTGTTAATAAAATACTGGCCAAAATCTTGAATAAAACTTGTCAGACGAATCATGTCAGAAGTCATTTTTTGACGCAAGGGATACATATTTTGAGCTGCATCCCAAATTTGTGAGTAGCTACTGAAGACAAACAAATTCCCATCCAGACTAATATTTCCATGAGCTATAGAGTTTCTTAGGTGCCGTAGTCTTTGAACGTTATCACCAACACTGCTTTCATGCACGATTTTGAAATACTTATCTATTCGAAAATTGGCTGGCAAGAAACCAAAAATCAATTTATCGATCTCTTCATCAAGCATTTTCTGCCCATTACGTAATTTTAATCTCCAATATTCTTTAGGAAGTACGAATAGCCCATAAAGACTCATCATGATACTTCCCTGGTTCCAAGAATCAAAACCAATTCCATTTAAGGACTCGACTCTAAAACGCTCAAGAAATTTTGTGCCCTCAGGATCTTTCTGAAGTTGATTTAGAATCAGACCGTTGTACCAACAAAGACGGATGAGTTCCAAGACTCTATCCTGAGGGAGGTATGTTTCCATTTCTCTATTTAAGGTAAAATTCTCAAAACAATACCAGTATAGTCTTGGTCATCCTGAGGCCCTGGCCGAAGGATCTCTCTCACCACTGACGCCGCCACCCGTCCAGCCTACGGCCCGTTAGGTGCTTCGCTGCGCTCAGCATGACAACAGCCTTGTGTTGCCCCTCCTCTCTGAGGAGTGGGTCGGGGTGGTGCGTAACGGCCCTCCTCGCCAAACCCTCGGCGGGGGCGCGGGCGTGTAGGACCCACGGGCCCACCCGGGCCCGGACGATCCCAGTGGCGGAGCGCAGCGCATAGCATTTGGGGGGGCGAAAGGCCGCAAGGCCTGCGGCGCGGCTCGCCCGCCGCCCCGACCCCGCAAATCTCCAGCGCGAGCACCGCCACGCGGCCCCGCGGCCATGAGCGAGCGGACTCTAAACATCACATACGTGGCATACACAGACCAGACGCACAGGCCCCACTATTCCCCAGCGTGCACAACCCCACGTGGACACAGTGCCAAACCCGCCCGTGCAGCGCCCATCTTGCTGCCAGTAGACGAATGAGCACCACGTTTTCTCCAGTCGGGCGTGAGGTCGTGAGCGGTTGACCTGGACTACGCGAGCCAGGGCGTCCCGGCACAGGCGCTCCTTCGGGGCAGGGCTGGTAACCCGAGCGCTCCGTCGTATTCCCAGAGCCCCCAATCCCCTACACCCCCCAGACAGTACCCCCCCACGCCGCCTGGCGGACGGCACAACCTGGCAAGCAACAAACGAGCCCGGAACCAGCCCGGCCCCTCCATCCGTACCTACCTGTCCAATGGAGGGCCGCTCAGCGCGCCCGCCCCCCGTAGGCCCCGCTGCGGGCAACTGGCCAAACGCCAGTGTCCCCAAGTCCGCGCCAAGTCCCGCATCCGGCCCCCGTTGTTGGCAAACGGTACCGGCCCTGCCGGGCGAGCCCCGCCTTTGGTCACAGCGGGGGGCGGCCTTCCCACACCCCGTAGCACGTGGTTTCCACGTCCGCTGCGGGGTGAGCCCGTTTGTACGCCCCCCACCCCCTAACTTGGCCAAGCCATGGCCAAAGGCACCCCCAAACGCGGCGGCGGCACCGAAACGCCGCTCATGCAGCAGTACAATGCCCTGAAGGCCAAGCACCCCGATACCATCCTGCTCTTCCGCGTCGGCGACTTCTACGAAACCTTCGGCCCCGATGCCATCCGCACCGCCGAGCTGCTGGGCATCACCCTCACCCGCCGGGCCAACGGTGCCGCCAGCGAGGTCGAGCTCGCCGGCTTCCCCCACCACGCCCTCGATACCTACCTGCCCCGGCTAGTACGCGGTGGGGCCCGGGTCGCCGTCTGCGACCAGCTCGAAGACCCCAAGCTGGCCAAAGGCCTGGTGCGCCGTGGCATCACCGAGATCGTAACCCCCGGCCTGGCCTTTACCGATAGCCTGCTCGAACCCGCCCAAGCCAACTACCTGGTGGGCCTGGTCCTGGCGCCCGAGCGGCGCTACGGCCTGGCAGCCCTCGAGGCCTCTACGGGCGAGTTCTGGTGCACCGAGGGCCCCACCGACCGGCTCGACGCCCTCTTGGCCCCCCTGCGCCCAGCCGAAATCGTCATCCGCCGGGGCGACCTACGGGCCGTACGCGAGCTCCTGGGCGAGGCCCCCAACCTCTACCGGCTCGAAGACTGGGTCTTTGAACCCGCGTACGCCGAGGAGCAGGTGCTGCGCCAGTTCAGCCTTGCCTCCCTCAAAGGCCTGGGGGTCGATGGCCTAGCACTTGGCGCCGCTGCTGCCGGGGCCTTGGTGCACTACCTTAAGGAGAACGAGCAGCACCGCCTAGGCCACCTGCGCCCCCTCGCGCCCTTCGATACGGGGCAGTACCTGGCACTCGACCGCTTTACACTGCGCAACCTTGAGGTCCTGGCCCCCCAGCACCCCGAGGGCCGCGCGCTGGTACAAGTGCTCGACCATACCCGCACGGCGATGGGGGCGCGGCTCCTGCGGCGCTGGCTGGCCTTCCCGCTGCGCGACCGGTCCGCCATCGAAGCCCGGCACGACTGCCTGGCCGCCCTGCTCGCTGCCCCCGAGGCCCTTGACCGCCTGCGCACCCTCCTCGGCCAGGTAGCCGACCTCGAACGGCTGGCCATGCGCCTGGCCACCCTCCGGCTCAACCCCCGCGAGGCCGCCACCCTGCGCACCAGCCTGGAGCGCCTGCCGGGCATCCTTGAGGCGGTGCCTCAGCCGGGCTTTACCGCCTGGCGGGGGCAGGTACCCCGGGCAGAGGGCCTGCTTGCCCCGCTGGTGCGGCAGCTCACCGAAGCCCCCCCACCCGATGTGGCCAAAGGCGGGGTCATCGCTGCGGGCGTGAGCGCTGCGCTCGACGAAACGCGGGCCCTGAAAACTGACGCCGAGGGCTACCTGGCCCGCCTGCGCGACCAGGAGGCCGCCCGAACCGGCATTGCCTCGCTCAAAATCCAGTACAACCGCGTCTTTGGCTACTACATTGAGGTAACCCACGCCAACGCCGGGCGGGTACCCGAGGACTACATCCGCAAGCAGACCCTTGCCAACGCCGAGCGGTACATCACCCCCGAACTCAAGGTCTTCGAGGAAAAAATGCTCTCGGCCGAGGAGACCCTGCTGCGCCTCGAATCTGAGCTCTACCAGGCCTTGCTCGCCGAGCTTCAACCCGAGGTAAGCACCCTGCAGCAGCTTGCCAACGCCCTAGCCGAGCTGGATGTCTACTGTGCACTGGCCACCCAGGCCCAGCGCTACCATTACGTACGGCCCACATTCGTCGAAGGGCCCGCGGCCGTGCTCGAAATTGAGCAGGGCCGCCACCCGGTCATCGAAACGCTGCTGCCCCGCGAGGCCCCCTACGTACCCAACGACGTAACCCTGAGCGGCGATGGCCAGCAGATTTTGCTCATCACCGGGCCCAACATGGCGGGCAAAAGCGCCCTGCTGCGGCAAACGGCGCTGCTGGTGCTCCTGGCTCAGGTGGGCAGCTACGTACCGGCTCAGGCCCTGCGCCTGCGGGTGGTAGACAAGGTCTTCAGCCGTGTGGGGGCCTCAGACAACCTGGCCGCAGGCGAGAGCACCTTCATGGTCGAAATGACCGAAACGGCCCGAATCCTGAACCAGGTGACGGCCCACAGCCTGGTGCTCTTCGACGAGATTGGGCGCGGTACGGCCACCTACGACGGGGTAGCCATCGCCTGGGCGCTGGTCGAGTACCTGCACGCCGAACCCAGCCGGGCCGCCCTCACGCTCTTTGCAACCCACTACCACGAGCTGGCCGAGCTCGCCGAACAGCTGCCGAGGGTGAAGAACTACACCGTACGTGTAAAAGAAGTGAGCGGCAAAATCATCTTCCTGCGTACCCTAGTGCCCGGTAGTGCGGCCCACAGCTTCGGGATTCAGGTTGCCGAAATGGCCGGCGTACCGCCCGCGGTCACCGCCCGGGCCACCGAACTGCTGCGCCACTTTGAGGCCACCCACGGCGAGGCCTTGAAAGGCAGCAGGGGGGCTACCAGCACGCCACGGGTTGCCAACGTGCGGCAGATGCCCCCCCCGGCACAACTCCAGCTCTTCAGCCTGCACGACCCGGTGGCCCTGGCGGTGCGGGAACTGCTCGAGGGGCTAGATGTAAACACCCTAACGCCGATCGAGGCGCTACTGAAGCTGCAGGAAATCCAGCGGCTGGTGAGCGGGCCTCGTTAACTGCCCCGCGTTAGTTGAAAAACGCGGCTACGGTGACCGTTTTCACGCGGTCGAAGGTGGGTAGCAGGCCGGGCGTTTCGGCAAAGGCCTCCAGATCAGCCAGGCGCAGGCGGCGCTGGCCAATGCGGTTGGGGTCGGTAAGGCCGTCGTTGTCGACGATCTCGAGCGTCAGTTGATCCTCGGGGGCCAGGTAGAACGAGGCACTGGGCTGGGCCCAGGTGGCCTCGGTTACATTGTCTTGCACCTGGCTCAGAAATACTTCGTCGCGTGCGACCACGCCTTCGAGGTACAGGCGGTACTGTAGGTCGGGCAGCTTGGCTTCTTCTTTGCCTAGGCCGAGGGTACCGTCCCAACTGCCGCCATCGAGGTTGGTTGGCTCGACCGAGAGCCCACTTATGCGCAGCGACACCCGGCGCAGGGCGGGCATTTCGAGGGTAACGGTGTCGGCACCCGTGTAGGCGACGGGTAGCTCACGCACTTCGTCTTTAAGCAGCTTTTTCAGCCGTGGCACTACTTGCAGGGTATAGTCGCCTTCGGGCAGGGCAATGGCGTAATAGGGTACAAGTACTCGGTGGGTTGATATCCCTGAGCCACCCTTGGGCAACTTGCTTACCACGCGCAGGCGGTTGTCGGGGTCGCGGTAGGTGGTACCGTTGGCGTGACTGGCAACCGGTGTGCCGTCGTCTGTCGTGAAGTAGACGGCAATCTCGGTGTCTTTCACCAAGCCTTTTTTGGCGGTGTAGTCGAGGGTAAACTGGATTTCAAGGCCGTAGACGAAGTTGTCGAGCACGGCATTGGTGGCCGTAAGGTTGCTTACGGTGAACGATTCGAGGTCTTGGGCGACCCCTGTCAGGGCGCCGTGCAGGACCAGAAAAAGAGTCCCAAAAAACCGAAGGGTGCGTTGCATACTGTGGGTGCAGCCAAAGGCCGTGCCAGACTAGTTTTCGTCGTCGGGCCAGTAGTTGTAGGTCTTCTTGTCTTTCCGGCTTCGGTTCTTCTCGCTGAAGTAGTTGACCAGGCGGTAGATAGCAATGGGGTCGATGAGGCCCACGGTTGCCACGCGGTTCTGGTACTGGTACTGCAGGTAGTACTGCTGGGTGGCAGCGGCCTGGCGCTCGAAGCCATCTACCGGCAGGTTTTCGACCAGGTAGGTAAGCATCTCGGGGCTCACGTTGCGGGCGGCGGCGGCGGCGGGGCTATTCTCGTCGAGGGGCATGGCGGCCATCGCAACCCGGATTTCCTCTCGGGTGCGGTAGGGCCGGATCTCGATTTCGGGGGTCGAGATTTCGTCCTGGATCATGTAGTGCGTAAAGTACAGGTACTGTTCGGTGGTGTCGCCGCCCGACTCTTCGAGCACCCGCCCTACGGCCATGCTGTTGCGGAAGTAGGCCAGGGAGTAGAAGTGCAGCGTATCGGTGGCAATGACCGGTATGCTGAAAAACCCATTCTGGTTGCAGATGGCCCGGCGGCGGCTGTAGTTCACCTGCAGTACCGCAAACGGGATGGGCTCGTTCGTGGATTTGTCGAGCACAACCCCGGTAAGCTGGTAGATCATGGGTTCGGTTTGGCCGCGGCCCACGAGGCCCCAAAACACCAGGGCAACTACCCCGCTGTAGAAAAATTGCTGTCGAAACTGCCTCATACTCGGAGCTAAATACGGTAGTACAGGGGCTATATTGGGTTAACAACCTCCAAAAACACTTCCGTTTCATACACGAAAGCTGCCTGTGGGGCGTATACTTGAATACAATGCACATCCGACTGCACCTCCTACGGGTCTTGGGCATGCTGGTTACGGCAGCCGTTGCACTACCTGCCCACGCCCAAACCCAGCCCACGCAAGGCATTACGTTCTACCAAGGCACCTGGGATCAGCTGCTGGCGCAAGCCAAGCTATCGGGCAAGCCCTTCTTTGTAGATGTGTACACCGACTGGTGCGGACCCTGCAAGCTGATGGCCAAACAAACCTTTACCGACACCAAAGTGGGTGCGTATGCCAACGCCGAGTTCATTGGCTACAAGCTTAACGCCGAAAAGGGCGAAGGCATTGAGCTGGCACGGCGCTACAAGGTAGGGGCCTACCCCACGATCCTGTTTTTCGATAAAAATGGCGACCTCATTGGCCGTAGCATTGGCTTTTCGGGGCCTGAGGATTTCTTAACCCTGCTCACCGGCTACGCCGAGCGCGCCAAACGGCGTACCGATGCCACCGACCCTCAGGGCATGCAAGAGGCAACCCCCGCCGAAAAGGCAAAGCTTAGCAAACTCTTCCAAACCACGGGCAACTAACCCCAGCTTGGGTTTGCCGCCCAAGTGGGCCAACTTGCGCTCGTGAAGCAGGGCCCAGGCCCCGACAGTGCCGCAGAGCTGCGCCGGTTGGCCGAATTGTTACGGTGGGAAGAGGAGGAAGAGCGGCGCCAGTTCCGCGAAAAGGTGCTGCTCAGGCCTCTAGATAAGCGCATCAAAGAGGGCGCAACCTGGTTTCCGGCTCGGCTTAGTGCCCAAGGCTACGGTACAGGCGATACGCTGCGGATAGAACTGGAGGCCGAGGCCAGTGCCAGAGGGCCCGACATTTTTTCGGGCGGGCAGATTGTGAGTGTCTTCCCGGCACCCACCTCCCCGGGCGAAGTGCCCCCGGCCGCCCACGGGGTCGTGGCCAAGGTAAACGCCCGTAGCCTCGTGGTGGTCCTCAACGACGATGCCCTACCCGACTGGCTCTGGGGCAGCCGTCTGGGGGTAGACCAGAGCTACGACGACCGTTCGTACCGCGAGATGGAACGGGCCCTAGAGGAGGTGGCCCGCACCGACAACGAGCGCCTACTTGAGCTGCGCGAACGCCTGCTGGGCCGCTTACCTCTCCGTTTCACGGTGCCAGCACCTGTACCCGAGGGGCTCAGTACGGCACTTAACGCCTCACAACAGGCGGCCATCGTGGCGGCACTCAGCGCCAAGGACGGCTTTTTCATCCTGGGCCCACCTGGCACGGGCAAAACGACGACGCTCATCGAAGCCATCCGCCTGGCGGTGCGCAGCGAACGGCAGGTGCTGGTGTGCGCCCCGAGCAACACGGCGGTAGACCTACTGGCCGAACGGTTGCACGCCGCCCGGCTGCGGGTGGTGCGGGTAGGCCACCCGGCGCGGGTATCCGATACGCTACAGCAGCTAACGCTCGACCACCAGCTCACCGAGCACCCCGACTACCCCGAACTGCGGCGGCTTAAGCAGCATGCCGACGAGCTCCTGGCCCGCGCCAGCAAACTCGGCGCCCGCCACCCCCACGAAAAGCGCAAGCGCCAAGACCTGTACAAAGACGCCCGGTACTTACAGCGCGACGCAGGCAAGCTAGAGAACTACCTCTTGCAAGACCTGCTGCAGCAGGCGCAGGTTATTGTTACGACGCTGACAGGCACAGCCAGCCAATGGGTGCAGCGCCGGCAGTTCCGCACCCTGTTTATCGACGAGGCCTGCCAGGCGCTTGAGCCCGCGTGCTGGATTGCGATCCGGCTGGCGCAGCGGGTCATTTTTGCCGGCGACCCCTTCCAGCTACCGCCTACCGTGAAACATGCCCAGGCCGCCCGCGAGGGGCTTGAGCTCAGCCTGGCCGAGAAATTCTACCAGCGCCAGGAGGCCAGCACCCCAGCGGCCAGTGCCCTACTGGCCGTTCAATACCGCATGCACCGCCAGATCATGGGCTTCTCGAATGCTCAGTTCTACGGCGGACGGCTTGTGGCCGATGCCAGCGTGGCGGCGCGCACCCGGGTGCCAGAGCTACCGCCCTTTCAGTTTATCGATACGTCCGGGGTAGGGTTCGATGAGGTCGTAAACCCCGAAACACTCTCCCGCGGCAACCCTGGCGAGGTAGAGCTCGTGTACCGGCTGGCCCAGCACCTGGCGGCCCAGGTGGCACCACAGCTTGACCTTGAGCCCGATGCCGAACCCTTCAGCCTAGGGGTCATTTCGCCGTACCAGGAGCAAATCCGTCGGCTACGCATTCGCCTGGAGGGCGCCTATGGCCTGAGCCAACCCTGGCTGCAGCTACACATCCGTACGATAGACGGCTTCCAGGGCCAGGAGCGCGATGCCATTGTGGTAAGCCTTGTGCGCAGCAATCCCCAGGGCGAGATCGGTTTCCTGCGTGAGACGCGGCGCATCAACGTCGCCCTTACCCGGGCGAAGGGTACCCTCATCGTGGTCGGCGACAGCGCCACCATTGGTAACCATCCCTTTTATACCGCGCTACTCGACTACGCCCAGCGCGAGTCTACGTATACCCACCTGTACAGCCTGCCACCGGACCTGCAACCCATGCTGGGCTGATGCGTACCGAAACCCACTGGCCCTGGGCCCCGGCTTGGCTTACCCCACGGCACATCCTGCTCGTAACGGGCCTGGGTGTTGCGGTGGGGCTGCTTTGGTCCCGTTCAGTACTTAGCATTAGCGCTGGGGTGGCGCTACTAGCCGCGCTGGCACACCCCCGCTGGGGGGAGTGGGCCAGTCGGCTGTGGCACCCGGCCAACCGCTGGCCGCTGCTTTACGTGCTCTTGGCCTGCCTGAGCCTTGTTTTGAGCGACAACGTCACCACGGCCCGGCAACATGTACTCAACTACCTGCCCATGGGTGCCTACGCCATCGGGTTTGCTGCGGCGGGTGGCCTACCCCAACGCTGGCGGCTGGCCACCGAACGGCTGCTGGTAGCAGCCACCACGGCCATGACCACGGTGATGGGCATAACACTAGTCCTGAACTGGGAGGCCTACGTAACCCTACTGGCCCAGGGCAAGCCTGTAGCCGCTCCTCTGGGCGTGCTGCCCTTAAGCGTAGGGATTCTCCACGCGTTTTCGGTCATTCTTACAGCAACCTGGGCCCATCGCGCCGCCACGACGTGGCAGCGCTGGGCCTGGTTGGGGCTCTGCCTCTGGCTGCTCATTCTGGTGCACCTACTGGCTAACCGAACGGGCCTGTTGTGTCTCTACGCCGTTGGCCTGCCACTAATGGTCAGGGCAGGGGCCCGGCGGTGGGGCTGGGGGCGGTCGCTGGCGCTGGTAGCTCTGGTAACCCTGGGGCTCGGGATGGCGACGAGCCAACTACCTACGCTACGGGCCAAAGTGCGGCACGGTTGGCACGACCTTGAGGCCTACAGGCGCGGCGATGAGCTAACCGACTGGTCGCTTGGGCGGCGGCTGGCGGCCTGGCACGCGGCAGGCCGAGTGGCACAACGGTACCCCCTGTTTGGCGCCCAGGTGGGCGACTGTTTCGATGAAATGGTCGTCGAGTACCGGCAGCTGCCCTACCGCATTGCCCCCGAGCATTACATCAACCCTCACAACCAATACCTGGAAAGCCTGGCAACCTTTGGCCTGCTAGGCTTTGCCTTGCTGGCACTAGCCTGGGTTCACCCCTGGTGGCTGGGGCGGGCGTACATCCCTACCGAGGGCTGGGCCTTCTGGGGCATCGCGCTGGTGGCTTGGCTCACCGACTCGGTCCTCGAGCAACAGATTGGCCTGTGCTTTTGCGCGTTCTTTGCGCTACTCTACACCACCCCACCGCAGCCGCCCCGCCCCGAAGCGTGACCCCACCCACCGTCCTCATTAGTCGCAGCGACAACCTGGGCGACTGTGTACTCACCCTGCCCTTGGCCGGGTACCTCAAAAGCACTTTGCCGGGCGTGCGAGTTCTCTGGCTGGGCCAGCCGAGTACCGAGCCTCTGGTACGGTGCTCGGCGCACGTAGACGATTTTTTGAAGCTGGACGATGTGCTGAGGAGCCCCGAGCGGCTTACCGCCGCTGGCGTTACCACCCTGCTGCACGTGTACCCCAACGCGCCCCTGGCCTGGGCAGCCCGGAAGGTACAGGTGCCCCAACGTGTTGGCACGAGCCACCGGTGGTACCACTGGCCGACCTGCACCCACCGGGTACACTTCAGTCGCCGCCGGTCTGAACTCCACGAGGCCCAACTCAACTTTCATTTGCTTGCACCCCTGCTCCCCCAGGCCCCTGGGTGGGCCCAGGCGCAACCAGCCCAGGCGCTAAGTGCCTACTTCGGGCTTACCCGATTGCCGCGGTTGGGGTTATCGGTGGGCAATTACCTACGACCCGACCGGTTCCGGCTTGTGCTACACCCCAAAAGCCGGGGCAGTGCACGCGAGTGGCCGCTCTCGTTCTACCGTGCATTGGCCCAGTCGTTGCCAACGGAGAAGGTGCAGATTCTGGTCACCGGCACGGCGGAAGAAGGTACCCGGATGCGCGCCGAAGACCCCGCCTTCCTGGCCCTACCCCAGGTGACCGACCTTACCGGCAAGCTGAGCCTGGAGGAGCTCATTGCCCTGCTGAGCAACGTAGATGGGCTGGTGGCCTGCAGCACGGGCCCGCTCCACATCGCTGCGGCGCTGGGTAAACCGGTGTTGGGGCTGTACCCCGTCATCCGACCCATGCACGCGGGCCGGTGGGGGCCAATTGGCCCACGGACCCATGTCTTGAACGCCCCAAAGCCTACCTGTAGCGACTGCCGGGGCGCTCGTCGCTGCGCCTGCATGGAGCAAATTGGCCTGCAGACCGTCTACGAACAGATCATGCAATGGGTGGGGCGCAGCCAATGAGCCTCTCGGTATACGTAGACGGCTCGTGGGTGGCAGGGGGCGTGGGCTACGGGCTGGTCATCCTCGAGGGCGATACGATACGCTTTGAAGCGTGCGGCCCCATCAGCGAAGCAGACAGTGCCGGTACCCGCCAGGTGGCGGGTGAGCTCTTTGCCGTTGGGCACGCCCTGCGCTGGTGCAAGGCCCAGGGCATCGGGCAGGTAGGGGTGTACTACGATTACTACGGCATCGAAAAATGGGCCACGGGCGAGTGGAAGGCCAAGCAGCCGCTTACCCAGCGCTACCGCGAATTTGTGCGGGGGTGTGGCATTACCATCCGGTGGCACAAAATCGAAGCGCACAGTGGCAACCGGTGGAACGACTATGTAGACGGCCTGGCCAAGCGCGGCGCGGCAGGCGAGCGGTACCAGGGCCCGGCCTAGTCGCGCGCGCCCCGGTGGAGCTCGACCTCCAGGGCCCGGCGGGTGGCGGGGTCGGTCAGATCGGGGGGTGGCATGCGTGAAACGAGCCGACCAAAGTCGCGCTCGGCCAGCCCACTGAGTACCCAGTAGCTTTCTAGGAACGATTGCAGGATTCGCCGGTCGTTGAACCCAGTATCCCAAAGCGTGTACCCTACGCCGCCCAGGTACAGCTGGGCCAGGTAATGGGTGCGGGTACCAAAGGCCAGCTCGCTGCGGTAGCGTTTCTGCCAACTAGCGGGCAGGTCGGCTAGCGCCACAGAAACGGGGTAGCTGCCCAGGCGCTGGTAGTCGGGTTCAAACCGAAGGCTGAGTGGGGTGAGCGTGGCGCCCTCTGCGCCTTGAGACCAGTCGAGCCGGTAGGTGATGTAGAGCAGCGGCACGCCTGCGGTAAGGGCCGTGGCCAGTGGGTTTAGGCGACGTTTTTGGCGCTGGCGGTAGGGCATGTCTGGCGGCAGACTGTCGTCGAGCAGCACCTCTCCGGTAGCCGCTATGCCAAAAAGCCGGGTGGTAAGGCCCGCGTACGACAGGGTGTCGTGCAGGGTAGCACCGTAGAGGGGCAGCTTGCCCTGGTACGCGCGCTTCAATAGCCGGGGCAGCTCACGCTGCACCCAGGCTCGGCTCTCGGCGACCGACCGACCCAAGGCACCTTCCTGCACCTGCAGGGACGAGGGTAGCTGCGCAAGGACGGCCTGAAGCGTCTCGGTCGTGTAGGTGTAGGGCCCAGGGGGGCTCTCTGCCGTGAGTAACCGCGCGGTTTGGAGCAAGAGTGGCTGCTGGGCCGGTGGCGGCGGGGCAGCGTATACGGCGGTGTAGTACGCGGCGAGGAGGTTCTGCACCGGTGCGGTAAGCACACCGGGTGGTAACGACGCTTCGGGTACCACCAGCCCGTACGCTGCGGCGATGGCTGCCGCACTGCCGGGTGCAAACGCGCTGGGGCCCAGCCGAAGGCACATACCGGCAACCCTGAACGCGGGCAGGTGGGCCACCAGCTGCCGAAGCGGGCCCCGTGGCGCGCCAGACACGGCAGGAGCGAGCCCGAAACGCAGCAGCGGTACCTCTTCCCCCCCAGCTTCGTTCAGAAACGTAAGCACAAGGGTATCGAGCACCGTAGTAGGTGCGGGGCCAGCCCGGTGGGTACCCATGACGCAGATGCGGTGCGGGGTATACTGTAAGAGCCGCTGCCAGTACCCATAGGCCTTGGCCAGGTCGGCGTCGGGGCCCAGTGCAGGGCGCAATAGCGCAGTACTAGGGCCGCCTAGCTGGGCTAGCGCCTGCGCCGCCGCATGGTACACGGGGTAACTGGCGGGCAGCCATGCGGTGCCTTCCTGCACCAAGGGCTGCACCTCGCCTGCGGCCCACAGCGCCAACAGGGCTGGCAGGGCCTGGTGCGAAAGGGCATCGGCGGGGTAGTGCCAGTAGCCTTGCTGTACCGAGTCGAGGGCGGCCCACTGATGGGCGGTGAGCCCGGCGGCGGGGTCGCGGAGTGAGAGCCAGGTACTGGTCACCTCGAGCGTGAATGGCTCGGCTGCAGGGCTTTGCCCCCAACTGCTATTGCTCTGAAAGGCCAGCGCCAACGCCAGACGTAGTGTAAACCACCAATTCTTCATCACCTGAAATGCAATACGTAAGCTAACTGTTTGCTGGCTACACAGAACTTTGGCCCATGGCGCGTATCCCCATCAACCTTTCGACCGGTACCCTGAAGGACGACAACCTAATTGTCGGCATTGACCTGGGCACAACCCACTCGCTCATTGCCCGCATGCAGGAGGGCAAACCCGAGTGCCTGGCCGACTTTGGCCGTGAGGTCGTCGTGCCCTCGCTCATCCACATCGGCCCGGGGGGTGCAGTCACGGTCGGCGAAGATGCCCGGCCACTGCTTGAAACCGACCCCGCCCGCACGCTGTATTCGGTCAAGCGCCTCATGGGCCAGTCGTACCGCGACCTGGGGGCCCACCTGAGCCACTTCGCCTACCGTATTCTGGAAAGCCCCGTGGAGGATGGGCTGGTGCGCATCGAGATTGACGGGCGGTACTACACGCCCATCGAGCTCTCGGCGCTCATCCTGCGCGAGCTTAAGGCCCGCGCCGAACACAAGCTCAAGCAGAGTGTCGAAAAGGCTGTCATCACCGTACCTGCCTATTTCAACGATACCCAGCGCGAAGCCACCCGCGACGCCGGACGGCTGGCGGGGCTCGACGTACTGCGCATCGTGAACGAACCCACCGCCGCCGCCCTAGCCTACGGGCTGGGCCTAGACCCCGCCACACATACAAAAGTGGCGGTGTACGACCTGGGGGGCGGCACCTTCGATGTGACCATCCTGGCCATTGAGGGCGGGGTGTTTGAAGTGCTGAGTACCCACGGCAACACCTACCTGGGCGGCGACGACCTCGACCGCGCCGTGGCAGACCACTGGCTAACGAGCGGGCAGGTGCCACCCGTACCCGAGGCCGAGGGCTTGGCCTACCGGGGCCAGCTCCGCCTACTGGCCGAACGGGCCAAAAAGGCACTTTCAAGTGCCCAGACCTTTGAGGATGCTCTGCACTGGGGCGGGGCCTCCTACCCCGTCACGCTTACCCGCTCGCAGTTCGAGGGCCTCATCGCGCCCTACATTGAGCAAACCCTTGCCAGCATCCGTACGGCGCTTGAAGCGGCGCAGCTCACGCCCTCGGGCATTGACCAGGTGCTACTGGTGGGCGGGAGTACCCGTATACCCTACGTGCGGCAACAGGTGGAGGCCCTTTTCGGTAAAGCGCCCAATACCAGCCTAGACCCCGACCAGGTGGTGGCCCTGGGGGCCGCCGTACAGGCCGATATCCTGGCCGGGGGCCGCAGCGACCTGCTGCTGCTGGACGTCACGCCGCTGTCGCTGGGCATCGAAACGGCGGGGGGGCTCATGGACGTGCTGCTGCCCCGCAACAGCAAAATCCCCGCGCGCGTGGGCCGGCAATACACCACCCAGGTAGACGGGCAAACCGGCCTGAAAGTGGCCGTGTACCAGGGCGAGCGCGATCTGGTGGCGCACAACCGCAAGCTGGCCGAGTTTGAACTCAAGGGCATTCCGGCCATGCCTGCAGGCCTGCCCAAGGTTGAGATCCGGTTTTTGATCGATGCCGATGGCATCCTGAAGGTTAGCGCACAGGAGCTGCGTAGCGGCATCCAGCAACAGATCGACGTGCGGCCCAGCTACGGCCTAACCGACGCCGAGGTCGAAGCCATGCTGCTTGCTTCGCTCGAACACGCCCAGAGCGATGTCGAGACCCGGCTGCTCATCGAAACGCGTGAAGAGGCCAAGCAACGCATTGTTCAGACCGAGGCGTTTCTGGCACGCCACGCCGCTGCCATTCGCGCAGAGGAGCAGCAGGCCACCACCGAGGCCCTAGCCCAGCTCAAGGGTCTGCTCTCTTCCACCGACCGAAACGCCCTAACTGCCGCGCTCGATACCCTGGAAACCCTCACGCGGCCCTTCGCCGAACGGGTGCTTGATGAGGCCCTCCAGGCGGCCATGGTGGGCAAGCAGCTCCCCAGCGAGCTCTAGCGGGCGCAAAACGGTGGATCTGTAGGGATTTTAAGTCTTTTGTGTACCTTCTGTGTACGAAAGACGGCCAGTACATGGTTATTTGTACATTACCTAAATGTTACCATAAGGTTATGTACTTCCGTTCTTTCCCTACCCTCATCGTGCCGTGGCTGGTGGCCGCCGCACTGATACCCGCACCCCTATCGGCCCAACGCTTTAGCGAGAGCCAGATTAGCCGGGCAAACACTGCCAGCAGCTGCGCCTACCTCTCGCCCGAGGAGCGCAACGTGCTCCTCTACCTAAACCTAGCCCGCCACGATGGCCCAACGTTTCTGGCGCAGTACATTTTACCCCACATCACCGAAGAAAACCTCGACCCCGTCGAGCAGAAGTACCTTATCTCACTCTTGGCCGAGCTGCGCCAGACGCGCAACCTGCCGCCGCTCTACCCCGACCCTACCCTCACACTGGCGGCACGCGACCACGCCCACGACCTGGCCCAGAGCCGCACCTTTGCCCACCGCAGTGCCGACGGCACCCCCTACCCCGAACGCATTGCGCGGTACTTGACCGACAACCAGTTTATCTCGGCCAACGAGTGCCTGGCCACCGGCTACCACGATGGGCTGATGACCGTGATACAGTTACTCATCGACCAGAACGTAGTCGACCTAGGGCACCGAAAAGCGCTTCTCGACCCCGAGATGCGGTACCTCGGTGTGAGCACCCTGCCCCACCCCAGCCACGAATGGGTATCGGTGCTGGAGTTTGCCAGCCACCCCGTGCTACCCGATCCCCAGACTAGGCAACCGACGAAAGCACAGGCAGCGCCTCAGCAACCGCTTCGTCAACCGGGACCAGGTCTTTCTCTACGCGTAGGTGATCGATGATATAAGCCTGGCGTTCGGGCGTGTTCTTGCCCATGTAGTAGCCCAATAGCTCGCGTACGTTGAGTTCGTGCCGCAGCGATACGGGCTCCAGCCGAATGTCAGGGCCAATAAAGGCCTCGAACTCGTCGGGTGAAATCTCGCCCAAACCCTTAAACCGTGTGATCTCGGGCTTGCCACCTAGCCGGGCGATGGCCGCCTGCTTCTCGGCCTCGTCGTAGCAGTAGTGGGTGGCTTTTTTGTTGCGCACCCTGAAGAGCGGCGTCTGTAGGATGTACAGGTGCCGCTGGCGGATGAGGTCGGGGAAGAACTGCAAAAAGAACGTAAGCAGCAGCAGCCGGATGTGCTTGCCGTCGACATCGGCATCGGTGGCGATGACCACGTGGTTGTAGCGCAGCTGCTCAAGCCCGTCTTCTATGTTAAGTGCGTGCTGTAGGAGGTTGAACTCCTCGTTTTCGTACACAATCTTTTTCGAGAGCCCAAAGCAGTTGAGCGGCTTGCCCTTCAGGCTAAACACGGCCTGGGTGTGGGGGTTGCGGGCCTTGGTGAGCGAGCCCGAGGCCGAGTCGCCCTCGGTAATGAAGATGGTGCTCTGCGGGGCCTGGGGGTGGTTATCACCCCAATGGAGCTTGCAGTCGCGCAGTTTTCGGTTGTGCAGGTTGGCCTTCTTGGCCCGCTCGTTGGCCAGCTTCTTGATGCCGGCCATCTCCTTGCGTTCACGCTCGCTCTGCTGGATTTTGCGGTGCAAGGCTTCGGCAACCTCGGGGTGGCGGTGGAGGTAGTTGTCCAGCTCGCGGCCCACGAATTCGTTGATCCAGGTACGCAGCAGGGGCCCGTCGGGTTCGTGGGTACGGTTAGAGCCCAGCTTGGTTTTGGTCTGGCTCTCGAAGACCGGCTCTTGTACCCTGACGCTGATGGCGGCAATGATGCTGGTACGGATGTCGGAGGGGTCGTAGTCCTTTTTGTAAAAGTCACGCAGGGTCTTCACCACCGCTTCGCGGAAAGCAGCCTGGTGGGTACCGCCCTGGGTGGTGTGCTGGCCGTTGACGAAGCTGTAGTACTCCTCGCCGTAGCCCTGGCCGTGGGTGAGGGCCAGCTCGATGTCGGGGCCCTCGAGGTGCACGATGGGGTACACCAGCTCTTCGCCCTCGGTAGTTTTGGCCAACAGGTCGGCCAGCCCCTTGTCGCTTTTGTACTTCTGCCCATTGAACACTAGGGTGAGGCCCCGGTTGAGGTAGGCGTAGTTCCAGAGCATGGCCTCGACCGTCGCGGGGCGGAAGCGGTAGTGCTTGAAGATGGTCTCGTCGGGCACAAACTCGACGAGCGTGCCGGCTTTGGCAGTGGCCAGCGGCGCCAGCGGCACATCGGCCACAAGCTTGCCTTGCCGGAACTCAGCCCGCTTGGTCTGCCCCTCCCGAAAGCTCTGCACCACAAAGTGGCTGCTCAGGGCATTGACGGCCTTGGTGCCCACCCCGTTGAGGCCCACGCTTTTTTGGAAGGCGGCCGAGTCGTACTTGCCCCCAGTATTGATTTTCGAGACGCACTCGATGACCTTGCCCAGAGGGATGCCGCGCCCGTAGTCGCGCACGGTCACCTGGGTATCGGTCAGGTCAATCTCGATGGTACGCCCCCCGCCCATGACAAACTCATCAATCGAGTTGTCGAGGATTTCTTTGAGCAGCACGTAGATGCCGTCGTCGGGCTCGCTGCCGTCGCCCAGCTTGCCGATGTACATGCCGGGCCGTAGCCGGATGTGCTCGTCCCACTCCAGCGAGCGGATCGAATCGTCTGTATAGTTGCTTCCGTTCATCTGCTAGCTAGTGGGCTACAAAGGGGCAAACCGTGCCACAACACCCTAAAGCTGCGACAAAACTACGCCCAAGCGCGGGGTGGGTCATCCACGGCTTGCACAGCCCGCGGCACTGGGCAGGTGGAGAACCCGCTTAAGCGCTCAAACTCAGCACCCAATCGTCGGTTTCGACGAGTGTACCTTCCTTGAGCACCACCTCGGCCACGCGGCCAGGGCGGGGGGCGGTCACGGTGGTTTCCATCTTCATGGCCTCGATGACGAAGAGGGGCGTGCCCTTCTCAACCGCCGCGCCAGGGGCAATGAGCAGTTTGGCCAGCTTGCCCTGAAGTGGGGCGCCCACGTGGTCGGGGGCGCTGCACTTGGCGTTGCGCTTCACGGTAGCCTCGGCCTTGCGGTCGGGCACCTCAATGTCGCGCATCCGGCCGTTGAGCTCGAAGTACACCCGGCGGTAGGCGCGGGCATCGGGCGGGCTGGTGTAGAGGTATTTGACCAGGATGCTCTTGCCGGGCTCGAGCTCGACAAGCGCCTCGGCCTCGGGGCGCAAGCCGTAGAAGAAGAGCGGGGTGGGCACAAAGCTCAGGTCGCCGTATTGGGCCTGAAAGGCCGCGTAGTGCTCGAAGACTTTGGGGTAAAAGCACCACGAGATGAAGTCGAGCTCGGTGTACTGACGCCCGAAGCGGGCTTTGAAATCGGCAAGCCCCTGCTCAAAATCTATGGGCGGCAGGGCGGCGGGGGTGGGCACAGCACTGTCTTTGAGCACCAGCTCAATGAGTTGCTGCGGGAAGCCACCCTCGGGCACCCCCAAGTCGCCTTGCAGAAACCCACGCACCGACTCGGGGAAGCTCAAATCGCGCCCCTTTTCGTGCAGGTTCTCGGGCGTGATGCCCTGGGTGGTGAAGAACAGGGCCAGGTCGCCCACCACCTTGCTGCTGGGGGTCACCTTCACGATGTTGCCCAAGAGTTGGTTCACCCAGGCGTAGTTGGCCTTTACGGTCTCCCACTGGCCGCCCAGGCCCAGGCGTTCGGCCTGGGGGCGCAGGTTGCTGTACTGGCCGCCGGGGATTTCGTGCCAGTACACCTCGGCGGTGCCGGCCTGCAGGCCGCTCTCGAAGGGGTAGTAGTCGCGGCGCACGTCTTCCCAGTACGTCGAAAAGCCATCGAGCGAGCGCACGTTGAGCTGGGGGTCGCGTGCGTGGCCCCGCAGCATGGCCACCACACTGTTAAAGTTGGGCTGGCTCGTGAGCCCACTCATCGAGGCCAGGGCTACATCCACCACGTCTACACCGGCCTCGATGGCCTTGAGGTAGGTAGCCGATTGGATACTGGCCGTATCGTGGGTGTGCAGGTGGATGGGCAGGGCAATGTGCTCGCGCAGGGCGCCAATGAGCTGCTCGGCGGCGTAAGGCTTCAAGAGGCCCGCCATGTCTTTGATGGCCAGGATGTGGGCCCCGGCGTCTTCGATTCGGCGGGCCAGGTCGAGGTAGTAGCCCAGGGTATACTTGCGCTCGTCGGGGTTCTGCAAATCGCCGGTGTAACAGATGCAGACCTCGGCCAGGCTAGAGGTACGCTCGACAACGGCCTGGATGCTGAGGCGCATGTTCTCGAGCCCGTTGAGCGAGTCGAAAATCCGGAACACATCAATGCCCGTTTCGGCCGCCCGCTCGACAAACCGCTCGACCAGGTTGCTCGGGTAGGCCGTGTAGCCCACCGCATTTGCACCCCGGATGAGCATTTGCAGCAGCACGTTCGGGATGGCCGCGCGCAGGGCCCTGAGCCGCGCCCAAGGGCACTCGTGCAAAAACCGCAGCGCAACATCGAACGTGGCCCCGCCCCACACCTCCAGGCTGAAGAGCTGGGGGTGCTGCCGGGCCAGGCTGGGGGCCACGCGCAGCATATCTAGGGTGCGCACCCGGGTGGCCAAAAGGCTCTGGTGGGCATCGCGCAGGGTGGTATCGGTGAACAGGATCTCGGGGGTGGCTTTCAGCCACTGCACGAACCCCTCGCGGCCCAGCGCCTCTAGCCGCTGCTTGGTGCCGGGTGGGGGGCTCTGGTGCCGGTTACAGGCGGGCACCTTGGCGGGCCGGTGCTGGTAGTCGGGGCTGGGGTTGGGTACGTCGGGGTGCCCGTTGACGATGACATCGGCCAGGTAGCTCAGCATTCGGGTGCCGCGGTCGTTGCCCAGCTGCACCTTGAGCAGTTCGGGGTGGTCCTGAATGAAGTTGACCGTAGCACTGCCCGACTGAAAGTCGGGGTGCTGGATGACGTTCTGTAGGAACGGGATGTTCGTCTTCACGCCCCGAATGCGGAACTCAGAGAGCGTGCGCACCAGCCGCTGGCAGGCCCCCTGCATCGAGCGCCCCGAGGCCGTGATCTTGACCAGCATCGAGTCGAAAAACGGGCTTACCGTCGCCCCCGGGTAGGTAGACCCCTCGTCGAGGCGGATACGGAAGCCCCCAGCGTGGCGGTAGTGCACGATGCGGCCATAGTCGGGCCGAAAGTCCTGCTCGGGGTCTTCGGTCGTTACCCGGCACTGAATGGCGAAGCCATGGGGTGCGGGCAGGGCGTGCTGCAGCGGCAGGTTGATGACCTCGCCGTGCAGACTCTCGCCCATGGCTACCAGCAACTGGGTGCGTACCAGGTCTACCCCCGTTACCTCTTCGGTGACCGTGTGTTCGACCTGGATGCGGGGGTTTACCTCGATAAAATAGGGTTTGCCCTGGGCATCGACCAGGAACTCGGCGGTACCGGCGTTGTTCAGCCCAGCGGCACGCCCCAGCTTCAGGGCCGCTTCGTAGAGCTGGGCGCGGGTGTGGTCGGGCAGGTTGGGTGCCGGGGCCACCTCCACAACCTTCTGGAAACGCCGCTGCACCGAGCAGTCGCGCTCGTAGAAGTGCAAGAGGTTGCCCTGGTGGTCGCCCACGAGCTGAACCTCGATGTGCTTGGGCCGCTCGACAAACTTTTCGAGGAACACCGTGTCGTCGCCAAAAGCGTTGCCAGCCTCGCGGCGGGCCTCGCCAAATGCCTTTGGCAGCTCTTCGGGGGCCCGCACCACCCGCATACCCCGGCCCCCACCCCCGGCAGCGGCTTTGAGGATGACCGGGTAGCCGATACGCTCGGCCTCCTGCAGGGCGATGCCCTCGTCGGTCAAGGGCTGGCGGTTACCCTCAATGAGTGGCAAACCTACTTCGGCGGCAAGAGCCCGTGCCCGCACTTTGTCGCCCAGCCGGTGCATGACCTCGGGGGTAGGCCCCACGAAGACGATACCCGCGGCGCGGCACCGTTCGGCAAACTGTACGTTTTCGCTCAAAAAGCCGTAGCCGGGGTGAATGGCCTCGACTTCGCGCTCCTGCGCCAGGCGTACAATGGCCTCGATGTCGAGGTAGGGTTTCAGTGGCGCATCGGGCTCGCCGATGAGGTAGGCCTCGTCGGCCTTGTAGCGGTGGAGCGAGTACCGGTCTTCGTGCGTATACAGGGCTACGGTACGTAGCCCTAGCTCGTAGCCCGCCCGCAGGATGCGGATGGCAATTTCGCCCCGGTTGGCGACAAGAAGGCTGCGGAATGGACGGGCATCGGGCATGGGTTGGGCGAACTAGCAGTACCCAACTTAGCGCTTCTCGAAGACATAAATGGCATAGGGGTTATTCCCCAGCACGGTAAAGGGTTCGGCGGGGTGGAATTCCTGCCGCAGGATGAGCGTGCTGTCCTGCTGCAGGGTTGCGAGCGGGGTGCCGCATTCGTTGGGCCCAAAGTGCGCCTCCCAAATGTACCAGGCCCCGCTCGGGGCGTTCGGGCCCAGATCGAAGCACGTCCTGAAACGCTCGGGGTCGTAGATGTCTACCCCCAGGGCAATCGAGGCCTTGGGCGGTAGGTTGTACAACAGTCGTTCAGGGTAGGAGCCCTCCTGCCGCATCCAGGTAATCAGTTTTTTCAGCTCGGGGTCGGTGTAAGGGACCAGTTCGGGAACCACACGGTCGGCAAATGGGGCTCGCGCCAGCCACACTACCAGGGGCACCTGCAACACAAGTGCCCGCTGCCAGGGCCTGAGCTCTGTGCTGCGCACCACCTGCCACCCCTGGTAAGCCAGCCAGACCGCGTGGGGCATCACCACCGTAAAGACCCGTTCCAGACCCAAAGACCCCCACATACCCCGCCACCAGATGAAGCTGTGCATGAGCCAAAACCCGATCAGACTACCTTCTACCAGTAGCCATTCTGACCATACCTCACGATTGCGCCATCCCCGCACCAGACCCACCATTCGGTGCAGCAGCCCCACGACCACAAGTAGGCCCAAAGGCACACCTGCAATAACCCGGTAGCGCTCTAGGTAATGAAGAAAGGGCCCCGAGCCGTACACATGGGCTTTGTCTTTGAAAACGTAGGGGTTGTCGGTGATGAACCAGAAGAGCTCGCCGCTGGCCAGCGCCCCAACTATGCCGTACACTACTACACCCACTACTAAGTAGGGCAGGTCGCGCCAGCGGCGGTGTAGCAACAGCACCGCCGCCACGGGCAAGATGAGGGCAAAGCCCTCTGAGCGCATGTAGGGCGTAAACGATACCAGCACAGCCGCCCAGCGGTAGTGCTTACGTGCCATGAGGAGTAACACACCTACCAGGGCCAGGGCACACAGTGGCTCGGTCATGGCCGAAATGGCGCTACTGAGCACTGCGGGGGCGCATACGTACAGCGGCAGCAGCAACCAGGCATCGGGCTGGTGGGTGCGTGCCGCCCAGGCATACAGCAGCACGGCCGAAAGCACTGTAATTGTGATGTTAACTGCCACTACGGCCTCGAAACCCAACTGGGCAAAGGGTGACATCAGGAGGGTAAACACTGGCTTGCCCCATTGACTGAGCAGTAGGTGGGGGTATTTCCAGCTGTAACGGGCAAAAAGGTAATGGTTCTCGCCATCGGCGCCACCGGAAGGCAACTGGCTGATGAGCGCCGCGTACACCACTACCCCACACGCCAAGGCCAACCCCAGTAGAAAGCCAGACCTGTTCCGCAGCCATTGAAACATGGCGGTGAATGTAAAACCTTTGCCCGCGCGAGCGAAACGAGTAGTGGAGACCCTAGACCCCGACGTCCTGCTGCGTGCCTATACCCTGGGCATTTTCCCGATGGCCGACAGTGCAAAGGCCGCCCGTGTCAAGTGGTACGAGCCGTTGTACCGTGGGGTGCTGCCCATCGAAGGCTTTCGCCTCTCCAAAAACGTACAGCGCCTGTACCGCAATGGCCCCTACCGCTACAGCCTGAACGAAGCCTTTGCTGAAGTGGTGGCAGGCTGCGCCGACCGCCCCGAAACCTGGATCAACCCCAGCATTCGCGCCGCCTACCAGGCCCTGCACCAACTGGGCCGTGCCCACAGCGTGGAGGTATGGGAGGGGCCCGCCCTTGTTGGAGGGCTCTACGGCGTGGCCCTAGGTGGGGCCTTCATGGGCGAAAGCATGTTTCGGCGGCGGCCCGAGGCCGACAAACTGGCCCTCTGGCACTGCCGAAACCGGCTCCTAACGCGTGGCTTTGTGCTCTGGGATGCCCAGTTCTGGACCGCCCACCTGGCCCAGTTCGGCTGCGTCGAAATTGCCCAGGCCGAGTACCTGGCACAGCTCCGGGTTGCGCTTGCCCTACCGGTACACTTCGACCCCTAAAGCGCGTCGGGTTCGGTCTCAACCCAGCTGAAATGCGCCAGCGCCTTGCGGTGGTCGAAAAGCTGAAACTCTGCTTCAGTGACCTGTGCCACCACCTGCGCCAGCGTGAGAGTGCCCGGCAGGCAAACCACGGGCAGTTTGCCGCCGTGCTCGAGCGCAAAACCCTCTAGGCGCTGGCGGTCCAGGCAATAGACCCGGGCGTGCAGTTCGCCCTGGTCGAACACCAGGTTCAGGCCCACGGGCTGGTATCGGTCGATGTCGATACCGGCCTGTTTGGCCAATAAGGCTAAGCTTTCGGGGCCGTCGGCTAGGTCGAGGGCAGCACTGCCCTGCAGGTCGTCGTGGGCGGTTTGGGCGGTGGGCAGGCCGTGGTCGGGCATAACCTGAAGTTACTGCTTCTCAAAGACCAGAATACCAAACCGCTGGTCAGGGGTTATGTGCTGCTGAATGAGCTTAAAGGCCTGGGGCCGCTCGAGGAACCAGGTATGGGGCACCGAGCGGGGGTTGAGGGCGGGCCTGTGGCTGTAGTGGCTGTCCCACACAACCCAGGTGCCTTTGGGCGCGGCCAGAAACAGGCTGTCGCTCATGGTGGTAGTGGCCTGGGGCAGGCTAACGGCGGGCCTGTCCATGTAGTAGTAGAGCAGTTGGTTGGTCGCAAAAAAGGGCCTTTCCAGTAGCTGGGGCTTGAGTTGGCGCGCCACTTGTCGGGTGAGTTTTTCCTCTTCGGTCTGGGGCGGGAAGCGTACGGTCGCTAGGAGGAAAAACCCGCTGAGCACACCCACGGTCCACAGCCGGGCCGAGGCCCCAAGCGGCAGAAACAGCACTACCCCGGCCAGCACCACCAGGCCCAGGGGCTGGTACGAGCGTACCTCTGTCAGTACAATAAAGTTGTGCGCGTAGGTCATGTACAGCGCCACCAGCAGCCCAAAGGCCCCAACCAGCCCCAGGGCCACCCGCCAGGCCTGGCTGGTGGCTGTCTGGCTGTAGGCTTCGGCCGCCAAGAGCGCTACCAGTGGGCTGATGGCAATGAGGTACCGCAGGTTCCCCCCGGTGCTCGGGCCCA
>JANRLA010000146.1:0-12128 GCA_033763015.1 Bacteroidia bacterium
GCTTGCCCGCTGAGGTACGCCTCGCCGTTGCCCATGTAGCGCATCAGGTACAGCTCGGCGCCCGGCAGGTGCATAATGGCGAGGTAGCCCACCAGGTTGGGCTCGAGCCGGTGTTTGCCCCGCACCGAACCCTTCGAGGAACTGACGATGAGCAGGTTGGCGTGGAAGAGCTGCCGCGGCCGACTGGTGGTGATGAAGTCGTAGAGCGGCTGGTAGTCGGTATCGGGTACCTTAAAGGCCTGTGCGATGCGGAAGTAGGCCGCGTGTTCGCTTTCAGATATAAACGCGTCGGCCTGGATGAGCTCGAGCAGCCGGATGAGGATGAAGTACTTCTGCTGCACGCCCAGGTCCTGGTTCAGGGTTGCGCAGACCTGGTCCAGGTCGGGTGGGTCCAGCGCCAGGGCATAGGCCTGAAAGCGCAGCAGAAAGGGCTTGGCGTGCTCGGGGCTCAGCTGCTGCTCGAGGTAGCGCCGCACGACCTCGATTTCGCTGGCATTGAGCCCCCCTTCACGGGCCACAGCCGCAAAGAGCTGCATCAGGGCGTTGAGCAGCCGTTCGTTCATTGCGCCTTGAAGATAGCGGCCCCCAGAAGCTCTTGCGGCGATGTGCGCACTTTTCGCCTGCCCGGTCGTAGCTTAGGCAAACCCAACCCTGGCCATGGACGCAACCGTTGCACACGCCCTCGCTGCCGCGCGCCTCGCCCGGCGCGACAACCCCCAGCAGGCGCAGGCCCAGGTGGCCGCTGCGCTGATCGTGAGCCGCGCACTGGGCACCAGCCCCGAGCTGTGTTGGAGCCTTTACGCCCAGGGCCAACTGCTGCGCGATGGCCACCAGCCGGTAGATGCCCTGGCGGTCTATGGCGAGGGGGTAACCGTCGCCCAGGCGCTGCACAACCCCCCGCTCATGGCCCACGGCCTGCGCCACCTGGGCGACCTGTACTGCGAGCTGCACGACTACGCCCTGGCCGAGACTCATCTCAAAGAAGCCCTCAACGCGTACCAAAAGGCCCCCAACCCCACCCCGCTCGACCTGGCCAACACCCACCTGGCCCTGGGCACCGTGTACCAGCTGATGGGCAGCCCCGACAACGCCCGGCACCACCTGCGCGAGGCGCAGCACCGCTACCAGGCACTACAGCTATCGGCAGGTGTGGCCGACTGCCTGCAGCGCCTGGCCGACCTGGACTAGCCCCCGGCCGGTTACTTTGCGCCCATGAACGTGGGCATTTTGCAAACTGCGCCTGTGGTCTACGACCGCGCCGGTAGCCTGGCCAAACTGGAAACGCACCTGCGTGCCGCCGCCGCCCAGGGCGTACGCCTGGTGGTCGTCGGCGAAACGTGGTTTACGGGCTACCCCAGCTACCTGGACCACGTGCCGGGCATTGCGTTGTGGGACGACCCCGCCCACAAGCAGGTCTTCGCCCAGCTCGCCGAGGGCGCCATCGTGGTACCCGGCCCCGAAACCGAACACCTGGCCCGCCTGTGCACCGAGCTGGACCTGGGCCTGGTGCTCGGCGCTACCGAGCGCGTACCCGTAGGCTACGGCAGCGGCACCCTGTTCAACGCGCTGCTCACCTTTGCCCCCGGCCGGGGGCTGGTCAACCACCACCGCAAGCTCGTGCCCACCTACACCGAAAAGCTGGTGTACGGCCCTGGCGATGGCGCGGGCCTACAGGCCGTAGCCCTCCATGGGGTGCGCGTAGGGGGGCTGGTGTGTTGGGAGCATTGGATGCCCCATGCCCGCCAGGCCCTCCACCTCTCTGGCGAACAGATCCACGTGGCCGTCTGGCCCACGGTGCACGAGCTGCACCAGGTGGCCAGCCGCAGCTACGCCTTCGAGGGCCGGTGCTTTGTGCTTGCCGCGGGCCAGTTGCAGCAGGTGCGCGACCTGCCACCGGCACTTACACTACCCCCCGAGCTGGCCGAAACGCCCGATCGGTTCTTGCTCCGGGGTGGCAGCTGCATCGTAGGGCCCGATGGGCAGTATGTGGTGCCGCCGGTCTTCGAGACCGATACCCTCATTTCGGCAACGCTTGACCTCACGCGCTGCACCGAAGAGCGTATGACCCTCGACGTGACGGGCCACTACAGCCGCCCGGATGTGTTTGGCTTTTCGGTGGACCGAAGCCGCCCGGCCTAAAGCCGCTCTTGGGCCTGGCGTACTACAAATTTGCCCTCGGGCGTGATGGCCAGGGTCTCTTTGCCCGTGCGCTTGCTCCGCTGGACGGGGTTGGCGTTGCCGCGGATCTCGGACCGGCTTTTGGGTACGTAGATTTCCTCCCGCTCGTCGGTCGATACGATTACCAGGTTGTTGTCGATCCAGGCCGTTTTGGTGTGGGTAAAGCTCTCGCCCACCAGGTTAAAGGCCACCTCGCGCCGGTCGATGAGTTTGCCCTCGGGCGTGAGGGTTACCAGGTGGTAGTGCGAGCCATCGGGCCGGAACTCGATGAACGAGACGAGCTCGAAGGCCGTCTGCTGGGTCTTGATGCGGGTGTAGAATTTGTAGCCGGCCAGTTCGCTGGCAGGGAAGATTTTGTCGGCCCCCACCACGAACGGCGCGTGGTAGTCTACGCCCACAGGGGTAGCAGCAGCGTCTTTGTAGCGCTCGTCGGGCAGTACGCAGTTGGGCTCTTGGGGCTTGAACTGGCCCAGCATGTCTGTAAACGTTTTGGGCTTGGGCGGCTCCGGCAGGGTCGTGTCGGCCACGGCCGTCGTCGGGCTTGGGGTACACCCAGGGCCAGTGATGCACAGCCCTGCAACTACAAGGGCCAGAAGGGGGGCGTAGAAACGGAGCATAAGGGGACAGGAAATTTGAGAAAATATTCCCTTTAATCGGTTTCGGTTATGTAAACCTACCGGACTGTAAGCGTCTAAATCGAAACCTTAGGGCCCCATGAAGACATACCTGTGTACAGTTGGTATCCTGTTGGTCTGTGCGCTGACCCGCGTTACGGCCCAGCTGAATCTTGACACAACGCTTATCCATGACGGGAAGCTGAGACGCTACGTTGTGCACCTGCCGCCGGCCTACACCCCGAGTGCAGAGCTACCCGTAGTGGTTTTCCTGCACGGGGGCAGTGGCGACCGTATGTCGGCCCAAAGCTTTACGCGCTTCAACCAGGTGGCCAATGCAGTTGGCTTCATCGCGGTGTACCCCGAGGGGTTTGGCGGCACCAGTGTCGGTGGGTTTTCGTGGGCCGATGGCCGGGGTACCGAAGCGGATGCAATGGGGGTAAACGATGTAGGTTTTGTAGATGCCTTGATCGACAGCCTTAGCCAGGCGTTTTCGATCACTACGGAGCGGGTGTACCTGTGCGGGTTTTCCAATGGCGGTTTTATGACCCAACGTGTTGCTTGCCAGAACAATACCCGTTTTGCAGCGATGGCTACGCTGGGTGCCACCCAAGATTCGTCGCTTAACCGATCCTGTACACCCGGCAGGCCTATCCCGATGCTGATTCTGCACGGCTCAGTAGACCCCTTCGTGCCCGAAGGGGGCGGCTACATGAGCGTCGGGGGCATCCCGCTGGGGGTGATTGGCGCGCAGGCACTTGCCGATTTTTGGGCCGCGAACAACGGGTGCACTTCGACGGTGGGCCCCACTGCACTGCCCGATACCAACCTGTCGGATAACTCGAGCGTAGTGGTTTCGCTGGCCAGTAATTGTGTCAATGGTTCCCAGGTCGCGTATTACCGCATTCTGGGTGGCGGGCATACTTGGCCCGGCGTCGAGCTGCTGCAGTACGAGGTCATAGCCGGTGAAACCAACGAAGACATCCAAGCGGCGGTTGAGCTGTGGAATTTCTTTTCCAACTACACCCGCAGCGGCAGCGCAACGGCCAATGAGGCCCCTACGGCCTCGTTTGTGCCACAGGTTTACCCTGTGCCTGCAGTCAATTTTACTCGTGTGGTAAGTGAATCGGAGCTTGCATCGGTGACCCTCGTATCGGCCATGGGGCAGACGGTTGCTTCGGTACTTCAACCGGGCAGAGACTACACACTCGATCTTTCGGGTGTGCCTTGTGGGCTCTACTTTGTTCGGGTTATCTCTACCCGCGGTGCGGTGTACCACAAAGCTCTACCCGTACTTCGATAGCCTCCTCTGTTTCATCTTTGTGAAACAATTGGTTTTCAGATGCACGTTGCCATAATTGGTGCTACGGGGCTGGTGGGCAGCCTGGTGCGCACGCTACTGGCCGAGCGGGCCTTCCCCCTCAGCCGCCTTACCCTGGCCGCCAGCGCGCGCTCGGTGGGCCAATCGCTCGACTACCTCGGTGCGCCGGCGCCCATCGTTTCGGTGGCCGATGCCCTGGCAGCGCGACCCGAACTGGTGTTTTTTGCCGCCGGGGGGGCCGTCAGCCGTGAATGGGCGCCCCAGTTTGCTGCCGCCGGTGCACGGGTCATCGACAAGTCGTCGGTCTTCCGGCTCGACCCCAACGTGCCCCTCGTGGTGCCCGAAATCAACGGCCCAGCCATCGGCAATGCCCCGCTTATTGCCACCCCCAACTGTTCTACCACCCAGCTGGTGCTCGTGCTGGCGCCGCTGGCGCGGGAGTACGGGCTTAAGCGACTGGTTATCAGCACCTACCAGGCCGTTTCGGGCACTGGCGCCGAGGCTCTGGCGCAGTTACAGCGCGAGCAGCAGGGTGGCGGGGCTGGCGCGGTGTACCCGTACCCCATCCACGGCAACGTGCTGCCCCAGTGCGACGTCTTCTTCGACAACGGCTACACCGGCGAGGAAATGAAGCTGGTGCACGAAACGCGCAAGATTCTGGGCCTGCCCCACCTGGCCGTCACCGCCACCGCCGTCAGGGTACCCGTGGCCGTGGGCCACAGCGAGGCCGTGAACGCCGAATTTGAGCGCCCTTTTACCCTGGAGGCCGTACGCGCCCTTTTGGCCGCTGCGCCCGGCGTGGTGGTGACCGACGACCCCGCCGCGCGTGCCTACCCCATGCCCCTTACCGCCGCCGGGCGCGACGAGGTGTTCGTGGGCCGCATCCGCGCCGACGAGGGCCAGCCCAACACGCTCAACCTCTGGGTCGTGGGCGACAACCTGCGCAAAGGTGCCGCCACCAACGCCCTTCAGATCGCCGAGTACCTGGTGCGCGAAACCGCTGCTGTAGCCGCCCCGTGAGCACCGAAGGCCCCGACACCCTACCCACTTACACCCGGGCGCAACTGGCCCTGCACAACGGGGTAGACCGCGAGGCCGTCTGGGTGGCCTACCGGGGCCTCATTTACGCGGTGGGCACCAGCCGTTTGTGGCGCACGGGCGTGCACTACGGCCACTGGGCGGGCCAGGACCTTACCGAAGAGCTGGAAACCCAGGCACCCCACAGCGCAGCCTCACTGACAGGCAAATTCCAACCCATAGGGCGGCTGGTCTAGCGGCAGTCGTGGGGGCTAGTGCCCACCATCACGAGCTAAGCCCCGATTCTGAGGAGCCAATAGCTAGAAACGCTGACGCTGCCCGTGGCAGTTACCCCAGCTCGATATCAATCTGGATGAGCTCCAAAAACTGCTTCACGCGGCCGCGGATGTCTTTGCCGGTGAGCGAAAGCAGGCGCTCGGAGCCAAACTGTTCGACGCAGAACGAGGCCATGGCGCTGCCGTAGATCAAGGCGCTCTTCATGTTCTCGAAGCTCACGTCGCGGCTGCTGGCCAGGTAGCCCACGAAGCCTCCGGCAAAGCAGTCGCCGGCACCGGTGGGGTCGAAGACCTCTTCCAGCGGCAGGGCGGGGGCAAAAAAGATGTCGTCTTTGTGAAAGAGCAGGGCCCCGTGCTCGCCTTTCTTGATCACGACACGGTCGGGGCCCATCCGGCGGATGGCCTGGGCGGCTTTGACCAGGCTGTACTCGCCGCTGAGCTGGCGGGCCTCTTCGTCGTTGAGCACGACGAGGTCAACGAGCTTCAGGTTGGTCAGCACGTCGGCCCGGGCGATGTCGAGCCACAGGTTCATGGTGTCCATGACCACTAGGCGGGGCTTGTGGGCCAGTTGGTCGAGCACCTGTTTTTGCAGAGCG
The DNA here is from genome assembly GCA_033763015.1 of Bacteroidia bacterium. Taxonomy (GTDB): domain Bacteria; phylum Bacteroidota; class Bacteroidia; order J057; family JANRLA01; genus JANRLA01. The sequence continues at coordinate 6,023 of JANRLA010000146.1, forward strand.
GGCACCAGGTTGCCCAGCATGAGGTAGTCGGGTTTGCGCAGGGCGGGCGGCAGGTAGGGCTCGAAGTGCTCGAGCACGTTGAGCTGGGTATCGAGCGTATCGCGGCTGTTGAGGTCGGTACGGTACTTGCCCGACCAGAAAAACGACTTCTGGCCCGCTTTTACCTGCAGGCCCGTGGTGTCTACGCCCCGGCGGCCTAGGTCGTCTATCACCCCCTTGGGGAAGTCGTCGCCGACCACCGAGACCAGGTACACCGGCTTGTGGAAGTAGCTGGCCGAACGGCTGAAATGGAGGGCCGAGCCGCCGACCACCTGGTCGGTTTTGCCAAACGGGGTTTCGATGGCGTCGAAGGCCACAGTACCGACAACCAGTATACTCATGCGTGCAAAGGGGGCGTTAGAACTAGAAGTGCTTGCGCAAGATAGCGGGCGGCACTACTTTTGCACCTCTTTCAGCCAACCGCGCTTTCCCCGATAGCTCAGCCGGTTAGAGCATCTGACTGTTAATCAGAGGGTCGCTGGTTCGAGTCCAGCTCGGGGAGCCACCCACACACGCCAGAAGCCACTGACCCTCAGTGGCTTCTGGCGTTTTTACACTGTCACCTCGAAGCGATGGGCCAACCGCTGGTCGGTGCCCGGGGCGGCGGGGTCGAGGGTTGCGATGTGCCCGCCGTCCGCTATCAGCCACAGCTCATGGGCGAGCTTTTGGGCTAGCGCGACCTCGTGGGTGGCGGCCACGATGGCCTTGCCCTGGGTGTGGGCCAGTTGGGCCAGTAGGTGCAAAATCTGGTGCCGGCCCCGGGGGTCGAGGTGGGCCGTGGGCTCGTCGAGTAGTAAGAGCGGGGTGGCCTGGGCCAGAGCTCGGGCGATGAACACCCGCTGGCGTTCGCCATCCGACAGGGTATCGAGCCGCCGGTGGGCCAGCGGCTGTGTGCCGGTGGCGGCCAGGGCGGCTTCGATGGCGGCCGTATCGGCTTCCGATAGGCTGGGCAGCCACCGGCGGTAGGGGTAGCGGCCTAGGGCCACAGTAGCATACACCCCCACCAGCGGTGGGGCGGCGCGGGGCGGCAGAACGACGGCGACGTGCCGCGCCAGGGCTGTCGGCGTGCCGATCGGCATACCGTTGTACCGGAGGCTGCCCCCCAACGGGCGCTGCAGGCCCGCCAGGGTACGCAGCAGGGTGCTTTTGCCGGTGCCATTCAGGCCCAGGAGCGCGACAAACGCGCCCGCCGGTACGCTAGCAGAAAATGGCTCGAGTAGGGCCTGGGCCCCCCGCCCGGTGCCGTACCCGACGGTCAGTTCCTCGCAGGCAAGCACAGGGGTCATGCGCCGGGTGGGGGCAAAGGTTTGCGCAGCAGTACCCAGACCACCACCGGGGCGCCTACCAGCGCCGTAACAATGCTCAGGGGCAGCACCGTGGCGTAGCCCGGCGCCTGCGCTAGGGCATCGCACACCACCACCACCAGCGCGCCCAGGCAGGCGCACAGCGGGATGAGCCGGTAGTGGTCGGGGTGCGGGTAGAGCGCCCGCGCCAGGTGCGGCACGGCAATGCCCACAAAGCCGATGGGGCCCGCAAAGGCCGTCACGGCGGCGGTGAGTAGGCTGGTTAGAGCCACCACGGCAATGCGCACCCGGCGCAGGGGCACCCCCAGCGTTTGGCCGTAGGCCTCGCCCAGCACCAGGGCGTTGAGGGGGCTCGCTACTGCCAGAGCGCCCAGCAAGCCCACCCCGATGGGCAGGTAGAGGTAGGGCAGCTCAGTGCGCTGCAGCCCCCCGAGGCTGCCCAGCGACCAGACGAGGTATTCTTTGAGCTTCTCGGGGGCGCTGTAGTACTGCCACAGGCCCACCAGGCCCCCCAAGAGGTGCCCCAGCATGAGCCCCGCAATGAGCAGGACGACGCTATCGCGCACCCGCGCGGCCAGCAGCACGACCCCCGCCGTAGCCGCCCCGGCCCCCACAAACGCCGCCCCCACCCGCGCACCGCTCTGCCAGAGCCCCCCGGCCACCGCCACACTACTGCCCCCCGCAAACACCACAAAGGCTACGCCCAGGCTGGCACCGGCGCTGATGCCCAGCACACCCGGGCCGGCCAGGGGGTTCTGCAGCAGGGTTTGCAGCAGCAGGCCCGCCACGCCCAGGGCGGCCCCGACGGCAAGGGCCCCCAGCACCCGCGGGAGCCGCAGCTCGTAGACCAGCAGGTGATGCAGCGGGTCTTGTGCCTGGCCTACCAGCGCCGCGAGCACCGCCCGAGGCGGCAGCAGCACGCTGCCCAGCGCCAGACTGCCCACCGATGCCACCCCCAAGGCCACCACAAGCCCCGCGAGCCAGCCACGGGCACTGGGGTAGGGTGCCCGGCCCATTAGGGGATGTGCTGGTAGTACACCCGCCGGTGCCCCGGTACCAGCGCCGGATGGAAGATCGAGACCAGGTCGGCGAGCACGACGTGCGGCTCGATGACCCCGCGTTCGAAATAGTCGTTGCCGCCCTGGGCGTTGCGCCGCGCGTAATACCCGTAGAGCTGGTGGGTGCGGAAGGGTTTGAAGGGCCGGAAGCGCGGCTGGGCAGCTTCGAGCTGGGCCTGGCTGTCCATCTGCCCGGGGTTGAGCCAATAGTCGGCCGTTAGCGCCTGCTCCGCCACGACCTCGAGCGCCAGGGGCAGGCTGCCCTGGCTGGTGTCGCTCGCCCACGGGTAGCTTGCCCCGGCATCGGCCACCAGCCGTGCCAGGTAGCTGCGCCCGCCGGGCTGGTACCACACCTCGCCGTAGGGCGCCCCGCCGACCACCGTGGGCTTTGGGGTTGCAGCCTGGGCGCGCTGGGCCAGGGCAGTGTACGCCTCGGTTACGGTGGCGAGGTAGGCTACGGCCGAATCGAGGGTGCCGGTTAGGGCCGCGGCGAGTAGCAGGTGCTCGGCCCGGCCCAGGGGGTGAGGCTCCAGCCAGTCTACCCCCGGCAGCACACGCACACCGGCCCGGGCCAGGGCGGCCGTGTGGGCCGGGTTCAGCTGGGCATCGGCCAGGAAGACAACCTCGGGCCGAAGGGCCAGCAGCGCTTCGAGGTCCAGTTCGCCCCCGGGTGCCACGGCGGGCAGGTTCAGGGCCCGGAGCCTGGGGCTGTAGAGGTAGTCGGTTTGACCCAGGCCCACCAACAGGCTGTCGGCGCCCAGGTGCGCTACCATCGCGGCGTGGGTGGTCGAGAGCGTAACGATTCGCCGGTAGCCGCCACCGCTGAGAGGTAGGGTGATGGTTTGCCCGGTTGCTGCCCCGAGGGTACGCAGCGTTACCCGCACCGAGTCGGGCAGCCGCTCTACCCAGAGGTACTCGCTGAAGCGGGCCAGGTTTTCGCCCGAAGCTACCTCGGGCGCTACCGGTGGGGTTGGGGCTACCCGCGCGCAACCCGAGGCAAGTGCCATGAGCCCTAGCAGCCATCCGCGAAACCAATACCCCCGGTGCATGGGGGGCAAAACTACGCGCTGGCGGGGGGCTAGTCGAGCGGGATTTGCTGCAGGTAGCGGTAGTACCCAGGGTTGGGGTTCCAGTGCCGGCGGCGCAGCCAACGCTCGAACGACTCGCCGGGCCGCTGGGGGTTCAGGTCGGCCCAGTAGCGCAGGTCGGCGATGGCACTCTGGGTATTGGCGTAGCGGGCGTAGAAGCTCACTGTGCCGATGGCCGTGGTCTCGCGCCGTGTCACGGCGTGCATGCCCACGTAGTTGTAGCCCGCGCGGGCGATGTAGGAGTCGAGCTGCCAGCCGCTTTCGACCCGTGCCACCCGAATCCAGTGGGGGCTTAGGCCGTACTGGGCCAGGTAGTAGCGGATTTCGGCCTCGCGGGAGGGGAACGTGTGCTCGGCCGGGCTCTGGTCGCCAAACACATCGCCGACCCGTACGCCGTACAACACCAGCAGGCCACACAGGACCACAGTTACCGTACGTTTTGCCATTGAGTAGAGGTTAGGTGAGCCGAAGTGCGCAGACATCAGGCGCATTTCGGCAAAAGATCACGGCCGTAGGCACTGCCACCCGTGTGGCACACACCGCAAAGGGCGTGAGGGCTAGAACGGCGTTCGTGACGTTGGATCCAGGTATTTCTGAATTGGGGTGCAAATTTCGTGGTCTTTTCGATATAAGCAAGTAAAATGTGTGAAACTATTCCCTTCCTTCCCCTGGAGCGGGTGTGGAGGGTACCACACTGCGCAGTTCGCCATCGGCCAGGTAGGTGGTGAGTTCGCTGCCGGGCGGGGCCTCGGCCAGGCGGCGCAGGGGCTTGCCCCCCACACGGGTTTGGGTGTAGCCCCGTGCCAGCAGGGCTTCGGGGTCGTGGGCGGCCAGGTGTAGGGCCAGGCGCTCCAGGTGGTGGTGTTCGGCCTCCAGGCGGCGACCCAGCGCCAGGTCTAGCCGCTCGGCCAGGCGCGTAAGGTGCGCCGTGCGGCGCTCGTAGGTGTAGTCCCACACCTGAGCCAGGTACAGCTCGGTTTGCTCCAGGGCACGCCGGGCATGGGTGAGGGCTGCCATGAGGGCCTGGCGCTGCTGCTGGGCGTGGTAGGCCAGCTCGCCCAGTAGGGTTTCCTCGCTGGGCGCGATGAGCTCGGCGGCGGCGGTGGGGGTGGGTGCCCGCAGGTCGGCCACCAGGTCGGCCAGCGTGGTGTCGGTTTCGTGCCCAATGGCCGTCACCAGCGGTACAGGGCACTGGGCCAGGGCGCGCACGAAGTCGGGCTCATTGAAACACCACAGGTCTTCTAGGCTGCCCCCGCCGCGCGCGATAATCACCAGGTCGGGGTGGGCCTCTAGGGCCTGGGCCAGCGCAGCGAGTAGGCTGGCAGGTGCGCCCTCGCCCTGCACCGTGGCAGGGTAGAGGGTAACGGCCACCCTGGCGCGCCGACGGGCCAGGGTGGTTTCAATGTCGTGCCGCACGGCCCCGGTGGCCGAGGTGATGAGCGCCACCCGGCGCGGGTAGGCGGGCAGGGGCCGCTTGCGGGCGGGGTCGAGCAGGCCCTCGGCCTCCAGGAGCGCCTTGTTGCGCAGCAATTGGGCGTACAGGGCCCCGATGCCGTCGGGCACCATCCGTTCGGCTAGCACCTGGTAACGGCCCTTGGGCTCGTACACCACCAGGCTGCCGCTCACCACCACCCGGTCGCCGGGCTTAAAGCCACTGAACCGGTTGCGTTGCACCTGCGTACGGTACATGACCCCGGCGAGCTCGCTCTCGGGGTCTTTAAGCGTGAAGTACAGGTGCCCCGAGCTGTGCAGCGTTACCCCACCGAGCTCGCCTACGACGGTCAGGTCACGCAGCTCGGGTTGGCGCTCAAGCAGCGACTTTACCCGGGCGTTGACCTGGCGTACCGTGAGCGGGGCCTCGCTCATCGGGTAACGACCAGCCGTTTGGTGGCCAGTATCTTACCCTCAGTCTCGAGGGAATAGAAGTAGATACCCGGCTTCAGGGTGCTCACCTTGAGCAGTATAGAGCCATCGCGCCGCGAAAGCTGTAGGGTGATGACCTCATTGCCCAAAAAGTCGAATACCCGTAGCGTGGGTGGGGGGCCGCTTATTTCGCCCAGGGAGTAATCGATCGTCGTCTCTGAGCGGGCGGGGTTGGGGCTGGGCTCAGAGAGGCCCGGTATGCCCTGCCGCAAAAAAGGGCTGCGGGTACTGTCGGGCACCGGCTGGGGGCTTTGGGCGCGCACAGCGGCGGGCACCAGCGCCAAGGCTGCCCCCAACAGGGTCGCTGTGAACCACTTGCCCATTGGGCGCAAAGGTACCGCGCGGCGGGGCCTAGTTCAGGTTTAGGCTTACCAGATCGACAGGAAGTACCCGCGATACGCCCGCTTCTTCCATCGTCACGCCGTAGAGTACCTGGGTCTTGGCCATGGTGCGCTTGTTGTGCGTCACGACGATGAACTGCGAGTTGGCCGAGAACTCGCCGATGATGTTCGTGAACTTATCGACGTTGGCATCGTCGAGTGGTGCGTCCACTTCGTCGAAGATGCAGAAGGGCGCAGGTTTGAGCAGATAGAGTGCAAAAAGTAAGGCAGTTGCGGTGAGCGTTTTTTCGCCCCCAGACAATTGACTAATCGTTTGTGGGCGTTTGCCTTTGGGTTTAGCGACGATTTCGATG
>JANRLA010000147.1:0-4280 GCA_033763015.1 Bacteroidia bacterium
GAGCGCCAACCCTTTTGGCTACGTGAGCCCCACGACACCAGCGCACGTGGCCCGGCAGCTGGGCGGCGCCATAGCTTACATTCTCGACGGCGGGGCGTGCCGGGTGGGGCTGGAGTCTACCGTGGTGGGCCTGGAGGCCGGCGTGGTGACGGTGCACCGCCTGGGCGGCATCCCGCTCGAAAGCGTAGAGCTAGTAGTTGGCCCAGTGGCCCTTCGCCCCCACTCCACTAGCCACCCTGCGGCCCCGGGCCAGATCGAAAGCCATTACGCGCCGCGGGTACCGGTGGTGCTCAACACCCTATTGCCGCTGGCCGAGTTGCTGGCGAAGTACCCCCCGCACCAGGTTGGCGTACTGCCCTACCGCACGCCAGTGCCTGCGCCGCAAGGTGCGGTATGGGGCTGGGAGGCCGTGCTTTGCCCGGGTGGCAACTTGGCGCTGGGGGCGCAGCGGCTCTTTGGGCTGTTACGCGCGGCCGAGCAGGCGCAGGTACGCGTGCTCTGGGTGGAACAGGTGCCCGAACTGGGCCTGGGCCGGGCCATCAACGACCGGCTGCGACGGGCTGCGGCCCGCTAAGGGTACGGGTGCAGATGTTTGTAAGTAGCTGCCCTCAACCTCTACCCTGTGGGTTGTACGTTGGGGGCTGCTACTGTTAATTTGGTTGCGCAGAGGGCCAGGTTGTGCCCAGTGCATCCCCCCACACGACCCATGAGCCAAACGCCCAATCTGGTGCTCTTCATTTCGGATGACGTTACCCAGCTCAACGCCTTCGAAACCGACTTCAACCGATCGTTTGCCGTGCGCACAGCGGCAACGGCACGTGAAGCGCGCGACATTTTGCAGCGCGAGCCCATCCAAGTGGTACTCGTCGATGCCGGGCTGAAACACGATGGCGGCGGGGTTGGCTTTCTGCAAGAGATCCAACGGACGTTCCCGCTCTGCATTCGGGCCATATTGGCCACCGACAGCAGCAGCGATGATGTGCTCAAGGCGCTCAATACGGCGCACATTCAGCTGTACCTGGTACGGCCCTACGATGTAAATGTGGTGCGCGAAGAACTGGAGGTGCTGTGCCGAAACCACCGCACCATCGAGGAGGCCTACCGAAAGACCGATGCCGCCGAAGACGACATCCGCAGCCAGCTCACGAAGGCCAAAATCGACCTGGGTTCGGCCTACCAAGAGCTCAAAGCGACGCAGTACCAGCTCATCGTATCAGAAAAAATGGCGGCGCTGGGCCAACTGGTGGCCAACGTGGGGCACGAAATCAACACCCCGGTTACGGCCATCAAGAGTTCGTCGCAGACACTGGGCAAGCTGCTCAGGCCCCTGGTGAAAGACCTGCCACCCCTGGTGCGCGACCTGCAGGGCCAGTACGTAGACCAGTTCTACCAGCTTATGCAGATGGCGGCCAACAACGAAACCTCGCTCACCACGCGCGAGGAGCGGATTTTTCGGCGCCAACTGGAAGAGAAGTTTACCCAGTTGGGAGTCGAAAACGCCGAAGACCTGGCCAAGGCGTTTATCGAGATGCAGCTGGCCGAGGGCATGGACAGCTACGCCGAGCTCTTCACGCTGCCCCAAAGCGAAGGCATTGTGAACGTGGTGAAGCTCATTGCGCAGCTCAAGGGTGCGCTGGTGAACATCAACGTCGCGGCCGAGAAGACGACGAAGATCATCATGGCGCTGAAGAGCTACTCGTATGTAAGCAAAGACGACAAGTTCGAGCCCGTCATTCTGGACCAGAACATCCAGGCCATCCTTACCATCTACCACAACCTGCTCAAGCACGGCATCCAGGTCATCAAGACCTATACCGAGGTGCCGCCGGTGCCGGGTATCCCTGACCAGCTCGGCCAGGTGTGGGCCAACCTGATCCACAACGCCATCCAGGCCATGAAGGGCTCGGGCACGCTGACCATTGAGGTCAAGCTAGACGACCCCTACGTGGTGGTGTACATCTCAGACAGCGGCCCTGGTATCCCGCCCGAGATCGTGAACCGGATCTTCGAGCCATTTTTTACCACCAAAGATCACGGCGAGGGGTCGGGCTTGGGCCTAGACATCTGCCGTCGTATCGTCGAGCGGCACCGCGGCAAAATTTCGGTCGATTCGGTACCCGGTCGCACCACATTTGCCGTGTACCTGCCGCTGGATCAGCCCGAATTGGGGTAGCTGTTGGCAACTTCTGCCCAACAATTGGCCTAACGGGCCGGTGGCGGGGTCGGCGGACGTACTTTTTCGCCCGTACTTTGCAGCTGTGCAGCTGGTAACCTGTACTTTTTTGGCTAACCACGCCCGCTGTGTGCGCCTGCTCGCGCTAGGCCTCGTGGCAGTGATTGCCCTTTGGGGTTGCCACGGCCCGCGTACCGCCCAGCGCCAACGGCCCGCGTATGTGAGTTTACCGCCATTTGCGCTTACGCAGCCGTTGCCGCACCAACTGCCAAAGCCCTTTGAGGGCGGGAGTTTTGGGTACGTAACGCTGCCGCCGATGGAGAAGCTGCCCGAGCTACCCACGCCCCAGTACACCCCGCAGCCCAAGCCTGAGGTCACTGTCGGTAACCGCAAGGTAGAGGTGGCCGGTAGCAACGAGGTCATGGAAGGGGCCCCCGTGGGCGGTGCCCCCGAAACGCCCGCCGAACCCCCTGCCTACCAGCCCATCTACGCCGGGGCCGCCGAGACGTACAACCAGATTTCGGGCACTGCCAGCGAAGGCATCGATGAAGATGCGTTTTACAATGCCATTCTGGCAGAATTTGAGCCCCAGCCGGGCGATAGCGACAAGATGCTGGCCTTCAAGGCCCTGAAGGATAGCCTGGACCAGGCCCTCACCAACTCGGGCTACACCCAAGAGCAGATACGCAAGTTCTACATCCTCAACTACCTCGAGCGCAAGCCGCTCGATACGGCCAGCACCCAAGCGCCAGGCCTGGGCGCCCACGGTGCGCTGGTGCGCTGGTGGGCATTGCACCTACCGGCCAACGGCGATCTGCGCCGCAGAGGCTGCGCCGCTGCGTAGGTTTGCAGCCGCTATGAAAATTGCCTTGGGATGGCTCTGCGAGCACCTGGACTTACCGGCCGCGTTAACACCTGAACAGATTGCCGACCGGCTCACGCTCCTGGGCCTGGAGGTAGAAGCACTTACCCGCTACGAGCAGGTGCCCGGTAGCCTGGTCGGCGTGGTCGTCGGCCGGGTGCTTACCTGCGAGCCCCACCCCAACGCCGACCGCCTGCGGGTTACGACCGTTGATGTGGCTGCTGGTACACCACTGCACATCGTTTGTGGAGCGCCCAACGTGGCCGCCGGGCAAACCGTGGCCGTGGCCTTGGTGGGTACCACACTGCACCCCTTTGGCGGCAAAGAGCCCATTACCCTAAAGGCGACCAAGATACGGGGCGAGGCCAGCGAGGGTATGATTTGCGCCGAAGACGAGCTGGGGCTGGGCCCCAGTCACGATGGCATCTGGGTACTGCCCGATACCTACGTGCCCGGCACGCCCCTGGCAACCTACCTGAACCTGCACACCGACTGGGTGTACGAGATCGGGGTTACCCCCAACCGCACCGATGCACTAAGCCACCGGGGTGTGGCCCGCGACCTGGCCGCGAGCCTAAACCTAGCCCTTAGGCCACTGCCCACCTACCCAGTGCCCCAGGGATTGCCCCCCTGCCCCATCCAGGTGACGATTGAGGCACCGGCGCGGTGCCACCGGTACACAGGCCAGGTACTCGAGGGGCTGCAGGTTACCTATAGCCCCGATTGGTTGCAGCAGCGCCTGCTGAGCATCGGCAGCCAACCCCGCAACGCGGTGGTAGATGTAACCAACTATGTGCTCCACGACATTGGCCAGCCGCTGCACGCCTTCGACCGCCAGGCCATTGCCGGCGACCAACTCGTGGTGCGTACCTACCCCGATGGCACGCCCTTTACCACCCTCTTCGACCAGGTACTCGCGCTTGAGGCTACCGACCTGGTGATTGCCGACGCCGATAAGCCACTCTGCTTGGCCGGTGTGCTGGGGGGCAAAAACTCGGGGGTAACCGAGGCTACGACGGCCATTTTTCTGGAGGCCGCGTGGTTCGACGCTGTTTCGGTGCGGCAGACCAAGCGCCGCCACGGCCTGCACACCGAGAGCGCCTACCGCTTTGAGCGGGGCGTAGACCCAGAGCAGGTGCCACAGGCGCTGGCGTACGCCGCCGGGCTGCTGCAATCGGTGGTGGGTGGGCGCCTCTCGCAGCCCATCGATCACCTGCGAGCCCCTATCGTGTGGGCAGAGGTGAC
>JANRLA010000148.1:0-1510 GCA_033763015.1 Bacteroidia bacterium
AAAGCAGGTAAGCCCACGGGGCCGGTTCATGCCCGAAAGCAAGCGTGGCAACCCCACGCCCTGGGTGGCCTTTTACAAGCTGGTGGGCCTGAGCGCGCTTTTCCCGCGCTCGCCCCGCTTTGGGGCCTACTACCAGCGCCATATCGGCGAGAACGAGGTCGGGGCCGTGCCCATCCTTTCGGGCGCTGCCATGCTGCTGCGCCGCAGCGTGCTCGATGAAATCGGCCTGCTCGACGAGCGGTTCTTCCTCTACGGGGAAGACATCGACCTGAGCTACCGCGTAGTGCTCGGCGGCTACCAGAACTACTACGTGCCCCAGGCGCGGCTGCTGCACTACAAAGGCCGCTCTACCCCCAAAACCAACCTGCGCTACCTCTGGGTCTTCTACGAGGCCATGTGGCTCTTTGCCCAGAAGCACCTGAAGGGCACGAGTAAGGTAGCCTGGCGGCTGCCGGTGGCGCTAGCCATTGCCGTGCGAGGCGCGACGGCCTTCCTGGCCCGTGGGCTAAGCCTGCTTACCGTACCGCTCGTTGAAGCTGCCATCCTCGTTACCCTGACCGTGGCCATTGCCGTGGCTTGGGGCGCAGCGGTGGTCTATGAGCACGGCACCTATCCGCCCTACTTCCGGTATGTTGTGGCCCCAAGCCTGGCGCTACTCTACAGCGCTAGCCTGGCCCTCACGGGGGCCTACCACCGCCCCTTTGGGGTGCGCCCGGTGCTTTCGGGCGTGGCGATGGGCTTTCTGGCGGTCGTGGTGGTGAGCTACCTGTGGCCCGAGTGGAACTACTCACGTGCGGTGGTCTTGCTGAGCGCGGGGGCTGTCTTGGCCGAGGCGCTGGCGCTGCGGCTGGTACTCTCGCGGCGGCACCGGCTCGATACCAGCGGCACCCCGGCCGTAGTGGCAGGCCGAAGCCCTGCCGTCCGTAAACTCCTCGAGCTGCTCAGCCAGAACCCCGAGTACTCGCCCAACCTGGTGCGTATCGTCAGCCCAGACCTGCCACTACCGGGCTGGGAGGGCATTTGGCAGCAAACCGACCTGAGCGAGCGCTCGCTAACCGAGGCCCTGCGCACCAGCGGTGCCGCCGAGCTTGTCCTGGCCGAACCCTTTGGCCTGGGCCTAAACGTACCCGCCCTCGTTGTGGCCCTGGGCGAGACCTACACCGTGCGCGTGCAGCCCGATGGCAGCCCCTACCTCATTGGCCCCGAATACTGGCAGGATACCGAGCTCAGCGCCGTGCTATCGGGCTACGAGCAGCGGCAATGGCGCTTCCGTAAACGGGTGCTGGCATTGGCCGTGAGCAGTGGCCTGCTCATCACCTACCCGCTGCTTTTCTGGCGGTACTACGCCCCGGCCAAAGCACTGCGGGCGCTGGGCCAGGTCTGGCTGGGCCGCCGCGGGCTGGTGGGGTACCAAACCGCTGCCAGCGACAGCCTGCCCGGCCTGCCACCAGGGGTGCTCACCACGGCCCTGATTACCCCCCTGCGTACCGGGCCCAGCCACCAGGCAACC
>JANRLA010000149.1:0-8189 GCA_033763015.1 Bacteroidia bacterium
AGGGCGGTTACGGTGCCCTCGGCGGTGGCCTTGAGGACGTTCTCCATCTTCATGGCCTCGAGCGTGACCAGGGGGTCGCCTTTCTGCACCACCTGGCCCACGGCCACGTGCAGGGCCCGCACCAGGCCGGGCATAGGCGCGCGGAGCTCCAGCAGCTTCTTGGTGGCCTGGCCGTTCACGCCAATGCGCTCGGCGTAGAGCTGCTGGCGGTCTTTGAGCGTTACGGTGGCCGGTTTGCCGTTCACCTGCAGCCGCAGCATGTGGTTATCGGGGTCAAAGCCCAAGACCAGCACACGGTAGCTGCGCCCGCCCTGCACCACCGTGTACGCGTGGGGGTCGGTTTGGGTTACGGTGAGCGGCCCTACGGGCTGGCCATCGCGCAGCAGCGCACCCAGGTGTGCTTCGAGTAGGTGCGCGGGCAGGCCGTTAACCGATGTTAAGAGCATGTAGTGTGGCGGTAACCCAATTGTTGGTAGGTTGGGGCCGAAACTACGAACCCCTACATGAAACACCTGCTTCTGGGCTTTTGCCTGGTGGGCGCCGGGCTAGTTACCTGGGCCCAAGCCCCCGAACCCGCCTGGGCGCCCAACACCGACGCCCCCTTTGCCGAAACCCGGCCCATCGCCTGGGATTTGAAACACACGAGCCTCGACATCCGGCTCGACCTGGCCAAACGCCACGTGCTGGGCAATGCCGAACTGACCCTGAGCCCCTGGTTCTACGCCCAAGATTCGGTCATACTCGATGCCGTGGGCTTTATCGTGCACAACGTAGCCCTGAAGTCGGGCAGCGGCACCACCCCCCTGCAGTACAGCAACACTGGCCGCCACCTGCGCATTGGCCTGCCCAGCCGGGTAGCCAAAGGCACCGAGGTGGTACTGGCCATTGAGTACACCGCACGGCCCGATGAAAACGACGGCAACCAGAACGCCGTGGCCGGCGACAAGGGCTTTTTCTTCATCGACCCCGATGGTACCGACCCCGACCGCCCCACCCAGGTGTACACCCAGGGCGAGGTGCAGGCCAACAGCCGCTGGTTCCCCACCTTCGATCAGCCCAATGTGCGCTGCACCCAGGCGCTCACCGCCACGGTGCCCGGTAGCTGGGTAACGCTCTCGAACGGCGTGATGACCCGCAGTGTGAAAAACGCCGACGGTACCCGCACCGATTACTGGGAGCAAACCCTGCCCCACGCGCCCTACCTCTTCGCGTTCATTGCCGGCGAGTTTGCGGTGGTCAAAGACACCTGGCGTGGCAAAGACGTGCTGTACTACGTAGAGCCCGAGTTTGAGCGCGTGGCCCGCGGCATCTTCCCGCACACGCCCGAGATGCTCGAGTTCTTCAGTACCCGACTGGGCGTTGACTTCCCCTGGGCCAAGTACGGCCAGGTCATTGTACGCGACTACCAGGCGGGCGCCATGGAGAATACCACGGCCGTGACCTTCCAAGAAGGCTTTCAGCGCGACGCACGGGCACTGGTCGACGGCTCGGGCGAGCTGGTTGTCGCCCACGAGCTGTTCCACCACTGGTTTGGCGACCTGGTGACTTGCGAGAGCTGGTCGAACCTGCCGCTCAATGAAAGTTTTGCCAACTACAGCGAGTACCTGTGGTACGAATACAAGTACGGCAAGGCCGAAGCCGACCGCCACTACGACGAAGAGCGCCGTGGCTACCTGGGTGAGGCCCAGCGCAAGCGCGAACCACTGATCCGCTACCACGTAGCCGACCCCGACGAGATGTTCGATGCGCACTCGTACAACAAAGGTGGCCGCGTACTGCACATGCTACGCAACGAAGTGGGCGACGAGGCCTTTTTCGCGGGCCTGAAGCTCTACCTGGAGCGCAACAAGTTCAGCGCCGTTGAAATCGATGAACTGCGCATTGCGATGGAAGACGTGACGGGCCGCGACCTGATGTGGTTCTTCGACCAGTGGTTCCTGAAGGCCGGGCACGCCGAACTGGAGGTCAGCTATGGTACGCCTACCGCTGCGGGCATCCCCATCACGGTGCGCCAAACGCAAGATACCCGCTACCAGCCGGTGTACCGCCTGCCGCTGCGGGTGCACGTACGGGCCGGAGGCCAAGACCTGCTCTTCCCTATCGTGGTCACCGACAGCGTACAGGAATTCACGGTGCCCTTCACCGCTGGCGGCGCAGAGTTTGCCGACCTCGACCCCGAGCACTACCTGCTCGGCACCCTCACCGAAACGGGTAAAACCACGGCCCAGTTTATTGCCCAGTACGCCCAAGGTGCGTTTTACCTCCAGCGCCAACGCGCGCTGAACGAGCTGGGTAAGCAGGCGACGGCCGGCAGCCTGGATGCCGCCCAAAAGCAGGCCCTCTATACCGCTTTGGTCGCCAAGCTGGATGCACCCTTTTGGGGCGACCGTGCCGATGCACTGAACTTTTTGACTGAGCACTACAGCCAAGACAAACTGCTCGTGAGCGCACATGCCAAGCTCATCGGCATGGTTACGACCGACAAAAAGCCCCAGGTGCGCCGCCTGGCCCTGCCGCTACTGGCCAAGCAGACCCTGGCAAGCAAAGACAAGAAGGCCTACACAGCCGCTGTGGCAACCGCTCTTACCGACAGCAGCTACACCGTATCGGGCGAAGCCCTGGTGGCCAAGGCCAAACTGGACCCCAAAGCCGCCGAAACCCAGGCCACTGCCTGGCTTAACGACCCCAAAGGCCAACAAAAAGGCTACGGGGCCCGCACACTGCTCGAGGTAGGCTCGCCTACGGCAACTGCGGCTGTAGAGAAGTACGTAGAGACGGCTGGGGCCGACTTTGGGGTATTCAACTTCCTGAACGAGACCTACGGGCCCTACGTCAAGACCGCCGCAGCCGAGAAGCAGGCCGCAGGCATTGCCTTCCTGCAAAAAGTGGCCAAAAACGGCGCTTTGAGCATATACCACCGTGCGGGTGCCGTGTACGCGCTTATGGAAAACGTGGGCGATGTGGCCGGGGTGAAAGACTTCGTGAAACAGCTGCGCGACAGCGAAACCGACCGGCGCTTCAAGGGCTTCCTGATGAATCAGTTCGGCGACCTGTAGCCCTCAGGCCGTTCCTGGACAGTACACTGCGCCCCGGCCCTGGTCGGGGCGCAGTCTTTAGATGGCCCCCATACCTCTAGGGGCAGTACCGGCAACGTACTTTTGCTACCCATGGCCGACAAGCCCCCTTTCCCGCCGCGTAAACCCGGAGGCCCCAGCCGTGGGCCCCGACGCGACAAACCCGCTGGCGACGAGCGGCCCGCCCGCAAACCGCGCACCCCATCGGCCGAGACCGGTGGCGACCGCCCCTACCGCAAACCCACGCCCGAAGGCACCGACCGGCCCTACCCACGGCCACGGCCCCAAGGCACCGAAACCAGCGGTGCAGACCGGCCCTACAAAAAGCCCCGCCCGGCAGGGGCCGACGACCGGCCCTACAAAAAACCCCGGGCCCAGGGCGAGGACAAACCCTACCGCAAGCCTGCGGCCGAGGGCACCGATAGGCCCTACGCCCGCCCGCGCCCCCAAGGCGCCGAAACCGGCGGCGACCGGCCCTACCGAAAACCCCGCGCCGAGGGCGAAGACCGCCCCTACCGCAAACCCAGGGCCGAGGGCGACGACCGGCCCTTCAAAAAGCCCCGCGGCCAGGGTGGCGACCGGCCCTACGGCAAACCCAAGGGCGACTTCGGGCGCGAAGGCGACCCCTCGCCCGACGAGATGATCTACGGCCTACAGGCCCTGCGCGAGGCCCTGAACGCAGGCCGGGTGCTCGACAAAGTGCTCATCGACAAAGAGAACGCCAACACCCAGGTGCAGTCGGTGCAGGGTACGCTCCGCGCGCGCGAAATCCCGCTGCAGTTTGTGCCACGCCAGGCCCTCGAGCGTCTGGCACCGGGCCGCAACCACCAGGGCATTGTTGCGCTACTGGCAGCCGTGGCGTTTAGGCCCATCCAAGAGGTCGTGGCCGAAGTGGTGGCCCGAGGCGAAGTGCCACTGGTGGTACTGCTAGACGGCGTGACCGACGTGCGCAACGTTGGCGCCATTGCCCGCAGCATCGAGGTACTGGGGGGCCACGCGCTGGTGGTACCTGCGCAGGGCTCGGCCCGGCTCGGCGCCGACGCAGTGAAAACGAGCGCAGGGGCCTTGCACCACTTGGCCGTTTGCCGAACGCCTACGGTCAAGCAAGCCATCGCCGAACTGGAAGCCCTGGGGGTTGCTGTGGTGGCGCTCACCGAAAAGGCCGATACGCTACTGCCCAGCGCCGACCTCACACAGCCCACGTGCCTGCTGTTGGGCGACGAAAGCGAAGGCATCCAGGCCAGCGTGCTTAAGCTGTGCAGTGCCCAGATGGCCATCCCGATGGGGGGGCAAATCGGTTCGCTCAACGTATCGGTCGCCGCAGGGGTCGCGCTGTACGAGGCCAAACGCCAACGCCTGGGCTGATGCGCAGGTTGATGCGGCGGCTCAGCGTGCTGGTGCTGACGGGCCTGGTGGTGGCGTGCGCACCCACACCCTACCCCCGGCCCTATGGGTACCACCGCATTGAGTTCCCGGCGCGGAGCTACCAGCGGTACGAGCGGCCCGGGTGCAGTTTCAGTTTTGAGTACCCTACCTACGCCGTGGTGCAGCCCACTACGCGACGGGACTCGTGCTTCGTAGACATCTTCTTTCCGCAGTTCAATGCCTACTGGCACCTGACCGACCGCGACTTTGCCCGCGACCACGCCGACCGCATCCAGAGTTTTGAAGACTACCGCAAGGTGGTGTACAAGCACAGCCAGAAGGCGACCAACATCCGCGATACGCCCCACCAGTGGCCGGGGGGCAACGGTGTGTTGTTCGAACTGTGGGGGGCCGTGCCGACCTCGGCCCAGCTGTACCTCTCCGACAGCCTGAACAACGCGCTGATGGCCAGTTTCTACTTCAAGACAGCGGCCAAGAACGATTCGCTGGCGCCGGTCATCGAGTTTTTGAAAGCCGACCTGCTGCACCTAGCCGAAACGGTGCGCTTTACCGGCGGCTGCTGCCCACCCCAGAAGCCCTAGCGAAGCCTCGGCAAGCCCTACGCGTTACCTTCGCCGGGGTAGCCATGCTCCGACGAACCGTCAAATTGCTGCGTGGGGTCGTTCTAAGTATGCCCCTGCAGCTGCTGCGCAGCCAGCTGAGCCACCACAAGGGGCTTTTGGTGTTTTGGCTGTTCATCTACCTGGTGGTGACCGACAACCTGCTGAGCGGGTTCGGGGGGCCGGCCCTGTTCCTTGAACCCGAGTACCACAACCAGTTCGGGGCCCTGAGCATGTTTCTGGTGGGCCTGGGCTTTGGGCTGTTCGTACTGGCGTACCAGCTGGCGTGCTTTATTCTGGATGGCTACCGGTTTCTGTTCATCGTATACCAGCGGCGGCCCTTTCGGCTCTTTGCCCTGAACAACAGCCTATTGCCGCTGCTGTTTGTGGGGCTGTACATCAGTGGGTTTGTCCGCTTTCACCTGCGGCACAATGCGCCCACGGCGTGGGAAATCACCGGCTGGCTGACGGCCCTCTTTGCCGGGCAGATGCTGGTGCTGGGCTTTAGTACCGTGTATTTCTGGTTACTGGCGCGGGGCTTTACCCGGCGGTTAACCGACCGCGTGACCGAGAGCCTGCGCGGAGCGGCCCCCCGGCTTGTGCGGCGCATTGCCCTGACCGAAGAGCGCACCCTGCGGGTGGAGTGGTACGTAACGCTGCGCTTTGGGCTCCAGCGTGCCATCAACACCTTCCGGGGCAGCACCCTAAACCACCAGCGGCTGCTGGCCCGCCACCACGGGGTGGCGCTGGCGGTGATGGCCTTCTACCTGGTGGCGCTGGTAATCGTGGGGCTCGATTACGACAACCCGCGGTACCACCTGCCCGCCGCAGCCAGTATGCTTATCTTCTTGTCGCTGCTCATGATGGTGGTGGGGGCCATCAGCTACTGGTTTCGGCAGCTGGGGCTGGCGCTGGTGGCCCTGTTGGTGCTGGGGGCCTGGTACCTGAACCAGCCCACCGATCGGGCAGGCACCCACCCAGTGTTTGGGCTCGACTACCAGGCCCCCCCCGCGCCCTACACCCACACCCGGCTAAGCAACCTGGCAGGCCCCGATACCGTGGCCATAGACCGCATTGCCACCCTACAAGCGCTCGAGCGCTGGCGCCACGAGGTAAGCCCCGAGCCCGGCACCAAGCCCCGGCTGGTGCTGCTCACAACTTCGGGTGGCGGCCTGCGGGCCGCGCGGTGGACAGTAACCGCCCTACAGGCCCTCGATTCGGCCACCCAGGGGCAGTTCCAGCGGCACCTGCGCCTCATCACCGGCGCCTCTGGGGGCATGATTGGCGCGGGCTACTGGCGCGAGCTGCACTACCGGGCGCTCACCGATAGCGCCTTTGCCGCCCCGCACGGGGTCGAGCAGCAAGAACGTATCAGCCGCGACCTGTTCAACCGGCTGGTCTTTTTCGGGCTCATTAACCTCTTCAGCCCCACGGGCACCTACACCTGGGCCGGCCAGCCCTACACCCGCGACCGCGGCTACGCCTTCGAAGAACAGCTTATCGCCAATACCGGCGCGTTTGCCGGGCGGCGCCAGGCCGACTACCGCACCCTCGTGGCCGCGGGGCGGTTGCCCATGATGGCCTTCAGCCCGGCCATTGTCAACGACGGGCGGCAACTGCTGGTAGCCGAGCTGCCCGCCAGCTACCTCTGCGCACCCTTGGGCCTGGGGCCGCTCTACACCAACGAGCTGCCAGCCGTAGAGTTGCGGCGGTTGGTGGGCCCAGCGCAGGCCGATGCCCTACGTTTTACGAGCCTACTGCGCATGAACGCCTCGTTCCCCTACGTGCTGCCCTTTGCCGAATTGCCGACCGACCCACGGACCGAGGTGCTGGATGCCGGGGTGATCGACAATTTTGGCACCACGCTCGCGGTACGGTTCCTGTTCACCTTCCGCGACTGGATTTCGCGCAACACCAGCGGGGTGCTCATCGTACAAGTGCGCGATACCCGCCGGGTGCAACAGGACCTTTCGCTACCCGACCCCAGCCCGGTGCAGCGGGCCCTCTCGGTGTTTGGCAGCACGTACAACTCGCTTTCTGAAAGCCGCGACTTTCAGAACGACGACCTCTTGGCCCACGCCAGTACCTGGCTGTCGTGCCCCTTCGAGGTGCTCGATTTGCAGTACATCCCACACCCGTCCTTCAGCGGGGCGGCGCTCAACTTTCACCTCACGGCCCGCGAAAAGCGCGACATCGGCGAGGCCATAGACAACCCCGAGAACCAGGCGGCCCTGCAACGTGTCGCCAGGCTGCTACGCCGCAACTAGTTTTGCCCCGTGGACGACTTTCTGCCCGACCTGGTCTTGGTGGCCACCCCCAACCCCCGCGCCCTGAAGCTACAGCTACCCCCCGGCAGCTACCCCAGCGGTGCGTTCTGGGCCGATGACGCCCACCTGGTAGCGGGCTACCCCCTGCTAGAGGCGCTCTTTACCTACCCGGCGCTCGAGGGGCTGTACCTGGCCGAGGGGTTTCTTACCCTACTCTTTATGCCAGGCACCGAGGCCCAGCTGGTGGGCGCCGAGCTGCGCAACCTGGCCCTGACCCACTGGCCGACCCAGGGGCTCCCGGCGCTGCCACCGCCCAACCGGCTGCAGGGCGAGGTCTCGGGCCGGGCCGAGTTTTTCCGCACCCGCATTTTACCTGCCACCCACCACGACGGTGGTGGCCTGTACCTGCTCGAAGACCGGGGCACCGAGCTCACGCTCGAAGCCCTGGGGGCATGCCGGGGCTGCCCCTACGCCCCCGAGACCGTCGAAAAGGGTATTCTTACGCCCCTCAGGGCCCAGTACCCCGACCTGTTGCGGGTCTTTGTACAATAGACCCATTCTGAGTTGGCCCTGGGTGGAGCGCACCCATGCCCCTCAGCGTTGTGGCTGTAGAATTTGCAACAACTGGCACCCACCCTGTGCATGGAGTAATTCTTTGTGCTGGGTTCTTGCCGTTTGCTTGTAGGTTTTGTCGGTATTTTGCGGCTAAATCCTATCGCACGACACATGTTTCAGCGCGCCACCTTTCGCCACGGGTTGTTAGCCCTGTGCCTACTGCTACTGCCAACCCTTTGGGCCATGGCCCAAACCGAGGCCGGTGGCACGATTGGGGGCGAGGCCGAAACGACCTACGAGAATTACTA
>JANRLA010000150.1:0-3584 GCA_033763015.1 Bacteroidia bacterium
CTGCCGGTGGCATCGGTATCCCAGGTGGGCACCCCGCCCACCAGCTTGAGCACTTGCCCGTTCGCCCCAGGTGTTACAGCCGTTACAACGCCCGAGTTGGTGGGGGTGTACACCACCTTGGCCCCGGCACTGTTGAAGGGGTTGAGGTTTACGGCGCCACTTTGTACAAAAATGGCATCGCCACCCACGTTGTTGATCACCTCAAGGGCTACACCCGTGCCGCTGGTCTTTTGGGCCGAAATGGACGCGGCATTGGCGGTATTGCGGCCCGTAAACGCCGGCGAAGCACCGCCAAACGTAGACGATGCACCCGAGCCGTTGTCGAAGAGTGAACCTACCACCAGCGTACCCCCGTTGTAGCGCGGCACGGTACCGTCGGCCAAGGCTGGCAACGCGCTACCGGCCAACGACTGCCAGGCGTTGGTGGTCTCGTTCCAGGCGAAGTGTTGGTCCAGATCGGTATCGTACACGATCATCCCCTCGTTCAGGGGGTTGTTCAGCGGCGTGAGCGTGGTGGCTAGGGCGGTGCGCTGCGCGGTGGTTAGCCGCGGCACGAGCAGGCCCCGGTCGGTGGCCCTCAGGTCGAGTATGGCCTGGGCGCTGGGGGTTGTGGTACCGATGCCGGTTTGGGCAAGTGCCCCCAGGGCAAGGCACCCCAAGAGGGCAGCAGCGAGGGTAGCTACACGTAGCGTGTGGCCGAATGAGCGGAACAACATGGCAGATGGGGTGGCAGTGGGGGCGTACACGTGGGTCACGGGCAGGCAATGGGTCGGTTGCAAGTGCGGGCGCGCAGGGGCAAGAGCCCACTACACACCCGTAGGCAAAATAGCGGATTTAACCCCGTGTTACCAGCAAAAACCCCGCCGAAAAAAGGCGTGGGGTGCGGCTGCGGCATCGGGGTTTCGCGTGTAGTTTGGAGGCACTGCACCCTAGCACGATGTACGACCAGATCCCAACCCTAGACCTGGCCCTGTTTACGGCCGGCAGCCCCGACGAGCGCAACCACTTTGTGGCCCAGCTGGGGCACGCCTACCAGGAAATTGGGTTCGTAGCGCTCAAGCACCACGGCCTGAGCCCTGCGCTGGAGCAGGAGCTCTACCGGGCAGTCGAAACCTTTTTTGCCCTACCCGAGGCCACCAAGCTGCGCTACGAGGTGCCCGGCATTGCGGGCCAGCGCGGCTACACGGGCAAAGGGAAAGAGCACGCCAAGGGCCGGTCGGTCGGCGATTTGAAAGAGTTCTACCACGTGGGCCAGCCCGAGCCCCCCTCGGGCGCCGAGCCGGGCACCTACCCAGCCAACGTCTTCCCGACCGAAGTGCCGGGCTTTGAAGCCGCCACGCTGGCAGCCTACCGCCAACTGGAGGCTACCGGCCAAGCCGTATTGCGGGCCCTGGCCCTGTACCTAGGGATCGATGAAGGCTACTTTGAGCCAAGGGTGCGGGGTGGCAACAGCATCCTGCGGCCCATTCACTACTTCCCCATCGAAGACCCCGACAGCGTTCCACCTGATGCCGTGCGGGCCGCCGAGCACGAAGACATCAACCTCATCACCTTACTCATGGGCGCGAGCGCCGATGGGCTACAGGTGCTGCGGCGCGATGGGCAGTGGATACCCATTACCGCCTTGCCCGACTGTATCGTGGTCAACGTGGGCGACATGCTGCAGCGCCTGACGAACAACCGCCTGAAAAGCACCACCCACCGCGTGGTAAACCCGCCCCGCGAACGCATGGGCACCTCGCGCTACTCGATACCCTTTTTCTTGCACCCAGTAGCCGATATGGACCTTACCTGCCTGCCCGAGTGCATACCCGCTGGCCAGGCACCGGCCTACACCCCAATCACCGCCGGGGCCTACCTGCACGAGCGGCTGGCCGAAATTGGGCTAACGAAGTAGCCCGCTAACCCGTACTTTGGCAATTGCCAACAACCCAAGCGCATGCAAATCACGGTTTTAGGGGCGGGTCGGATTGGGGGTTCGCTGGGCCGGAAATGGGCCTTTAGCGGGCACCAGGTGACTTTTGCCGTGCACGACCCCGAAAGCCCGTCGGTAGAAAACCTGCGCCAGCAGGGCATCCCCAACGTGCAGTTTCGCCCCTTGGCTGGCGCCACCACGGGCGCAAACGTGGTCCTGCTAGCGACCCCGTTTGCCGTAGCCAAAGAGGTGCTAGAAGCCGTGGGCGGCTGCCCGGGCCAGATTCTTATCGACGCAACCAACGCCCTGCCGGCACCCCCCGCCGGGTACCGAAGCGGCGCCCAGGCGCTTGCCGATTGGGCACCTCAGGCCAAGCTCGTGAAGGCCTTCAATAGTACTGGCGCCGACAACCTGGCCAACCCCAACTACGGGGGCATCGCCATCGATACCTACGTATGCGGCGACGACCCCGTGGCCAAAGAGGTGACGATGGCCCTGGCCGGCGAGGCGGGCTTTACCAGCGTAGACGTGGGGGGGCTAGACCAGGCCGAACTGCTTGAAGGGCTGGCCCGGCTTTGGATTCAGTTGGCCTATGGCCAAAACCGAGGCATACAGATTGCTTTCAAGCTCCTGAGCCGGTAACCGAACGATTCGGGTTGTAGCTTTAAGCGGCCCCAGCGGGGCGTACTACACTATGGAAAAATACGATGTCTGTATCCTAGGCGCGGGCCCTTCGGGCTATGCGGCCTGCATTCGTGCACTCGATTTTGGGCTAAAGACCATCTTGATCGAAAAAAATCGTATCGGAGGTGCTGGCGTGTACCACGGTGCCCTGTCCAGCAAAACGCTCTGGGAGCTCTCGCGCGACTTCCGCAAGCTGAACATCATTGACCGGGGCTTCAAGGTCAAAGAGTACCGCACCGACTACCGCGACATCGTCCGCGTAATGGGCAATGCCGTAGAGGAGCGCAAGTGGCAGTTGGAATTCCAACTGCGCGAGTTTGAGGCCAAGTACTGCACCGGCCGCTTCCACCTGGCCAAAGGCAAGGGTGTGCTGCGCACCAACCACGAGGTGGAAATCGAAACCGAGATGGGCAGCGAAACCATCTGGGCCGAAAACATCATTCTGGCTACCGGTAGCCGCCCCCGGACGCTGCCCGACATCCCGATCGACGAAAAAATCATTGTCACTTCCGACGGCATCGCCAGCTTCGAAGACTTCCCCGAAAGCCTGGTCATCCTGGGGGCGGGGGTCATTGGCTGTGAGTTCGCCACCATCTTCGCCAACTTCGGCAAGACGCGGGTGTTCCTCATCGACAAGGCCGACCGTATTCTGCCCTTCGAGGACAACGACGTGGCCACTACCGTGGCCCAGAACCTCGAGGCCAGCGGCGTAACCATCCACCGCAACGCCTCGCTGGAAAGCATGACCATCGAGGGCGACCGGGTGAAGTATATCCTGCGCTACACCAACGGCAAGGTGCAGACCTATTACGCCGAGAAGGGGCTGGTATCGGTAGGGCGGGTGACCAACACCGACGGTATCGGGCTCGAAGAATTGGGCCTCCAATTCGGCAAACGGGGCGACGTGGTGGTAGACGACGTGGTAACGAGCATCCCCAACGTTTACGCCGTGGGCGACTTGACGGCCGACATCAACCTGGTCAAC
>JANRLA010000151.1:0-3551 GCA_033763015.1 Bacteroidia bacterium
CCGGTGGTGTCGGCGGCCATGGATACGGTGACCGAGTACGAACTGGCCATCGCCCTGGCCTCGGAGGGGGGGCTGGGCATCCTGCACAAAAACATGCCCCTGAGCGTACAGGCCGAACAGGTGCGGCGCGTGAAGCGCTACGTATCGGGCCTTATTGTAGACCCCCTGACGCTGAAGGCCGACGACACGCTCGAAACCGCCTTCCGGCTCATGTCGGAGCACCGCATTGGGGGGGTGCCCATCACCGATGGCGGGGGCAAACTGGCTGGCATCCTCACCAACCGCGACATCCGGTTCCTGCACCCCAACGGCCAGCCCATCCGCGAGGTAATGACCCACGAGCGGCTCATTACCGTACCTGAGGGCACGAGCCTAGAGGCCGCCGAGGAAGTGCTCAAGCAGTACAAAATCGAAAAACTGCCGGTGGTTGACAAAGACAACCGCCTGGTGGGCCTCATTACGTACAAGGACATTCTGAAGCGCAAAGACTTCCCCAACGCCTGCAAAGACCACCTGGGCCGCCTGCGCGTTGGGGCTGCAGTGGGCGTAACGCCCGACGTAACCGAGCGCATTGAGGTACTGCTCAAAGCCGGTACCGACGTCATTGCCATCGATACCGCCCACGGCCACAGCCAAGGTGTACTCAACACGGTACGTCGCATCCGCCAGGCCTACCCCGACCTGCAGCTTATCGCTGGCAACGTAGCCACCGCCAGCGGCGCCGAGGCGCTCATCGACGCCGGGGCCTCGTGCGTGAAAGTGGGCGTGGGCCCGGGCAGCATCTGCACCACCCGCGTGGTGGCCGGTGTAGGCGTGCCCCAGCTCACGGCCGTGATGGAAGCCGCCAAAGCCTGCCGCACGCGGGGCATCCCCCTCATTGCCGACGGCGGCATCAAGTACAGCGGCGACCTGGTTAAGGCGCTGGCCGGGGGTGCCGATAGCATCATGGCGGGCAACCTCTTTGCTGGCACCGACGAGAGCCCCGGCGAAACGATCCTGTACGAAGGGCGCAAGTTCAAGTCGTACCGCGGCATGGGCAGCGTAGAGGCCATGACCGATGGCTCGAAAGACCGCTACTTCCAGGACGTGGAAGATGACATCAAAAAGCTGGTACCCGAGGGGATCGTGGGCCGCGTACCCTACAAAGGCAAGGTTGGCGAGGTGGTGTACCAGCTCGTGGGCGGCCTTAGGGCCGGCATGGGCTACACCGGCAGCCGCAACCTGGCCGAGCTAAAGAAGGCCCAGTTCGTACGCATTACCAGTGCGGGCCTGCGCGAGAGCCACGCCCACGATGTGCACATCACCCGCGAGGCGCCCAACTACTCGGCGAACTAGACTAGGCCAGGCTACGCCAGCCCCAGTTCGGTTTTCAAAAAGCGGCCCGTGTGGCTGCGTTTCACCCCAGCGACGACCTCGGGCGGCCCGGTGGCAATGATCTCGCCGCCGCCGCTGCCGCCTTCTGGCCCAAGATCGATGACCCAGTCGGCGTAGGCAATTACATCGAGGTTGTGCTCGATGACCAGTACGGTATTGCCTTTTTCGACGAGGAGGTTCAGCACCTGAAGCAGCTTCTCGATGTCCTGGAAATGCAGGCCCGTGGTGGGCTCGTCGAGGATGTAAAACGTGCGGCCAGTGTCGCGCTTGCTCAGCTCGGTAGCAATTTTCATGCGCTGGGCCTCGCCGCCGCTTAGGGTCGTGGCCGCCTGGCCCAGCTGGATGTAGCCCAGCCCCACGTCGTAGAGCGCCTGGATTTTCTGGCAGATGCGCGGCAGGGCCTCGAAAAAGCCCAGCGCATCTTCCACGGTCATGTTGAGCACATCGGCGATGGAACGGCCCTTGTAGCGCACCTCGAGCGTTTCGCGGTTGTAACGCTTGCCCCGGCAGGTGGGGCAGGTCACGTACACATCGGGCAGGAAGTTCATTTCCAGGGTTTGTAGCCCGGCCCCGCCGCAGGTTTCGCACCGCCCACCCTTGACGTTGAATGAGAACCGGCCCGGCTGGTAGCCCCGGATCTTGCTCTCGGGCAGCTCGGTAAAGAGCTCGCGGATGAAGGTGAAGAGGCCCGTGTAGGTGGCCGGGTTGCTGCGGGGCGTGCGCCCAATGGGCTTCTGGTCAATCTCAATGACCTTGTCTAGGTGCTCGAGGCCCTTCACGCTTTCGTAGGGCAGCGTAGCCCGCTTGAAGCCAAATGCGTGTTGGTGCAGCAGCGGAAAGAGCGTCTGGTTAATCAGGCTGCTTTTGCCCGAGCCGCTCACCCCGCTTACGCACACAAAGAGCCCCAGGGGCACTTCTAGCGTTACATGCTTGAGGTTGTGGCCCGTGCAGCCCTTGAGGGTCAGCTTGGCCTTGCCGGGTTTGCGGCGCTGGGCGGGGATGGGTATGCGCCGCCGCCCATCGAGGTACTCGGCCGTTACCGACGCCTGCAGTAGAAACTGGGCAGGGGGGCCTTCTGCCACCACGCGGCCACCGTGAAAGCCCGCCCCAGGCCCGATATCGACCAGATAGTCGCTGGCAAGCATCATGTCCTTGTCGTGTTCGACGACCAGCACGGTGTTGCCCAGGTCGCGCAGGTTGTGCAGCGAGCGGATGAGCCGCTGGTTGTCGCGCTGGTGAAGCCCGATACTCGGCTCATCGAGGATGTAGAGCACACCCATGAGCTGGCTGCCAATCTGGGTGGCCAGTCGGATACGCTGGGCCTCGCCGCCGGAGAGCGACCTCGCGGGCCGATCAAGGCTCAGGTAGCCCAGGCCCACATCGAGCAGAAAGCCTAGGCGCTTGCGGATTTCTTTCAGCAGCTCGGCGGCGATGAGCCGTTGGCGGTCGCTCAGTCGGTCTTCGATCCCCTCGAACCACGCCAACAGGGCATCGAGGTCGAGCCGGGCGAGTTGGCTAATGTTCTGGCCGTCAATGCGGAAGAAAAGGCTCTCCTGTTTCAGGCGGGCACCGTTACAGGTGGGGCACACGTCCTCCTGCAGGTATTGCTCGGCTGTGGCGCGCACCTGGTCGCTGCCGGTGTGCAAGAACCGGGTGCGCAGGTACGCCGCAAGGCCCACGAAACGGCCCGAAATGTGCGTCTGGTCAATCTCGATGCGGTCGAGCTGGCTGGCCGATAGCTCGGGGTCGCCGGTGAGCAGCAGGTTTCTAAACTCCTCGGGCAGATCTTGCCAGGGCGTGCTTGTCTTCTGCTTGGCAGCCTTAAAGGCACTGCGGACGGCCTCCTCGAGCGGGCCCATGTGGGTGTCTTCGAGCGGGGCCAGGGCACCTTTGAGGATCGAGCGTTCGGGGTGGGGTACCGTAGACTCGGGGTTCAAGTTCAATACGCGGCCCAGGCCGCTGCAGGTGGGGCAAGCCCCGTAGGGCGAGTTGAAGCTGAAGTTGTTGGGTGCGGGCTCGTCGTAGCTGATACCCGTCACGGGGTCCATGAGGAAGCGCGTAAACCAGACGGGCTCGGCCAATTCGGCGTCCATTGCCAGGGCCAGCAGAGAGCCCTTACCTAGGTTCAGGGTCGTGGCCACACTTTGGGTGAGGCGCGCAAGGGCTTTGTCCTCGAC
>JANRLA010000152.1:0-18141 GCA_033763015.1 Bacteroidia bacterium
GGGGTCGGTTTCGCCGACCAGCCCAACGGTTAGCCGGTCGGCGAGCTGGTACCGGCTGCGTAGGTACACCCGTCGGTTGGCACCCGCGTAGCTGCCATCGGTGTACCCGGCGGCGGCAGGCAAGGTGGTTTCGACGCGCCCGATTGCCTCGAGGGAACCCTGCTGCCAGGTGGCCCAAGGAAAGGGCGAACCTCGGCCCGGCGCCACCGAGAGCCAGTCCGCCCACAGGGCCAGGTGCGCTGGGGTAACACCGGGCAGGGTCTGCAGCTCCTGCAGCGCGAGGATGGGCCCCAACTGGGCGCGGTAGCCCAGTAGTGTATCGGCCAGGGTGGGGGTCATGCCCGGCACGGTGAGCAGCTGCCAGCGGTTGGCCCGGTTCAGGTTGAGCCGCCGGTGGGGTAGGGCCCCGGTATCGAGCAGGGTGTAGTCGGCCTCGGGTTCTAGGTCGCCTGCGCGGGTGGCGTCTTCAAAGTACAGGCTGGGGTCGTCGGGGGGTAGTTTGGTCTGGGCCTGTGCCGCCCAGGCGGTCGCTAGCAGTGCCAACGCCAGTAGCCGCCGGGCGGGGGTGGTTGCGGGGCGGATCATGGCGTGCGCAGAAAGGTGCGTTCGAGCGATAGGCCTGGCGTAGGGCCCAGCACGGGGTCGTACCGCGCGGCCAGTTGCAGCCAGAGTGGCCCCAGGTTCAGGGCGGCCCCCACGGCCACGAGGGTGGGTTGTGCTTGCAGGCCTACTTGGAAACGCGCCCGAGGTGTGGGGGCAAGCTCTACCGCCAGGCGGAGCTGTACCGGGAGCCGGGGTTGCGCCGCGGCCTCGCCCAGCACCTCTAGCCGTGGGGTGGGGGTGTAGCGCAGCCCCAGCGCCACTTGGCTGGGCAGCGGCACATCTGGGGCCGTGGCTGGGTAGCGGCTGGCGGTGGCGTTGGCCACCCAGGCCCCGAGGGTAAGGGTGGAATCGAGCCGCCACTGCGCCCCAGCATCCCACAGCAGGGCTGTTTGGGTGCCGAATTCGGCAAACGCCCCCACGAGTACCGAAACCCGGGCCCCCAGCGCCAATGGCCCCCATTGGCTGGCCGCCGCAAGCCCGGCCAGGGTTTCGCGGTAACCCGCTACCCCCACTGTGCGCAGGGCCAGCCCTAGCCCATGTCGGCCCCGGTAGGGCAGCGCCACGGCTAGGTAGACGGGGTTAAGTTCGGGCAGGAGGTAGGTCTCTTGTAGGCCAAGCCCCACGGCAGGGCCTGCCAATCCCGCTAGACCGGCGGGATTGCCCTGTGCCTGCCAGGCCCCGGGTGGCGCGGCGGCGGTTGCGCCCGCCAATGCAGCGGCGCTGGCACTGCCGGTTTCAAGCCACTGGGCCACTGCCCGTGTGCCGCTAGCCCATAGGCACCCAAACAGGACCAGAGCGGACAGCGGGCTGCGCATGGCACCCCCAAAATGCACGAAAAAGCCCTACCACGTGGGTAGGGCTTACGTCATTTTTGCGGGCGTTGGCTGGGAGCGCTACTTCTTCTTGCCGTAGCGCTGCATGAACTTATCGACACGACCGGCGGTGTCGACAAACTTCTGCTTGCCGGTGTAAAACGGGTGGCTGGCGCTCGTGATCTCGAGCTTAACCAGCGGGTACTCCTGCCCGTCTTCCCAGGTAGTGGTTTCGCGGGTTTTGATGGTGCTTTTGCCCAGCCAGGCAAAGTCGTTGGAGATGTCTTTGAAGACGACCGTGCGGTAGGTGGGGTGGATGTTTGCTTTCATAGTACCTGTGCCTCGTTTCGGGCTGCAAATATACGCATTTCTTGCAATACGCTAGAACTGTTTTCGGAAGGCGAAGTAGGGCAGGACAAATCCGTTGTTTCCAGAGCGGTCGAAAAACGTTGCCCCGAGTTCGAAGACATGCGCCCTGCCAGCAATCCGTATGCCGCCGGTGATACTCTGGTTTAGCTGCAAGAAGGTGGTGTTGTCAGAAGAATACCGTTCGCTCTGGTTGCCAATTTTTCCGTCAAGCATCAGCGACACGCGCGGGCTTACCGGGTAAACCGCACCTAGTGTTAGCACAGGATGCGAAACGATGCCAGAACTTTCGGCAAAACCCACACCCACGCTAATATTTTTTTGGATCGAGCCAAAGGTGGTAAACGCCTCTACGTAGTTGTAATGCTTGGGCCTGTCAAAAAAGTCATCTCTATTCACATAGTCCCCCTCAATGTAAGCCATGTTTTCAATGAATTGAGGGGTAAAGAGACTTGTAGACAGTGAAGTGCCTGAAACCCCAACACGCAAGTTCTTTGCTAGCTGCGTACTGGCTTTAAGATTTACCCAAAACTGTTTTTCTTCTATGAAGATAGACTGTAGGTCAAAGCCTCCGGTTATAGAGATGTTGCTCGTGATGCCGTAGGTCAGGCTGTTGCGCAACAGCATTCGGTTGCTGTACTCAAATCGGCCCTTTGGCAATTGAAATGCCGAATGGGAAAGGAAGTATGAGGTTCCGTAGGGGCTGGGGTCGCGGTTTGGCGTGCTTTCAGCCGGGGGGGTGGTTTCCTGTGCAAACGCGCCTAGGCACGTGCACATCAGCAAGGCACTTAACAAAAAGCTATTCAGCTGTAGCATAGTTGGGAAAGGTTAAGCTGTTATCACGTTTGCAAAGAGACCTTAAGCAGCACCGGGTTGCACCGGCACCAACTTTTTTGGCCCGTTGGGTGGGGCTTGGGTCTGTGTAGTTTTGGCACAAGCTCGTGTAGCCCCATCTTTCGTACATGTCAGACCGACCCAGGGCCACCGGCGCCAGCGTGAAGTCGCACGCCGCCGAGGCCACCGCACGTAGCCCCCGCGCTACGTTTCACCACCAACTGCTCGAGGAACTGGCCGCCAAGCTGGGCGCGGTGCACCTGGGCGGCGGCCCCAAGCTCATCGAGCGGCACAAGGCCAAGGGCAAGCTCACGGCCCGCGAACGCATTGCCGTACTGCTGGACGACCCCGCCGACTTTGTCGAGGTCGGGGCCTTGGCCGCCGACGGGATGTACCCCGAGGAGGGCGGCTGCCCCGGCGCCGGGGTCGTGGTGGGGATTGGGCGGGTAAGTGGCCGGCTGTGCGTGGTGGTGGCCAACGATGCCACGGTAAAGGCCGGCGCCTGGTTCCCGATGACGGGCAAGAAGAACCTTAGGGCCCAGGAGATTGCCCTTGAGAATCACCTGCCCATTGTGTACTTGGTCGATTCGGCGGGGGTTTTCTTGCCCATGCAGGACGAGATTTTCCCCGACAAAGAGCACTTCGGGCGCATTTTCCGCAACAACGCCATCCTCAGCAGCCGGGGCATCCCTCAGCTGGCGGCCATCATGGGCCCCTGTGTGGCGGGCGGTGCCTACCTGCCCATCATGAGCGACGAGGCGCTGATTGTAGAAGGCACGGGCTCGGTGTTCCTGGCTGGGCCGTACCTGGTCAAGAGCGCCATCGGAGAGGATGTAGACATTGAAACCTTGGGCGGGGCCCGCACCCACAGCGAGGTGTCGGGCGTCACCGACTACATCTGCAAAGACGACCACGAGGCCCTGGCCCGCCTGCGCAGCCTGGTGGGCAAGCTGGGCCACACGCCCACGGCGGGCTTCGATCGGGTTGCGCCCGTAGCGCCTGCACGGCCGGTGGACGAGCTCTTTGAGGTGCTGCCCGAAGCCCGGACCCAGACCTACGACACCCACCAGATTCTGGAATGCCTGGTAGACGCGGGCTCGGTCGACGAGTACAAGGCCGAGTACGGCAAGACCATCGTTACGGCCTACGCCCGCATCGACGGTTGGGCCGTGGGTATCGTGGCCAACCAGCGGCTGGTGGCCAAGGCCCGTACGCCCAGGGGCACCGAGATGCAGTTTGGGGGCGTTATTTATTCCGACAGCGCCGACAAGGCCGCGCGCTTCATCTTGAACTGCAACCAGAAGCGCATTCCGCTGGTGTTCCTGCACGACGTAACGGGCTTCATGGTCGGCTCCCGCAGCGAGCAGGGCGGCATTATCAAGGACGGGGCCAAGATGGTGAACGCCGTGAGCAACAGCACGGTCCCCAAGTTCAGCTTCGTGGTGGGCAACAGCTACGGCGCGGGCAACTACGCCATGTGCGGCAAGGCCTACGACCCCCGGCTGATCTATGCCTGGCCGACGGCCAAAATTGCCGTCATGGGTGGGATGCAGGCTGCCAAAACGCTGCTGCAGATTCAGGTGGCCTCGCTTGAAAAGAAGGGTACGAAGATCGACCCCGCCGAAGAAGCCCGCCTGCTGGCCGAGATCACCGAGCGCTACGAGCGCCAAACCACCCCCTACTACGCGGCTGCCCGGCTGTGGGTAGATGGCATTGTAGACCCCCGCGATACCCGGCGGATTATCTCGCGCGGCATCGAAATGGCGAACCAGAACCCCGTGGTGCCGCCCTTCAACCCCGGTGTGATTCAAACGTAAGTTTAGGCTGCAACTTTAGCCGCATGGAACCTTGCTTCAACGTGCCGGTTCTGGCCTGGCGGGGCGAGTACCCCGTCGTAGAGGTGTTTCTGGGCCCGCCCCCACACCGCCTGGCCGACCAGCTAAAAACCGAGGCCGATGTTGCCCTAAAACTGGCGCCCATCACCGCCTGGTTGCGCCCCGATGTGCTAGAAAGCGCCACCACCACTGCCATCCTGACGCTTTTGGGCTGGGCCCTCGACTTGGAAGAGGCCGAAGCCGACCCCCTACCGGTACTCCTGGGATCGGTCGTGCTGCAAGACCCCGACCAGCCCGGCATCCTGGCCCCGGTGCCCATCGAGCTACGGGCCGATGAGCGCGAACTGCCCGAAGACATCCATCTGGTGCTGGGCCAAGACGTGCTCTGCTACTTCGATACCCAGCCGCTGGAAGACAACCGCATCGCCTGCACCCTGCGCCATGGCACCGAGCCCTTCGTGGCGCGTTAACTGCGAGCTTTGGGTAGAGATTTAAGGATTTCGGATTGAATACGCCGATTTTGTGTAAGCGCAAGCTCGCTCGATTGTAATGCAAACGCTGCCAAAAGGCCTATGTCGTACAACTGGTTGCGAAAGGAAGAGGCACTCAGGAAGTCCGAGTAATTGGTTGGCTGGGCTTCGTGGTACGGCATAAGGTCCTGCCCATCCTGGTAATAAATGAGCCTTGAGCTGGGGTAGGTAGCAGAAAACAACTGAATAAAGGCAGTGACAGTGCTTTTGTAAATTTCACGCTGCTCCAGCACCAGTGGGTACGAAGACTCGTAGAGTTGGTGAAGGTCGGATATCAAAGCGTTGTTTCGGGAGTTTTTCAGCGCATCGCGAGCGGCATCCCTTGAAAAGGTCGATCCCGAAAACGATTGGGTAGGCCACGTGGCAAACTTTCGAACTAAGGCTTCGATGCTGTCAGGGCGCTGGGCTAATGAAGCAATGGACAGCAACTGCAAGCAGCTTGAGCGACTGAATCGGTAAAAGCCAACAGCATCCGCAAGCGTTGCCTCCTCGGCCTGTAGGTCAGCTAGTATGAGCTCCAGATACTTATGCTCTTGCTTTTGTTCGGCACGAGCTTGGCGCCATTCGTCAAATAGGTACGAGCCGGTGATACCTAAAAAAATGGCGGTGATTTCAATGAAAAACCACTGGGTTTTTGCAATCCGTAGCTGACGCAGGTGGCGAAACACTTCTGAAGAAATGGTTTTACCAAGCTAGCCTACCGCAAATACTTGCGGCCACCGCCGCCCCGCAGCCGGCGTTCGATGCCCTGAAAGAGCCGGTAGCCCAGGTAAATGCCCCCGCCAATGAGCAGGGCCTTTACCGCGAAGCCCAAGAGTGGGCCTAGTACGCCCCAGACAAGCTGGAAGCCGAGTAGGACCAGCACTACCAGCCCCACGAGTTCAAGGAAACGGCGCATAGGGTAGGGTTATTTGTCAAGTTTTTTCTTCTCTACGGCCTTGACCACCAGGTAGATGACCCCAAGTACAACGGCCAGTTTGAGCAAGAACCCAAAGGTCTTGATCACGAAACCGAGGACTACCAGGAGTCCGATTGCAAACAGAATGAGGCGTCCCATACGGCGTTTTAGTCAGGTACAACGGTTACTACCTGTGTAGACATCCCCTAAGGGCGTTGGGTTGCACCCGGGCGCAAAAAAGGGCAGGGTGCGGCGTTGTTTTTCGTGGCAGGGTTGCCGTAGTTTGCGCAACTTTTCCAAGCAGCTTCTTTCAAGTAGTTCACCGCACGCATGAGTACGAATCCTGGCGGCACTCAACATTCGGTTGGCCGTATTGCCCAAGTCATTGGTCCGGTAGTAGACGTCGATTTCGATGGTGCCGATGCCCATCTCCCCCAAATTTTCGACGCCGTATACGTAGACCGGGGCGCCGAAGGTCGGCTGTACCTCGAGGTACAGCAGCACTTGGGTGAGCACCGTGTGCGCACCATTGCCATGGATTCGACCGACGGCCTGGTACGGGGCGCGACCGTAGTACACGAGGGGTTCCCCATTCGGGTACCCATCGGCCCGGCCATCCGCGGTCGGCTTTTCAATGTGGTAGGCCAAGCCATCGACGGCATGCCCCAGCCACCCGCCGAGGCATATATGCCCATCCACCGCGAACCCCCAAAGTTCGACGAGCTGGCCACCGAGCCCGAGGTACTCTACACGGGTATCAAGGTCATCGACCTCATGGCGCCCTACCTGAAAGGGGGTAAGATTGGCCTCTTCGGGGGCGCGGGTGTGGGCAAGACGGTCGTTATCCAAGAGCTCATCAACAACATCGCCAAGCGCTACTCGGGCCTGTCGGTATTCGCTGGGGTGGGTGAGCGTACCCGCGAAGGCAACGACCTTCTGCGCGAGATGATCGAAGCGAACGTAGTACGCTACGGTGAGGGCTTCCGCCACGCGCTCGAAGAAGGCGACTGGGCACTTGACAAAGTGAACCCCGCCGAACTCTCTGAAAGTACCCTGGCCCTGGTCTTCGGGCAGATGAACGAGCCCCCCGGCGCCCGTGCCCGCGTAGCCCTGACCGGTTTGACGGTGGCCGAATACTTCCGCGACGCACCCGGCGAGCCCAAAGGCCGCGACGTACTGTTCTTCATCGACAACATCTTCCGCTTTACCCAGGCAGGTTCCGAGATGTCGGCGCTCCTGGGCCGGATGCCCAGCGCCGTAGGCTACCAGCCTACCCTGAGCACCGAGATGGGTGCGATGCAGGAGCGCATTACCTCGACCACTCGGGGTTCGATTACCTCGATCCAGGCGGTGTACGTACCGGCTGACGATTACACCGACCCCGCACCGGCGACCACCTTCGCACACTTGGACGCCACCACCGAGCTTAACCGGGCCATCACCGAGCTGGGCATTTACCCAGCGGTAGACCCCCTGACCTCGACCTCCCGCATCCTGCAACCCGAAATCGTGGGCCAGGCACACTACGAAACCACCCAACGGGTGAAGCGCATCCTACAGCAGTACAAAGACCTGCAGGACATCATTGCCATCCTGGGTATGGACGAGCTCTCGGACGAAGACAAGCTCGTGGTACACCGTGCCCGTCGGGTGCAGCGTTTCATGAGCCAGCCTTTCCACGTCGCCGAGCAGTTTACGGGCCTCAAGGGCAAGTTTGTACCCATCGAAGACACCGTGAAAGGCTTCCAGATGATTCTGGACGGGGCGTGCGACCAGTACCCCGAAAAGGCCTTCATGTTCAAGGGCGGTATCGAAGAAGTGATCGAAGCTGGCGCCCAGCTCATGAAAGAAGCTCAAGCCGTATAGCCCCATGGCCAAGTCGTTCCAGCTACGGGTGCTGACGCCCGAGGGCCCTGTGTTTACCGGCGAGGCTACCGCCGTGCAATTGCCGGGTACCGATGGGTTGTTCCAGGTACTTGCAGGTCACGCCGCCCTGATAGCCGCACTGGCACCTGGCAAGGTGCGCATTGATGGCGCCGAGCCCCAACCGGTCGTGTATTCGATTGGCGAGGGGCTGGTAGAAGTGCTCAATGACGAAGTGGTGGTGCTCTCAGAGCTGGTAACTGCGGGCTAGCCCGGCAGGTGGATGACCGGCCCCCCATACGGGTGTAATTGGTGCAATGGGCGTGTGGTTTCAGCGCGTAGTTGGTTGGCAGCTAACCCACACCGGCTGTAAGCTGAAGGCCCCAAGGTGATGCGCACCCAACTACTGAAGAGCGGGCTTATTTACACCGCACTGGGGTTTCTTAACCCCATTTCACGGCTGTTTATCTTCCCGGTCTTCGTAAACCTGTTGCAGCAAGACGACTACGGGGTCATCTCGATCACCTCTACGTTTGTCGCCATTTTATTGGTCGTTTTGCCTTTTGGCTTCGACTCGGCCTTCTCGCGGCTTTTCTTCGAGCACAAAGGCGACGATCTTAAGCGGTTCTACCATTCGGTGGTAGTGTACGTTACGGTTTTTGCTGGGGCGTTGATTGTACTGCTTGAGCTAGTGGGCCCTTGGCTATTTGGTGTTTTGCTTACTACAGACAAGGTCTCGTTTGGGGTCTACGGTCGGCTAGCGTATGCTACCGCATTGGGCTCGTTGTTTACAAGCATTCACCAATTGCATGCACGCAACCAATTGAAACCCGTTCGGTTTGCGGCAGTTTCCCTGTCCCAGTTTACGGTTTCAACGGGTTTTGAGCTCATTGCGGTTTTGTACCTGAAGGAGGGCGCATTTGGGGTGCTACTGGCCCGCTGCTTGGGTATTTGTATGGTATCTCTGGTGCTGACAGTGCCGGTATGGTGGCAGAGCGTGAAGACAGCAAGCTTCCGATTTTTTCGCCCCGTCTTTCTGTACGGGGCGCCCATGTTTATTTACAACATTCTGACATTTGTGTATTTTCAGTACGATCGAATTCAAATTGAAAATTACCTTGATTTGGCATCAGTAGCTATTTACTCGGTAGCTTTTACCCTGGCACATTCGAGTGAAATATTTTTAATGGCAATGGTTGGGGCGATACTACCTAATGTATACCGATTGCTGGGCGAGGCGAACCGGGATATGGGTCGGATCAGTCGTCTATTGCGCGGCATGGGCTACGCCGAATTGGGGTTTGTAGCGGTGCTGTTCCTGGCGCTACCGGTCTTTATCCAATTGTTTACCCCGCCAGAGTATTCCTTGGCCCTGCCCATTGGTACGATACTGGTAACCGGCTTTTTGTTTCGGTACATGTATATCGTGTACACGGTGCCCATTTTCTACCAGCGCGATCAGGTACGGCGTACGGTTTGGCTTAACGTGGTGTGCGGTGTGGTGGTAGTGGTAGCCAATGTGCTACTACTACCCAGAATCGGGCTCTGGGGGGCTCCCATTTCAATGATTTTGTCTCGTGCGGCGCAGTTAGGTGCGGCCCTGCTCTTGTACCGGTCTGTTTCGCGGCGGGCGAACCTCCCGATCCAACTGGGGAGGTTGCCGATATGGTACTTAGTGTTGGGGGTGTATGCTGTTGGTTTAGTTCTTATTCAGGTACTGACAGGGGGAACCTACCTGTGGGCCTATGGGGTGCCACTTGTTGCAGCAGTTTCGGTACTGGCCTACCTGGCGGCACGCTCGCAGTGGCAGTTGTCGAAGGTAGTTGAGCGTATTTAGGGTAGGGCTAGTTTAGCTTCCTCACTACCGGTTTCTAGACGCCTTGCCTACAGAATCGGTGGCTGAATCTGGGGAGACCGAGGGGATTGAAGTCATTTGCCGGTCTACGGATTGCTACATTTGGCTTGAAACATTTTTACTTCCTATTCACTATTATTTCGAAGTGCCAGCACCTGGTATCCCTTCCAACTCCTCGGTATTGATCATTTCACCGTGGCCTATTGAGGATGGGCTGACGGCAGCGTACACGCGGCCCTACCTATCCAAGATTCGGGCCCAGGTACAGTCTACGTCAACAGTTGTCTGGTTTACCTACGAGAGCCGTACGAAACGGCTCGCTGCAGGAAAAAAAAGGAGTATTAAAGAAGAGCTTCTTGCCGAAGGTATTATTTGGCACTCGACTGCTTATGTGAATACGCCGCTCCGGGGTATCCTGTGGCTTGCAAAGACCTGGCTGTTTCTCTGTTGGCTTGTCGTACGCTACCGTGTTTCGGTACTCCATACTTGGACGTTGGTACCCATGTTGGTGGCCGTGCCAGTGCGTTGGATTACACGAACTCAATTGGTTGCTGATTCCTTTGAGCCACACGCCGATGCGATGCTTGAAACGGGAACATGGACGAAAAAATCGGTCTTCTATAGATTAAGTAGTTGTTTCGAACGCCTTGGTACCCGCCAAGCACGTTACTGGATCCCAGCGGCTTCGGGGATGAATCAGTATGCGTTGAACGCATTTGGTGCGGCCGATAAAACGGTTGCGGTTAAGCCAGGTGGGGTTGATTTCTCAAGTTTTGATCCTGTCCGATTCTCGCAGTCCGACCGATTGTTCAGTGCAGACACTGTTGTCGGCGTCTACCTCGGCAAGTTTGGGGGCTTGTATTGGCAGCGCGAGGTTTTTGACTTTTTTTCAGCGTGCCGCACCCACTGGGGCGATTCCTTTCACGCGCTACTGATTAGCCCTACCGAGCCAGCGCAGATCCATCGTTTGGCGGCGGCGGCAGGCTACCCTTCGGGTGGTTACAGTGTATACGCAGCTTCGCACGTAGAGGTGCCGTACTACTTGGCTCAAGCCACGTTTGCGCTAAATGCTACCCACGCAGTACCCAGCCGTAGGTACGGGTCCCCGATCAAAGACGCTGAGTACTGGGCGATGGGCCTGCCTGTGGTGTTGTTAGACCGACTCTCCGACGATTCTTTCCTAGCTACGGCGCATAAACTTGGTGTCATTTTACAGGGTCTTTCTCCGGAGGCGTATCAGCATGGCGTCGTCGAATTGGCTAGCCTTCTTGAAGCGGAGCCCACAGCCGAACGAAAAGCCCGGATTCGAGGAATAGCCCAGGTATACCGCTCTTACGCCATCGCCGATCCGATCTATGCGTACTTGTATGGGAGTGGCCCTTTCCCGAGCGAAAACCCCTACCACAAGCTACCCCCCCACTGAGCAGCCCTCTTTACCCGTCCGAACATCACAACGTGGCTCACCCAACCATTTCTGTTGTCATCCCTGCCTA
Organism: Bacteroidia bacterium; assembly: GCA_033763015.1. Classification (GTDB taxonomy): domain Bacteria; phylum Bacteroidota; class Bacteroidia; order J057; family JANRLA01; genus JANRLA01. The sequence continues at coordinate 11,090 of JANRLA010000152.1, forward strand.
CAATGCGGCGAGGTTTTTGGAACGAACGCTCGCCTCGTTACTCGGGCAGACGTTTGCTGACTGGGATGCGGTCATCGTTAACGATGGTTCTACCGACACCACCGAGTCTGTCGCGAAAGCATTTGCAGCCCATGACGCGCGGTTTCGGGTGGTGAGCATACCCAACGGTGGTGTTTCGAACGCCCGTAACATGGGCTTATCCTACACCGAAGGCAGCTACGTAGCCTTCCTAGATGCCGATGATGAGCTATTACCCGACAATTTTACCCGAAAACTCGCACGATTTGAGGCCGACCCCGACCTGGGCCTGGTGCACTGCGACATGCGGGTTGTTGACGAGCACTCTGAGCCCACTGGCAAAATTGAATCGGGGAAAGAGGGTTGGGTACTCCGCGATTTGCTGCTCTGGAATGGCTGTGTGATCCCGGCCCCGAGCAGTGCACTCTTGCGGAGGGACGTGGTCAAAGTTGTGGGTGGGTTCAGCACCCAGCTGTCGACGGCCTCTGACCAGGAGTTCTTCTTCCGCGTGGCCGCCAAATTCAAAATCGGGCGTGTGCCCGAACCCTTGGGCCTCTACCGCATCCATAGCCAAAACATGCACAGCAACATCCCGCTCAACGAACGGGATCACCGGCTGGTGTACCGGCTTGCTGCCGAGTATGGCCTGTTTGGCTCGGGCAGTTTCCGTAGGTACGCCCAAGCTCGAATGCTGCTCATCCAGGCGGGCAACTGGTGGAAACTGGGAAACAACCGCCTGCGGGGGGCACAGTTGGTACTGGAGGCGTTCTGGAACTCTCCCCGTGCACTTGTGGAACGGGTTGCGGGCAAGTTCTTTTAATCTGTCACCTTAGACAAGCCGTTTTCAATACGAAAGACCACCATCTACTAGCCTTTGAACGGTATGAAGAATTGTTGCAGATGAACCAGTGTATTTCCGAAAGATAGGCCATCGATCAGACGATTCGATTTATATTTACACCACCAACCTTTGACCATTACCATTGCACATGGCGATATACCAAAATTTTATTAGAGAATTGGCCAAGCCGATTCTTTTTACCCTTGGAGGAAGTCGGCTTTATAAGCACTTTCAAGCGAAGGCAATGATAAAGAACATTGATAATAGACTGGTAGATGAACCTGAGACTGAGCTTTTGCCATTGCTCGTAAAAGCGACCGATACAGTGATAGATATTGGGGCCAACTACATGTATTACTCGGTGCTATTGGCTCGCTTGGTTCCCAATGGCAAAGTATACGCATACGAGCCCCTCCCATTCACCTTTGAAGTTGGGCAGCGGGTATTGAGACATTACCGCATTTCCAACGTATCTCTATACAACCTTGGTGCATCCAATTCAGATTCTCAGAATCATATCAGTGCCCCTCTGCAATGGTTTGGTGCTCCAGCAACCGGTTTGGCTCACATTGCGAATCGGGACAATGAAATTGTTAGAAAGAACGCTATTTACCCCTATCCATTTAAGCGCCATAAGAAGTATTTATGCAAGTTTGTTAAGCTTGATACTCAGCTTCTCGATCAATTGCCCGCGAATGCTACTGTGTCTTTTGTGAAAATAGATGTTGAAGGAGCTGAACTTTTTGCTTTAGAGGGGATGGCTCAGCTACTTTCTCAGTTCAAACCCAATATACTTTTTGAGATAAATGAATCTTATGCTAAAGGGTTTGGGTATTCGGCACATCAGATTTACAGCTTCCTTGTCTCTCTAGGGTATGATATTTTCCTGTATAATGACAGGGAAAAGACATTAAGTCGAGTTGATTCGTTTAACGACGAACACAATTACATCGGTTTAAGCCCTGTTTACCGTGAACGCCTAGCTCACCTAATTGTTTAATTTTATAGCGTATGATGGTCACACCGCAGATCGAACCTTACAAAACTAAGCTTGACGCAACGTTTGCTCGGTACCCTTACAGAGAGGCGCACACTGCTGCTCGCCCTATCCTAGTTGACCTATCGAAGGATATTGAGGCACTGCATTCGGTGTTTTCGGCTCACCTCGGGGCACCTGAATTCATGTTCCATCCTTACCCGTATCCTGATATTGGTATAGATGTTATAGTAACACCTACATACACTGTCCGGCTGAACAACTGGTTTCCTCGACCCGGTGCACCCCACACCCATCAAAGTGTACACCACCATGGAAAGTTACTGCTAACTAGCCTTGCTGCTTTTGGCCCTGGATATGACTCGATCGTTTATAAGAACGTTGAAAACGTAATTGAGAAGAACGGGACTGTGTACCTTGAAATTGATAGAGTTTATAATAACACATTCGGTAGCATTGAGTTTATTGATCATTTCGTTCCTCATGTTGTTTTTTTCCCCCGATTATTTTCTTCTACGCTAGTACTTTGGAGCTATGATGAGCCACCTGCACTAGAAGCGGCGCGGCGCAACCCATTACTGTACAAACACCGTAGATTTATTAAAATGGTATTGGTGAAATTTGGCTTAGCAAAAGCGTTAGGCTTAAATGTGGTATCAAATTTGGATTACTATCCTGAAGCGGGTAGTTATAAGCCTTTGGTCGCAAGGCTTGAGTATCCAAGCCCTTCACTGATTCAGCGGCCGCAGAACATACTTCACATTCTCCAACAATATGGTTTTGCTAGCCGGACCGAAATCGATAAAATTGCCAATTTATGCCCGGAAAATATTAAAAATGAATTTTCGATTTTACTTGAAAAATACACCTCTGGTACTCCGATAGATTCTTATTTCGAGTCAAACTATCTAGAGGTCCCGAAAGTATCAATCTCATTGGAGGAGTTCCGGACAGTACATCCAGGTTTGAAACTTCCAAGCTATCCTGAATATTAGTTTCTCTAGTGGATTACCAGTTGGGTAACTAATGTTTTTAGTACGTGGGCTTCGTCCATGCGGGTGGGGGTAATGCCCTTTAGCGCACGGTCGGCTTGCGCGATGTACTGTAGGGCAGCCGCCAGTTGGGGTAGGGTGTGCAGTGGCAACGCCCGGGCATAATCTTTGGCGAAGTAGGGGTTGATGCCCAAGGTGTCGGCGATGGCTTTTTCGCCGCTAATACCCTCCTGTTTCAGGAGGGCCAGTTTGGTGTAATAGCTCGCTAGCTGCCCAATGACAAGCACAGAGGGGTTTGCTTTGGGCTGTTGGAGTAGGTAATGCACCGTTTGGTGGGCTTTGGCCCGCTGGCGTAGCCCCAACTGCAGTGTGAGCTCGAAGACGTTGAATTCGCGGTCGATGCCCACCAGCTCGTGCACCAGTGCCTCGGTAATGCGGCGCGGGCCCTCAGCGGGTAGTTGTAGGCTTAGCTTGTCCAGCTCAATGGCAATGCGCTGTAGCCGTGTGCCCAACGAGGCCACCAGCAGCTGTAGTGCACGGGGCTCGATCTGGATGCCCCGCGTGGCCAGGAGCTCTTCTACCGCCGTCGGCACCTGGTTCTCGTACAGGGCTTTGGCTTCATAGACCGTGCCCACGGCCTTGAGTTTACGGGCAAACGCGGTGCGGGCATCAAGGCCCTTTTTCTCGCGGTGGACGAACGCGAGTACTGTACTGGCCACAGGGCTATCGAGGTACCCCGCCAGGGCCTCCTGGGCATCTTTGCGCAGCCGGTGCGCTTCGCGCACCAGAACCAGGCGCCGCTGGGCCATGACCGGGAAGCTGCGGGCCGAGCCCACCAGGGCAGGGCCACTGGCCTCGGGCCCGTAGAAGATCTCCAGGTTGAAGCTCGGTTCGGCACCGGCCAGTACGTGCGTTTCCAGCGCCGCTTCCAGCTGGTCGAGGTAGTAGCCTTCTTCGCCAAAGAGGTAGTACACCGGCGCGAACTGCCCTTTCTGTATCTGGCCGAGCAACTGGGCGTAGGTCACGCCCAAAAGTACTGCGCTAGCCCCTGAAAACGCTGGCCGGTTCTACCCCCGCAATTCGGCGTACGGCAAACAACGCTCCGCCTAGGCAGATAAACAGCGTGAGCCCAAAAAACACAAACCGGATGGGCCACCCAAAGCTGAAGAGCGTGCCAGCCGTGGCAATACCGGCCCGGAACGCCTCAATGAGTAGGTACCCGATCGGGAAGCCCGCCAGGGCAAACAGGAGCGCCTGTAGCAGTATCAGCCGCGCCACGTAGCCGTTCGTCGCCCCGATGGCCTTGAGCGTGCCGTAGTCTTTGATGCGATCAATGGCGGCGCTGTAGAGCGTGAGCCCGATGATGAAGAAGCCGCTTAGGGTCGCGAAAATGACCAGCGTGCCGATGCTGATAGCAATGCCCGTAGTGCTAAGGACGGTCTTGACACTGGCCCGCGAGAAGTCTTTTGGTAGCCAGGCCCGTACCCCGTACAGCGTGGCATTTATGGCGTCGCGCACGGCCAGGGGGTCGGCCCCCGGCTCAAGGTCTACCAAAACGGCGCTAATCTGCGTGGCGGGTAGGCCCGTATACTCGCGTACCCGCTCGGCGGTTGAAAACATGAAAATGCCCCCAAACCCCCGGATGCCCCGGGTGGTGGCCGCCAGGTAGGCCCGCTTGCCGTTGAGCTCGAAGGCCGTGCCCAGGGTAGCGCCGCCCAGTGCCTTGCTGTCGAAGGTGTCGTAACTCACAGCGCCGTCGGGTACTAGGTCTAGGTGGCTACCGGTGAGGAGCGTGCCCGGCCCGCCCGCAAACCGTGGGGGGTCTGAGCCCACCAGCAGCACTGAGGCGCTGGTACCGTTGGGGAACTGCGCCGTCGCCCCGCGGATGACCACTCCGTGCGCCTGGGCGACGCCCGGTAGCGAGGCCACCTCGCGCAGCTTGCGGATGTCGAGGGGCGCCAGCGCGTTTACGTTCGTCGTCTTGTTGTCCACCACCCACAGGTCGGTGTGCGTCTGGTCGGCCAACGCCCGCATGGCGTTGGTAAGGAACGTGAAGATGCCCGACTGCTGCCCAATAAGGAACGTACTGATAACGACCCCCACCAGGGCACCAATGCTTTTGGCGCGGTCGTACTTCAAAAACTTCCAGGCTGTGAGCAGCATCTACTGGGGGTTCGTAAGGGTGATCACGGTCTCGACGCGGGCGTTGAATAAGAGGCCCTCGGGGGTGTCGAGCTTCAGCCGAACCTCACGCACCCGGCGGTCCTGCGAGTCGCCCACTTGGTCCGAAAACAGCGATTTCTTCTTTAGGTACGGCGCTGCGAAGATGACTGTGCCCGTCGCCAGTGTGTCGGTGCGGCCCTGCAGCCGGATGTAGCCACGCTGGCCCATCGCTACGCGGTGTGCGAAGAGCTCGTCCACCTCGCACAGTACGGTAAGCGGCCCATCGGGGGCAAATTCGGCAAAGCTGATTTCGTTGGTAATCGCTGCCCCGGGGCGCGCCGTAAGGTTAAGTACCCGGCCATTACCCGGTGCCCGCACAGCGCGTAGCCTGAGTTCAGCTTCGGCCAATTGGTATTCGGCGACCGTTTCGGCCACGCGGCTTTGGTTGGTGGCCAGGGTGCCCCTCAGGCGGGCGAGCGCCTCAACCTGGCTGTCGTAGGCGGTCTGAGCATTGTCAACGGCCTGCGCATTGGTTGCCCCTTGCGCCTCGAGGCCCCGGTAGCGCTCGAGCGTGCGCTGTAGGTTGGCCAGAGCCACCTCACCCTCTCGGATAGCGGCGCTGTCGGTGGCCAGCAGCGTACGTTGGGTCGCCAGGCGGGTGCCGATCTGCGCCAGCCGGGCCCGTTCTACTTCCTGGCTGAGTTCTATCAAAACTTGACCCGCCTGCACCCTTTCGCCCTCGCGTACCCGTACAGCGGTTATAAGGCCGCTGCGTTCGCAGGCCAGGTTGACAATCTCGCCCTCAGGTTCAATGCGCCCCAGGGCAACTACCTGCTGGGCCTGGGTGGGTTGTGCGGTAGAGGGGAGGTCGGCGGTTTCGGGCTCAGGGCTGCTACAGGCGGCCAGGTACAGGCCGAGTACCAGTAAAACCTGGCGGCGTGGTGTAAAACTAGTGGGCATACACATTTTCGGTTGGGGCTTCGGTGTACACGCGGCCTTCGTCGACGTACACAATGCGGTTGGCGAAGGGCTTCAGGCGGATGTCGTGGGTCACGACTGCTACGGCCTTGCCACGGTCGGCCAAGCTGCGTAGCTCGTTCATGACCACACTCGCCGAGGCGTGGTCCAGCGAAGCCGTGGGCTCGTCGCAGAGCATCAGCGGGGGGTCGGTTACCAACGCCCGTGCAATGCTGATGCGTTGCTGCTGCCCCCCACTCAGTTGTTTCGGCAGGTTCTTGCGGCGGTTAGACATCCCCACCAGTTCCAGCGCAGCGGCTACACGCTCGTTCACTTCGGCTTTGCCGACGCCCTGCAGCTGGAGCGGCAAGGCCACGTTCTCGGCGGCCGTTAGGGGCTGCACGAGGTTGAAATTCTGGAAGACAAAGCCAATTTGACGCAGCCGGAGGTGGGCCAGCTCCTTTTCTGAAAGCGCCGATGCCTCCTGCCCCCCCACAAACACCTGCCCCACGGTCGGGTAAATCACGCACCCCAAGAGCGAAAGCAGTGTGGTCTTGCCGCTACCCGAGGGGCCGACGATGAGCAAAAGCTCGTTCCGCTCAACGGTCAGGTCGGTGGCGTGCAGGGCCGTGATGCGGTTTTCACCGTTGCCATAGGCCTTACTCACGCCCTGCAGATGTGCCACACCTGCGTGTGGTTGAATCTGGCTACCAAGCATTTAGCTAACGTAACCCCTTTTGCAAAAAGGATGGTTCAAAAGCCTGTTTTATTGTCGTTACCCGGGTGTTACCCCAGTACCCTCGGTGCGACGCGGTGTAACGGCGTTGTGGAGGCTAATACAACCTCTCACGCGGTGAGGCTCGGGTGGGGAGTCGATGAACGGGTGCGGGCATGGTCGGCTTACTGGGTAGGTTGTGGCAACAAAAAACCCCCAAGCGTATGCGGCGAGGGGGTTTTCTGAAAGGGGGCGGCCACCTACTCTCCCGGGTGTTACCCCAGTACCATCGGCGCGACGCGGCTTAACGACTCTGTTCGGGAAGGGAAGAGGTGCACCCGCGCGCTTTCGCCACCGCTTGTGCGCCGC
>JANRLA010000153.1:0-5341 GCA_033763015.1 Bacteroidia bacterium
CAACTGGGTGTAGCGCTTCTGGGCGTAGTTGGGGGCTTTGTCGGGGCGGCTAAAGTCATCGACCAGGATAAGCTCGCCAAACCCGGCATCCAGTAAGCCAGCGGCCACACAACTGCCAATGAAACCGGCTGCACCCGTAACAACAATCATGGGTTAGCTAAAAGATAGGGCCTCGGTGCCACAGGGGTTTGCGTACCTTGGTAGGGTACAAAGCTAGTGCCGGTGGCAGCCTTTTCCCTCTCACAGCTCTGGGACCTTGGGGCCGCAGGTGAAACGGACCCGGGCCGCCTGCGTAGCCTGCGGGTGAGCAACCAGCTGGCGGTACTGATGGTACTGGTGAGCGTGCCGTTTTTAACCGTTCTGGGCTCGGCGCCCGTTGCGGCGGTCACCCTCACCATTTCGCTGCCCCTGTACCTGGTAACCCTACTGCTCAACCACCGAGGGTATCTGCTGGCCTCTCGGCTGTGGCTGGTACTCGTTTCAGCCGTCTCGGTGAGCCTTACCCTCTGCCTGGCCGACGACAGTGTGGTGCCCCGGTACGCCATTGGCGACCAGATACTCATGCTGTGTTTGCTGCTCCTGCCCCTAACGCTCTTCGAGCTTGCCGAGCGCGAGGCGCTGGGCAGTACGCTGGGCCTTCTGGTACTGCTGTACTTCTTCTTCCCGCACCTCGACGCGCGGGTGAATATCGGGCGGGGCCTGCCGGCCGATTTCGCGAACAGCGACCCGGTCCTGTGGCTGACCTCGGCCGTCACCATACTGCTCATCGTCCTGTCGGTGGTGTATTTCAAGCGTGCGACCGAGTTTCACAGCCGTGCCTCGCAGGACCTGGCCATTTCACTGCAGCAGCGCGCCGAGGCCCTCGATGCTACCGAGCGCGACCTGCGCCAGCAAACGGCCAACTTTTTGCACGCCCAGCAGCAGCTCGAAGCCGCTAACCTAGCCCTAAACGAAAGCAAACTGGCGGTCCTTGAGCAGCAGCTCAACCTGAAGCAGACCGAGCAGCGCCTCGCCGCCCGCGAAGAACTTCTGCTCAGCCAACAGGCCGAAGACCAGCTCCTGGCCCGCTACAGTCGGCTGAGCCGCGAGTACCTTGGCCTGCCCTTGCCCCAGGCCATGGAGCTGTTTTTGCAATCGCTGGCCGAAGAATACCCCATCTGGCAGGCGGTGCTATTCCTCGAAAGCCCCATCAGCCGCCAGCTGGTTGCGGTGGCCAGCCTAGGGGTATCGGTGCATCGGTTGCGTGACATCAATGCGGCCCCGCCCCAGAACCTAGTGAGCTTTCAGGCCTCGCTGCGCAAGCCGTTGTTTCTGGATCGCTTACCCCAAGAGACCCTGGTAGTAGACCCCGGCGTGTTCACGCTGCGGGCCCGTAGCCTGGGCATTATCCCCTTGGTGGCCGGCCACCGCTCGGTGGGCGTGCTGGAGGTTGCCTTCGGCGAGCGCCTCAACGCGGCGCGCCAGCAGGTGCTCTGCCGCCTGCTAGAGAACCTGGCAATCGTGCTCCAGGGGTTGGTGGCCCAGTACAACTTTAGCGAGCTACTGACGGTAGTGCCGACGATGCCCGAAGCCGAGGTGCCCTTTGTGTCTCACGGGCCCAGAACGCCCTTGTAGGTCGCCAGGGCCCGTTCGCGGGCCTCGCGGTGGTCGATGATGGGCTTGGGGTAGGCAAGTGATTCGAACTCGGGAACCCACTGCCGGATGTAGCGTAGTTGGGGGTCAAACTTCCGGGTTTGCTCGGCGGGGTTGAAGATGCGGAAGTAGGGGGCGGCATCTACCCCGGTACCTGCGGCCCATTGCCAGCCGCCGTTATTGCTCGCGAGCTCAAAGTCGAGCAGTTTTTCGGCAAAGTAGGCCTCGCCCAGCCGCCAGTCGATGAGTAGGTGTTTGGTCAGGAAGCTGGCGGTGATCATGCGCACGCGGTTGTGCTGGTAGCCCGTGGCACTCAGCTCGCGCATCCCGGCATCGACGATGGGGTACCCGGTGGCACCGGCCTTCCAGCGCGCGAGGCCCTCGGGGTCGTCGCGCCAGGGGATGGCATCGTAGGTGGGCTTGAAGGCCTGGCCCACCACGTGCGGGAAGTGGTGGAGGATCATCTGGTAGAAGTCGCGCCAGATGAGCTCATTGAGGTAAGCCTCGCTTAGGCTCAGGGCCCGTCGGGCCAGCTCCCGTAGGCTCAGGGTACCAAAGCGCAGGTGTACCCCCAGGCGGCTGGTACCCGCCTGGCCAGGGAAGTTGCGGGTCTGGCCGTAGTGCGCCAGCAGCGCATCGGTGGTCGTGGGGGGTGGGGCCAGGTCGGGCACCTGGGCAAAGCCCAGTTCGGCCAGCGTAGGGTAGGGGGCGGGTTGGGCGAACCGGGCCCAGGCCTCGGGGTGGGTGTCGAGGGCCCAGGGGGTAAGGTCGGCGTCGGTGAGCCGGGCCAGCCAAGCCCGTTTGTAGGGGGTAAAGACCTGGTAGGGCTTGCCGCTACCGGTGAGCACCTCGCCGGTATCGAAAATGACCTGGTCTTTGACCTGCTGGAACCCAATGCCTTGCTGCGCTAGCCGTTCGCCGACCCACCGATCGCGCTCGGTAGCGTAGGGCTCGTAGTCGCGTACGGTGGTAACGGCCGCGATGGGGTAGGTGGCCAGCAGCCGCTCCCACGCCGCGGCTACAGTGCCGTTTATCACAATGAGGTCGCTGCCCAGGGCCTGGAGTGCGGTTTTGAGCGCAGCGACCTGGCGGTGCAGAAACACCACCCGACGGTCTTCGTGCGGCAGGAGGTCGAGTATGGCCCGGTCGTACACAAAGAGGCCCAGCACCGGGCGGCGTTGGGCTTGGGCGGCAGCCAGAGCGGCGTGGTCGCTGAGCCGTAGGTCGCGCCGGAACCAGTGCACGGTAACCGGGCCGCCGGTCGCTAGCGGAGGAAGCGTCGCCAACGTAGGAGTCATGGTAGCTCTACACCACCCTACGGGCAGATGGTTCAGCCCCGCAGGTGCATCTTGCGCATATGCCGCGTTTGTTTTGGCTGGCCTTACTGCCGCTCTGGGCCTGGGGCCAGGCCGCCACCACCGAGGAGTTTATCGCTAGCCCGACGCTGGCCACCGTAGAGCTCTACGCCGGCGATACCCCCTTGAGCTACCCTGTACTCTACCTGGGCAGCCCGGGCATACTCACCCTGGCGTTTGACGACCTAGGCGCCGAGCCCACCACCTACGAGCTACGCATCCTGCGGTGCGAGGCCGACTGGCAGCCCAGCACCCTGCCCCAGCCGCAGTACCTGACCGGGTACAGCCGCGTAGAGCTCACAAACTACCGGCCCTCGCAGCAAACCCGGGTGCCCTACGTGCACTACGAGCAGACCATCCCGTGGCAGGGGCTACGCATTACCCAGAGCGGTAATTACCTGGTGCAGCTCAGCCGAAGCGGCCAACCCGGCAGCCCCCTGCTGCAACTGCGGTTTTTGGTGGCCGAACAGGTGCTGGTGCCCTCGGTCGAAATCCGCCCCAGTGCGTCGGCCACTGATGTGCAGACCCACCACCGGGTGGCAGTGCAGGTGCCGAGTAACCGGGCCCTAGTCCGCGACCCCGTTCAGGAACTGAGCCTCACCTTGCTCCAGAACTTCCGGTGGGCACCGGCACGGGCACGGCTGAAACCTACCTACTTGTACCCCGACCGGCTGGAGTACGACTTGGTGCCCGAGGTAGAGTTCCCCGCCGGCAACGAGTTCCGCACCGCCGACCTGAGGCCCATCGCGGGCCGCGGCCGCGGCGTGGCCTTCCGCGACTGCGCCGGCAGTGGCCCCTGTAAAGTGCAGCTACAGCCCGAGCGTACCCGCGCCTACGCCCGCTACCTGGCCGATACCGACTACAATGGCCTCTTTGCCATTGGGCTCACGGCCACCGACCGGCAGCTTGGTGCCTGGGAGGCCGACTACCAGGAGGTCAGCTTCGAGCTGCAGTTCCCCGACCGGCTGGTGGGTTACGCCCCGGTGCTGCTCGGGGCCTTCAACCGCTGGCGGCCTACCCCCGAAACCACCCTTCAGTTCGACCCCACCCTGCGGGTGTACTCCACCACCGTACTGCTCAAGCAAGGGGTCTACAACTACCAGTACGGCCTCTTGAAGTTGGGTACCACCCCCGTGCCCCCGCCCGATACCACACCTTTCGAGGGCAACTACCGCGAAACAGAGAACAGCTACACCGCCTTGGTGTACTACCGGCCGCTGGGCGAAAGGTTCGATCGGTTACTTGGCATTGGGTGGGCTGCCAACACCCGCTAACCACCTATCTTTGAGTATGCCGACGAACCGGGATCAACAGGCAGGGCTAGACGTGGAACTGGAAGACATCCTGCAACCGAACCGAATTTCGGCCTCCGTATCCGACGATACCATTAAAGACATCCAATCGGGGCTCGAGAAAATCCGGGCACGCTTGCCGTTCCTGGTCCGCTTTCTCGAAGACAAGCGCCCCTACCTGCTCGAAATTGGCGAGCACCTACTGCCCTTCATGGAGCAGTCGCTCATCGACGCCAAAGAGCACCCCAACCTGGTACCCCCCTTCCTGGATGTCGAAGAGCTGGAGCGCGACCTGAACCTCTTCCACCAGCTCATGCAGCTGCTCAAGCCCATGGAAGAGCTCACGGGTATGCTTCACGATACGGCCATGGCCGCCGGTAGCGATGCCTTCGAGACCGCCGTGGTGTTTTACAAGCGGGTACGCATGGGCGCCAAGCTCGGCGACCCCGAGGCCACCGAGGTGACGCTGCACATCCTGGAAAAAATGCCCGAGATGCGCGAGAAGCACCCCTCTAAGTCGCGCCGCTAGCCAAATACGTGGCGGCAGACGTCGGTGAGGTGCCCAAAGCCGAGCACCTCAATTCCGCGTGGGGTGCGGTACTGCTGGCCCGTTGCGCAGGCGATAAACGTGGTGTAGCCCAATTTGGCGGCTTCGGTGGCGCGGGCTTCGAGGCGGCTGATGGGTCTGAGTTCGCCCGTGAGGCTTACTTCGGCGGCCAGTACAAGGCCAGGCGGTAGGGCCAGGTCGTAGGCCGACGACACGATGGCCAAGGCCAGCGGCAGGTCGAGCGCCGGGTCATCGAGGCGCACCCCGCCCGCCAGGTTGACAAACACATCCTTGCTGCTGAGCTTAAACCCGCCCCGTTTTTCAAGTACGGCCAGCAAGAGGTGCATGCGCCGGGGGTCTACCCCCGCCGTTACCCGCTGGGCCGTCCCGTACGAGGCATCGGCCACCAGGGCTTGGGTTTCAATGAGCAGTACACGGTTGGCCTCGAGCGTAGCGGCCGTAGCCGTACCACTCACGGGTTCGGCGCGGTGGGAGAGGAACAGCTCTGAGGGGTT
>JANRLA010000154.1:0-39500 GCA_033763015.1 Bacteroidia bacterium
CCGATACCACCCAGTCGCTGACCGAGGCCCTGGGCGACAGCGCCAAAACCGATGCCGAAGGCAACCAAAGCCAGGACGAGCAGCGCAAGAAGTTTGAGCGCGAGAACCCCTTCTTCGCGGTGCTCACCCCACCGAGCCAGGACCAGTTCACTAGCCAGTCGACCAGTCCCGTGGTAGGCTACGCCCTGCCCACCGATACGGCCCAGGTAAATGCCTACCTGCGCCTACCCGAAGTTCGGCCCCTGCTGCCCGCCGACGTAAAACTGCTCTGGACGGCCAAGCCCGACAGCCCCGACAGCCCTTACCTCACCCTGATAGCCATTGCCAATACCCGCGACGGGGTAGCCCCCTTGACCGGCGATGCGATCGTGGACACAAAGCAGGACTTCGACCCCGACAACAACCAGCCCATCGTCTCGATGTCGATGAACGTGGACGGGGCCAAGATCTGGCGCAAAATGACCGGCGACAACAAGGGCCGCAGCGTCGCCGTGGTGCTCGACAACCTGGTGTACACCTATCCCACGGTCAACCAGGAAATCCCCAACGGTCAGTCGGTCATCTCAGGCAACTTCACGGTTGAAGAAGCGGCCGACTTGGCCAACGTGCTCAAAGCCGGTAAGCTCCGTGCCCCCGTGCGCATCGAGGGTGGCGAAATTGTGGGGCCCTCGCTGGGGGTACAAACCACCGAACGTGGCCTCATTTCGTTTGTGCTGGGCTTTTTAGCGGTAGTTGGCTTTATGGTGGCCTACTACCGGGGCTCGGGGGTTGTAGCCTCGCTGGCATTGGTGTTGAACCTGGTGTTTATCGTTGGGGTAAGTGCCGCTTTTAACATCGCGATGACCCTGCCGGGCATTGCTGGCATCATTTTGAGTTTGGCGATGGCGGTAGATGCCAACGTGCTCATCTATGAGCGCATACGGGAAGAATTGGAGGCTGGCCGATCGTTCCGGCCGGCTATTGCGGCAGGTTTCAAGAATGCGCTCTCTTCGATTATTGATGGCAACGTGACGACGCTCATAACGGCCATCATTCTTACCTGGGTGGGCCAGGGGCCCGTGCGCGGCTTTGGCGTGACCCTGATTATCGGGATTCTGACCTCGATGGTGTCGGCGGTAATCATTACCCGGATGATGCTTGACTACCGGTCGAGCAAGTCTGAGAAAACGAACCTGAGTTTTGGTGTTGCGGGTGCCACGCGCTTTTTCAAGCGCAGTGGCCTAAACCTGGTGGGTGCCCGCAAGCGGAACTACGCCCTGTTGGTAGGCCTGTGTCTGGCCGTTGCGGTATGCATCGGAGGATTTGGATTCAAGTTGGGGGTCGATTTTCTGGGTGGACGCCAGTACTTGGTTGAGTTTGCCGATGCACCCAAAGACCTGGATGTCGTTCGGGCCGACCTGAAGGCAGCCTTCGAGGGTAATGAGCCTGTCGTAAAAACCATCGGCGCGAGCCAACAACTTCTCATTACGACAGCCTATTTGCAAGAGCAGCCCGACGCAGACGAGCAGGTCGAGACCAAGCTTTTGGCTGGTCTTTCGGTGCATTTTGCAGCCCAGCAGCCCACTATCCTGCGCAGGACCACTATTGGCCCGACGGTAGCGCGAGACATACGCGATTCGGCCTTCAAAGCCGTGGCACTCTCGCTGTTGGGTATATTTCTGTATATCTTCATTCGCTTCCGCCGCTGGCAGTTTGGGGTGAGCGCTGTGATTTCGTTGGCCTTCAATGTGCTTATTGTGTTGGGCCTCTTTTCGCTCCTAGGGGCCTTAAACGTTCAGTTCTCGGTCGAAATTGATCAGGTGTTTATTGCCGCAGTGCTCACCATTGTGGGCTACACCATCAATGATACGGTGGTTGTTTTCGACCGTATCCGCGAAAACCTCGACGAGCACCGCAGCAGCAGTTCGCTTGCCGAACTCTACCGCAGGGCGCTAAACGATACCCTGAGCCGGACAGTAATTACGGCTACCTCGGTGCTGCTCACCTCGGCCATCATGTTCTTCATTGCCGGTACGGTGCTACAGGGCTTTATGCTGGCCATTTTTATGGGGATCATCATCGGGACCTTCAGCACGCTGTTTTTGGCCAGCCCGCTCTCACTCGACCTGCTGGTGCGGTTTTCGGGCCTCAGCAAACCCAAACAGGCGCTGGCTACGTCTTGATGGTAGCCTTAGGCTGGGGTAGGTTGGGGGTGTACCCCACAGGTGCAGGCGGCACGGTGTATTTTTGCGCGCGCCTTACGCCATGAGTACCCTTACGCCCGACCACCCCATTACGGTAACCTTCCCCGATGGCAGCCAGCGTACCTTCCCCGAGGGTACGACCGGGATGGACGTTGCCCTGAGCATCAGCCAGGGGCTCGCACGTAAAGCCTTGAGCATCAAGGTGGAAGGCGAGGTGTGGGACCTCAGCCGCCCACTGCCCCCCCAGGCCCGGGTACAGCTCTTGACCTGGGACGATGCCGAGGGCAAAAGCACCCTCTGGCACTCCTCGGCCCACATTTTGGCCGAAGCCATTGAGCACTACTACCCCGAGGCCAAACTCACCATTGGCCCCCCGATCGAAAACGGCTTCTACTACGACATCGATTTTGGCGACGAGGTATTCTCACAGCCCGACTTCGAGAAAATTGAGCAGAAGTTCCTTGAGCTTGCCCAGAGCGGCGAGACCTTCGAGCGCCGGGCCGTGAGCAAGGCCGAAGCCCTGGCCTTCTACCAGGCGCGCGGCAACGGCTACAAGGTCGAACTCATCGAGAACCTGCCCGATGGCGGCATTACGTTTTACCACTCGGGCAACTTTACCGACCTGTGCCGCGGCCCCCACGTGCCGAGTTCGGAGGTCATCAAGGCGGTAAAAATCCTGAACACGGCTGGGGCCTACTGGCGGGGCGACGAGAAGAACAAGATGCTTACCCGCGTGTACGGCATCAGCTTCCCGAAGAAGTCTGAGCTGGACGAGTACCTGGAGCGGCTGGAACAGGCCAAGCAGCGCGACCACCGCAAGCTGGGCCAGGAGCTTGAGCTCTTCACCTTCAGCCAGCGCGTGGGGGCGGGCCTGCCACTGTGGCTACCCAAGGGCGCCCAACTGCGCGAAGAGCTGGAGCGCTTCATGCGGCGGCTGCAGGTGGAGGCCGGGTACCTGCCGGTCATTACGCCCCACATTGGCAAGAAAGACCTCTACGTGTGCTCGGGCCACTACGAGAAGTACGGCAAAGACTCGTTCCAGCCCATCCATACCCCCGAAGAGGGCGAGGAGTTCTTGCTCAAGCCCATGAACTGCCCGCACCACTGCGAGATCTACCTGAGTCGGCCCCGGTCGTACCGCGAACTGCCGCTGCGCCTGGCCGAGTTCGGCACGGTGTACCGGTACGAGCAGAGTGGCGAGCTGCACGGCCTGACGCGCGTACGGGGCTTTACCCAGGACGACGCCCACATCTTCTGCACGCCCGAGCAGGTCAAAGACGAGTTCAAGAAGGTCATCGAGATCGTGCTATACGTGTTCCGGGTCTTTGGCTTTGAGCACTACACGGCCCAGCTCTCGTTCCGCGACCCCGAGAACAAAGCCAAGTACATCGGCGACGATGCGCTGTGGGAGCGCGCCGAACGCCAGATTGCCGAAGCCGCCCACGAGATGGGCCTACAGACCGTGGTCGAGCTCGGCGAAGCCGCCTTTTACGGACCCAAGCTCGATTTCATGGTGCGCGATGCCCTGGGCCGCAAATGGCAATTGGGCACCGTGCAGGTAGACTACAACCTGCCCAACCGGTTCGAGCTCGTGTACAAGGGCCCCGACAACCAGGAGCTACGGCCCGTGATGATTCACCGGGCTCCGTTTGGCTCGCTCGAGCGCTTTGTGGCCGTACTGCTAGAGCACACCGGCGGCAACCTGCCGCTGTGGCTTGCGCCGCTGCAGGCGCTGGTGCTGCCCATCAGCGAGAAGTTCGTCGACTACGCCCAGGCGGTGGCCCGCCAGCTGAGTGCCCACGGCTTGCGGCTCGAGGTGGATGCCCGGAGCGAAAAAGTGGGCCGGAAAATCCGCGACGCTGAGGTGAAGAAGGTCCCCTTTATGCTCGTGGTCGGCGAGAAAGAGGCCGGTGAAGGCACCGCCGCGCTGCGTGCCCACGGCGAGGGCGACCTGGGTGTATTCCCCATTTCCGAAATTGCAAGTCGTCTCACCGCTGCTATTGCCGCCAACCTGGCCCCCACCCACTAACCCATTCCGTTAAGCCCACCCATTACCCCTTGGCAAGACCCCCCAGAAAACCCATGCGGATGCCGCAGCGCGAAGCTCGGCCCCACCGCATCAACGACGAAATCATGGCCCCCACGGTACGGATGGTGGGCGAGGAAGACGAATCGCGCAACGGCGTGGTTGCCCTTGCCGATGCCCTGGCCTGGGCCAAAGCACGCGAAGAGGACTTGGTCGAGATTGCCTCGCACGTAGACCCGCCCGTAGTGCGCATCATCGAGTACTCCAAATTCCGCTACGAGCAGAAGAAAAAGGAGAAGGAGAGCAAGGCCAAGCAGCACGTGGTGGAGGTGAAGGAGATCCGCTTTGGGCCCAATACCGGCGAGCACGACTTCAATTTCAAGCTCAACCACGCCCATAAGTTTCTCGAAGAGGGCAACAAGATCAAGGCCTACGTGCACTTCCACGGCCGTACCATCGTGCACAAAGACCGCGGCGAAGTTTTGCTCGCCAAGTTTGCCGAGCAGCTCGAGGACAAAGCCAAGATCGAGATGGCCCCCAAGCTGGAAGGCAAGCGTATGTTCATGATTTTGGCCCCGAAAAAGTAGCCGACCGTTGGCTGTGTATTCTGGGCAGTTCTGTTATCTTTGCACCCTGTTTGCCTGAAAAGCTGTTGGGCAGCCGTAAAACTGTATGCCGAAGGTCAAATCGCACAGCGCTACCGCCAAGCGCGTCAAAGTAACGGGCACCGGTCGCTTCAAGCACAAGCGCAACGGTATGCGCCACAACCTGCGCAAAAAGGAAACTGCCCAAAAGCGTCGGCTGAACGTTGACGCAATGGTGGGCCCCACCAACGACGGTGCGGTACGCCGGGCGCTACATTTGCCCAACCCCAAACCCCGTCGCACCGAAAAAGCGGCCGACACCCCCAGCGAATAACCCCGACACCCGCAGCGGTACGATAGAAGGAGGAGATAGATTATGCGTTCGGTAAACCACGTTGCATCACGCGCTCGGCGCAAAAAGATTCTGAAGCTGGCCAAGGGCTATTTCGGGCGTAAGAAAAACGTCTGGACGGTCGCCAAGAACCAGATTGAAAAGGGCCTGGTGTACGCCTACATCGGCCGCAAGCTGAAAAAACGGGCGTTTCGTGCTCTTTGGATCCAGCGTATCAACGCCGGAGTTCGTCCGCACGGTCTGAACTACAGCCAGTTCATCGACAAATCGAACAAAGCCGGTATGGGCCTCAACCGCAAGGTGTTGGCCGATCTGGCCATGAACCACCCCGAGGTGTTTACCCAGGTGGTACACAAAGTACAGGCGTAGTTACGCCCGCGCTACACACAACTGAAACGCCCGGCACTGCCGGGCGTTTTCATTGCTGGGTAAGGGTCGTTTCGCTTAACTCCCCCCCGCGGCGATGCGGGCCAGTTCGGCCTCGCGCAGCGGGCGCCGCAGAATCTTGCCCACGTTGCTCTTGGGCAGTTCGGTGCGGAACTCGATGTATTTCGGCCGCTTGTAGCCCGTGAAGTTGTGGTGGATGTAGTCGCGGACCACGGCCTCGGTAAGGGCGGGGTCTTTCTTGACGATGAAGGCCATTACGGCCTCGCCGCTGTGCTCATCGGGCACGCCGATGACCGCCGCTTCGTGGATGCCGGGGTGCTGGGTAAGCACGTCTTCGACCTCGTTGGGGAAGACCTTAAAGCCCGAGACGACGATCATCTCCTTCTTCCGGTCTACGATCTGGAAGTACCCGTCGGGCTGCATGAGCCCGATGTCGCCGGTCATGAGCCAGCCGTCAGGGGTGAGGGTTTTGGCCGTTTCGTCGGGCCGGTTAAAGTAGCCTTTCATCACCTGGGGCCCTTTGATCCAGATTTCGCCGCGCTCGCCCTGCGGCACATCGTTGCCTGCGTCGTCTACCAGGCGCACCTCGGTGCTGGGCATGGGCAGCCCCACGGTGCCGATGCGGTTTTCGCCCCAGGGGGGGTTGCTGTGGGTGATGGGGCTCGCTTCGGTGAGGCCGAAGCCTTCGCAGACCTTGCGGCCCGTCACCTCTTCAAACTTTAGGGCCACTGCCCGCTGCAGGGCCATGCCGCCGGCGCTGGCCACCTTAAGGGTGCTGAAGTCGAGGGCGCAGAACTCGGGCTGGCTCAGGAGCCCGTTGTAGAGCGTATTCACCGCCGTCATGACCGTGAAGGGGTGCTTGGCCATCTCTTTTATGAACCCTTTGAGGTCGCGGGGGTTGGGGATAAGGATTTGGTGGCCCCCCAGGCGGGTCATCATCAGGCAGTTTACCGTCAGGGCGTAGATGTGGTACAGCGGCAGGGCGGTAATCATTACCTCGCGCCCCGCAGTGAACGAGGGGCCCAGGTAGGCCCCGGCCTGCTCCATGTTGGCCACCAGGTTGCGGTGGGTAAGCATGGCGCCTTTACTCACCCCGGTGGTGCCCCCGGTGTACTGGATGAAGGCCAGGTCGTGCCCCTGGAGGTGTACCAGCTCGTGCGACCGAGTACAGCCCGCCTTTAGGGCATTGGGTAGCGTTACGTGGCCAGGCAGGCGGTAAGCGGGCACCTTTTTCTGTACGTACTTAAGTACCAGGCCCACCACGGCGCGTTTTAGGGGCGGGAACAGGCACCCAAAGTCGGCCACAACAATGTGCTTGAGCCCCGGCAGCTGGGCGCGGATTTCGTCGAGCTTGCTCGCGAACATCGAGTCGATGACGATGGCCTTGCTTTGGCTGTCGCTCAGCTGGTGCTCCATTTCGCGGGGCGTATAGAGCGGGTTTACGTTGACCACCACAAGCCCGGCCCGAAAGGCCCCGAACACACACACCGGGTACTGCAGCAGGTTGGGCATTTGCAGCGCAATGTGGTCGCCACGCTTCAGGCCGCGCTGCTGCAAAAACGAAGCAAACTGGCAGGCGTAGGCATCAAGCTGTTTGTAGGTGATGGTCACGCCCATGCAGGTATAGGCGGGCCGGTCGCCAAAGGTCTTGACGGCGTAGTCGAAGACCTCGGCGATGGAATTAAAACGGTCAGGGTCGATTTCGGCCGGGATTTCGGGCAGGTAGTGTTTCAGCCAGACTTTTTCCATGATGGGTGGTTTGCGAATCGTGTTATGCTACTGTTAAAACTAGCAGGAAACCACCGATCTACACCAGCCTAGCCTGTCAATGCCCGTAAATCCGCTCGGCGAGCCGAAACGTTTCGCAGTGGGCGTTCACCGTATCGGCCACCCGTTTGCTGTACCCCCCGCCCATGCACACCACCACAGGCAGGTTGCGGTCGTAGAGGCTCTGCAGCACAAACCGATCGCGTTCGCGGCAGCCTTGGGGCGAGAGGGCCAGTTTGCCTAGCTGGTCGGTGGCCAAAACATCCACCCCGGCGAGGTAAAACACCAGGTCGGGCCTGATCGCGTCGAGCAAACGGGGCAGGGCACTGGCCAGGGCTTCGAGGTAGGGGCCATCGGGGGTGCCGTCGGGCAGGGCGATGTCCAAATCGCTCTGCTCTTTGTGGGCGGGGTAGTTTTTGGCCCCGTGCATAGAGAAGGTGAACACCCGGGGCTCGTGGGCAAACAGTGCGGCGGTGCCGTTGCCTTGGTGTACGTCTAGGTCGACGATAAGCACCTGCTGCACGCAGCCCTGGCGCAGCAGCGCGTTGGCGGCCAGGGCCTGGTCGTTGAGCAGGCAGAACCCCTCGGCGCGGTCTGCGTAGGCGTGGTGGGTGCCACCGGCCACATTCAGCCCGCAGCCGTGTGCCAGCGCGTGGTGGGCCAGCCACAGCGTGCCTTGCGCGATGGTGAGCTCGCGCACCACGAGCTGGGCCGAGAGTGGGAAGCCGCTGCGCCGCACCTCGCTCGGGCTCAGGGCCAGGGTCTTGAGCCGGTGCCAGTAGTCGGGGGTGTGGGTGCCCAGCACAACGTCTTCGGTCAGCAGGGTGGGGGTGTAGAACTGCTCGGGGCGCAGGGTGCCCTCGTAGCTGAGCTGCTCGGCAATCAGGCTGTACTTGACCATCGGGAACCGGTGGCCAGGCGGCAACGGGTGCGGATACAGCGGCGAATAGGCAACACGTACCACAGTACACAAGGGGGCAGGGCACCCGTAGGTTGCCAGCCTGTAAAGATGAACACCGGGGTGCGCCACGAATTCACCCTCACCGCTATCTTCCGCCCACCAAACCTGCTCGCCCTGCCATGCTTGCCCTTTCGCCAGATTGCCTTGAGAACAGCCGGGCCATGCTGCTGCCCTTGGAGGAAGTGCACGTGCAGGACCTGTGCACCATCGGGCTCGACCCCGCCATCTGGACCTTTACCACGGCCCTAAACCGCACGCCCGAAGACATGCGCCGCTACGTAGAGCATGCCCTCGAAGAGCGGGCCCTGGGCCGCTGCCTGCCCTATGTGATCTACGATAAGATCGATGGCATGCTCGCCGGTTGTACCCGATTTATGAACCTGACGCCCGAGCATAAGCGCACCGAGATTGGCAGCACCTGGTACAGCATTAGCTACCAGGGCAGTGGCCTGAACCGCCACGTCAAGTTCCTGATGCTCAGTTTTGGCTTCGAAGTGCTCGACCTGAACCGGATCGAGTTCAAGACCGATAGCCGGAACGAGCGCTCCATGTGGGCCATCGAGAAAATGGGCGCTAAGCAAGAAGGCATCTTCCGCCGGCACTGGATAAACCCCGATGGCTACGTGCGCGATACGGTGTACTACAGCATCCTGAAAGAGGAGTGGCCCCAAACCCGCGAGGCCTTCTTTGCCGACGTGCTGACGGTTAACTGATAACGAAATACAGCGCCACGAGCACCGTCGCTATCCCGTTCAAAAAAAGACCCGCCAGGTAGAGCACCATGTACTGGCGGCTCAGGCGGTTCATGTGCTTGCTGTAGTACTGCCGGGCCAGCAGCGCCAACACAAGCCCCGCCAGGGCTACCGGCAGCCCCACGGTAAAGACCCGGTTGGTAACTGCGAGCAGCGCAAACATGCCCACCGTGAGCGAGGTCGCGGTGTAGAGCAGTAGTAGCCGTTCCTGTGATTTCAAGCGCTTAAAGATAGAACAGCCACCGGCCTAGACGCATCTGCTGGGGCAGCGTAAACGTTTTTGGCCACTGTCTGTTCGGCCAAATGCCCGTAGCTTTACGCCTCTTGGTACGTTTTCTCCGTCGCAGCACAAGGTTCGGGCTTTGGGTGGTACTGCTGGTGCCCCACCTAGCTACTGCACAGCAGGCCGCTGCAACCCCGCCTGCTGCGCTGTACCTCTCGCTCAAAAACCTTCAGTTTACAGACGCCTACTACAAGCCTATAGCCGCGTGGCTGCAGCGCAACGACACGCTGAACCTGCGCTACGAAGACATTCGCCTGGCCTTTGCTATCAAGTTGGGCACGTATTGGGTGCACAGCCTTGATAGCCAGGCCCTAGCCCCGGGCAGTGTTTTCGTGAACGGCGACCCCGAGGTGGGCCAGCAGTTTGTACGGGCCTACCAGGAGCACGAGCTCAACGCGGCGGCGCTTGCTGGGGCGTTGCCACCTGGGGTACGCACGCTGCTGGTGGTAAATGAGCTTAAGTTTCACGGCCAGAAAGAGACGGTCGTATTCAGTTACAGCAACAAACTGGTTACCGACAAGCGCTACGTACGCCAGGCCATACTCCGCTATCAGGTCATCCGGCTTTCGGCCGATGGCCGGACGGTGGAGCAAGCGCGTACCGGCGTCCTTCGGTTTCACGAGACTTCGAGCCCGAACCAAACCCGATTCTACCGTTCGGGCCCCAACACCCCCCCGGCCCAGCAGCTGCTCGACCGGGTGCTCAACACCTGGCTAAGCGAGGTGTTGGGCTAACCCCCAATTCTGTAGCCCTATGGTACGCTTTCAGCTATACATGAGTTTGATGATGGGCCTGCTGTTTGTGGGCCTGGGTGTTTTGCTGATGGTCCGACGCGGCGCGGCGCCTGCACTGGACCAGATTTCCTTTACAGGCTACCAAGTGGGTGGTGTATTGGTAGGCTACGGGCTATTACGGCTGGCACGGGCCTGGTTTTTATGGCGCAAAGGCGACCCGAGGGTCGAGCCTGAGCAAGAGGAGTAGCCGTGAGATTTCCCTGTAGCTAGAAACGGGAGCACATGAACCGAATTTCGGATGCAAGCCATGGGCAGGTTGCGCCCCTACAGGCCAATAGCCTGTCGGAGGTACCACAATTGCTGGCCGCGATCGGAGAGTTTGACAAGGGACGGTTGCACCGAGAAGTAAACTACTACGGCACAGAAGCGCTGCTTCGGTATATTTATGATTTACCTAACTGGATATCACTTTATTTTTTAGACATTTTCCATTCACTTCCCGCCGTAGACCGAGCTTCAGAACGGATTAAGCGAAATCGGTTTAAGCACCTTTTTGTGTATGGCATGCCCCAGGTGAAGACACATGAGCAATACGTAAAAAGGGTGTATCCCATAGGCTCGCCATTTGTGAATTACCGGCACAAGGCTAGGATTGTACAATCGGCTTCTGCAAGCGGAACGACTGTGTTTCCGTCGCATACCAGCATTATTGCACGTGCTGAACTTGACTGGGTCGCTTTTGCTGAGGAAGTAGCAAACTTACCGGCGGTTTTTCACCCGGTTAGGGTATGTTTATTTTACCTTGACATCGAACTGGGCAGGGCACAACCCTTTCTTGAGCGTGGCATACCTGTCGTAACGGCAGGACACAAGCTTGATTTCAATTTTCCGGTCCGATTCTACCAGATCGTAAGCCAAAGTCGATGGGTTGCAGGTAACCATATCGGTTCGTTTGCCTATTACGCAATCGAGATGGGAATACCTTTTTTCTTTTTGGGCCCAGAGGCATCCTATATCTTTCATACCGAAAGGAATGATATGGGTGGCAAGGTGGGTGAGGAGTTTAAGTTTAAGTCTCAAGTCTATACCCCTTCTGCCTTCGAAGAGGAGCTAAAGCTGTTTACCCCACCTTTTGCACCCGACGGCACCCCCATTCTCCGGCCCGAAACCCGTGCCTATGTGCTGGACCGGCTAGGGATACCACCTATTGTATCAAGGGCAACCGTTCGCCGCCTAATTTTTACCGAATGGCTTAAGTATCAAGCGCTAGCGCCGGCCCGTCGGCTACTGAGAACCATTCGCCGACGCTAGTTCTTCAGGTAAGCCCCCCACGCCGCTGCCCCGATTGCGAAGCTGACTGCCAGGAATATGACCGTCACAAGGGCATTGCCTTGGGGTGGCCTGCCTGCAATACGCCGGTACAGCCCTGGCCCAACACTCGGTAAACTAAATACCCCGGCTACCAGGAAGCCTACTGCCGATAGCCCGGTGTATACACCTTCGTGTGTGGCTAGTAGCAACGAGACCCCTCCTACAAGTAGTAGCCCGATTCCGAGTAACGTTGAAAGCGTACCCTTCACCAAAAGCTAGTTGACGAACAGCGCCTTGAGGCTTCCCATAGACTTGCCCGATATTTTTACTTCGACAAGACCTAATCCTGAGGGGCTTGACTCAACCGGGAACGAGTACACACGTTGGTTGCCAACATTCTGTAACCTCTCGGTTTGATAGGGTTTGCCATCGACACCCACGATCGTGATTTCGAGTGTACCAGCCTGAGGGGCCGAATCCAACAGTTCAATGGTTAATCTGTCGCGAACGGGGCTAGGGAACAGTCGGAACGAAGCCTGTTGCGATGCTATACGCGAATCGTTGGATGTTGCCAGGGCAGCTTGAACCGATTTGTAGGCGTTAACACGACCGTACCCGAACCGGTACTCCCACGTACCGAACTCACGGGTATCGGTATATGACACGGTAACCTTGTCGGTGTTGGTTTGCACGATGGCTGCAAGTTCGGTTGCTGTAAAATCTGGGTTGACCGAAGCAACCAGGCCTACTACACCCGCAACGACAGGGCATGCGGCAGAGGTCCCGCCAAAACTTGTGTAGTTGTTATCAGAAGGCGTTGTGCCGTTGTAACCTGCCGAACCCATTCTGTCGATGGTTACAACCCCAACGCCTGGAGCGGTTATATCGCAGAAGTTACCCGCATTCGAAAAACTGGCCAGTGCGTCTGAACTTGTGGTAGCCCCTACGCCGATCACATTCGGGTAGGCCATTGGGTACTGCACGGCATTGGCGCCTGTCTGGTTAATACCATCATTGCCGGTGCTTGCAAGAATGACTGCACCCTTGCCATTGCGTGCCTGGGTTTGCATGGCGAAGTAGTAGTCAGCCAGTGCTTCAGAAAATCCACCCGCCCCAAAGCCAATGCTATTGCTCACAGCAACGACATCCGGCTGGTTGATGACCCATTCGGCGGCCCGCAAAAAGTAAATAGTGTTTGAGCTAAAACTCCCGCTGCCGTCAGGGTTATTGCCAATAATGACCGGCATTACCTTGACGCCCCCCGCAACACTGGCAACACCTAAGCTGTTGTTGTTCAGGGCACCAATGATGCCCATGCAAGGGGTTCCGTGGCGGTCGAACGAATTCCAGGGTGCGGTCGAGGAATTGCTATCGACGGCATTGAAGGGATTGTAGATCGAGGAAGCAATGTCCTCGTGCAAAACGTCGAACCCAAGATCAAACACAGCCACAGTTACCTCTGAGCTGCCCACCTGTAGGCTTCGAGCCGAAATAAATTCGATGTCAGCTGTTGGCGTTACGGCATTTTCCAACCACCACTGGGTAGAAAAGTAGGTGTCGTTGGGGGCCGAGTGTGTCTGTGCAGTAAAGTAAAAATTGGGCTCGGCTAAACCTAAATTATAATCATCAACAAGCGCTCGGGTTGCCTGGAAAAGATTATCTTCTGTCGGGGTGGTTGCAACGGCATACCTGATATTTCCGAGCCGGTGAAGCGATTTAAACGAAGCGCCAACCTCCGCCAAAATAGTTTTAAGTTGAGTTATGGACAGCTCATCGTTTAGCCGCAAGTGAATTTGACCATCAGGTGATACAACCTCGCCAGCAATCCGATACGACTTACCTACGTACGCAACAGAGGCGTCCTTGCGCAGTTCTGCCAGCAAATCCTCCGATACGTCGTGAGCTAGCGTCAGCCGGTAACACGCACCCTCGTAATTGGTGCCTTGGTGTAAAAGGTCTTGGGCAACAACATTGTTTTTAAATCTCCCCTCAATTAATTTAACAATTACATCAGAATTTGCCTTAAAAGAGGTAGGCTTTTGCCGAACAATTAGTGAATTGTGCACCGGCTCTAATGCTGTCCAGTTACCGTTGCGATAAAAACCTGGGGTTCGTGTGCTAGGCTTGAAAGCTGTTGAACCAGAGACTACCAGTACGATGGTAGTAAATGCTATCAGTTTGCGTTTCATAGGTAGGAACGGGTGTACTACTAGACCTTGCTGGTTTGGGCAATCGTCGTCTTGTAAAACTACAGTGGAACACTTGAAGTGCCCTTTACCCGCTTTGATTTTTTTTAAGGAAGCCCAGGGTTTGTAGGTTGCGTCTTCTTCTTATTGCTATGACCCGACGTTTGATTGGTGGCGTTGTCCTGCTTTGTACCGGGGCACTGGTGTGGGCGCTGAGTAGCGGCTGGGGGGCGGTGCCTCCGGTGGGGCCACTGCTGGGCCCCAAGGTGGGCTTTTGGCAGAACGCCGAAGGCAAATTGCCTTCGGTACCCGACCGCTTGGCCCTCAAAGGGCTCCGCGACTCGGTGTCGGTGCAGTTTGATGCCCGTTGGGTGCCGCACGTATTCGCCACCAACGACCACGACCTGTACTTCACGCAGGGCTACCTCACGGCCCAGCTGCGGCTCTTCCAGATCGATTTTCAGACCCGGGCCGCCGGTGGGCGGCTCTCGGAAGTGCTCGGCGAGCGTACCCTTGAGTTCGACAAACGCTCACGTCGGCTGGGCCTGCTCTACGGGGCCGAGAACGCCCTCAAAGCCATCGAGCAGGACACCGTCAGTATGCGCGTCATCGAGGCCTACACCGCGGGCATCAACGCTTACCTGGCTACCCTGAGCCCCAAAGACTACCCCGTTGAGTACAAGCTCCTCGACTTTGCCCCCGAACCCTGGGCCCCACTACGCACGGCCCTGCTACTCAAGCAGATGGCCCTTACCCTCTCCTACGACGGCTCAGACTTTGCCCTTAGCCAACTGCGCAGCGTACTGGGCCCCGAGGTCACCGAGGCCCTGTACCCCAACTACCAAGCTTACCAAGACCCCATCATCCCGCCAGACACGAAGTGGGACTTTTCGCCCGTGCCCGTTGCGCCCGTACCCGACTCGCTCAACCTCGCGGCTGAGCAGAGTGCCTACGTTGGCGGTGGCTACGAGATCCCCCGGCGCGACAAGGGCATCGGGTCGAACAACTGGGTGATCGGGGCCGAAAAGTCGGCCACCGGCTACCCCATTCTCGCCAACGACCCCCACCTGACCCTCACTCTGCCCAGTATCTGGCTCGAAATGCACCTCAGCGCTCCCGGGGTCAACGTGTATGGCGTGAGCCTGCCCGGCGCGCCGGGCATCATCATTGGCTTTAACCAGGATGTGGCCTGGGGCGTGACCAATGTCGGGGCCGACGTCGTCGACTGGTACCGCATCCAGTTTACCGATACCCTCACCTACGCCGCCTACACCTACAACGGGGCTACCCGGCCCACCACCCAGCGCATCGAGTCCTTTCAGGTAAAAGGTGTTGGCACGGTGTACGATACGGTGCTATATACCCACCACGGCCCGCTGGTGCACCTCAACGAGCGCACCCACCCACAGCGCTACCAGGCCATGCGCTGGACGGCCCACGCCGGGGGCAACGAGCTGCGCACCTTTTTGGGCCTAAACCGCGCCCGGAACTACGACGACTACCTGGAGGCCCTGCGTCACTACGACGACCCGGCCCAGAACTTCATTTTTGCCGACCGACAGAAAACCATTGCCCTGCGGGTAAACGGCAAGTTCCCGCTCAAGGCCCCGGGCCAGGGCAAGTACGTGATGGACGGCACCACGCCCGCCAGCGAATGGCAGGGCTGGATACCGCGCGACCACGTCCCGAGCGCCAAGAACCCCGCCCGCGGCTTCCTGAGCTCGGCCAACCAGCACAGCGCCGCGCCCGACTACCCCTACTACCTCGACTGGGACCAAGAAAACTGGGAGCGCGGGGCACGCATCAACCAGCGCCTGGCCCAGATGCAGCGCGCCACCCCCGACAGCCTGCGGCTGCTGCAGAACGACAACCACAGCCTCATGGCCGAAAAGGTATTGCCCTTACTGCTCGATAGTCTTCGCCGCGAGAAGCTTTCGCCAGAGCACAAGGCCTGGGCCGATACCCTGGCCGCCTGGCGCTACACCCACGCCCCATGGAGCACGGCTGCGACCGTTTTTTCGCTCTGGCGTACACTCACCTACCAGGCCATCTGGTCCGACGAACTCGACCCCAAACAGCTGCTCCTGCCCGACCGCGAGACTACCACGGCCCTGCTCTTTACACCCCAGGCCGCCCGGTGGGTAGACGACGTAACCACGCCCACCCGAGAGTCGCTGGCCGACCTAACCACCGCCACCTTTGTTCAGACGCTCGATAGCCTTGAGCGCAAGCTGGGCCCCCCGGGCCAGGCCTGGCAGTGGGCCGCAGCCAAGAACACCACCGTCCGCTACCTGCTACCCCTGGCCCCCTTCAGCCGCTTTGGCCGACCGGGCGTTGCCATCGGGGGTGGGGTGGGCATTGTAAACGCTGCCGGTAGCTCCAGCGGCCCCTCATGGCGGATGGTCGTTGCCTTGGGCGCCGAGGGCCCTACGGCCTATGGCATTTACCCGGGCGGCCAAAGTGGCAACCCGGGTAGCCGGTTCTACGACAACTTTATTGATACGTGGACCCGTGGCGAGCTCGCGCCCCTACAGTATTCGACTGCGCCACTGACCGAGGGGGTGCTTCACACCGTTCGGTTAGCCCCTGCCCAGCGCTAGTTTGCGGGCCGCAGGCGCAGGTCGCCGTAGCGCAGGTTGCTGCGGATGAGGCTGCCACCGCCGCCCAGCTTGCCCTGGTAGTACTTGGTGGTGGGCTCACGTTCGCGCACCGAGTACACGATCGGGGTATCGCCCTGTAGGTCGCCGTAGCTGAAGGTGTTTTCAAAAGAGGCCCGTAAGCCTGAGGGTATCCCAAGGGTAAACGAGCTGTAGGTGCCTTCCAGGTCTACCCGTTCGAAGCTGGGGCTGAGCCGCTCTAGCGTGAAGCCACTCATGTACCGCGAGGAGAGAACCAGGCTGCGCGCCAATTCGCGGATCTGGAACCCGGTGTACGCCGTGGTACCCTCCAGGTGGTCAATCGTGCCAAAGTTCAGCGTGCTGTAGGCGGCATCAACCAGTACCCGGCCAGCGGTTGGGCTGTTGAACTTGGAGTAGCGCATTTTGAGCCGGATGTCTTTGCACTCGCTGATTTCGCAGGTGCCGCTGGTGTAGCTCAGGTCGAGCAGCCCGTTTTCGAGCATGCCCACCTGCGCCGAGCTGTAGCCAAGCTCCAGTTCTTTCAGTGCGTTGCCGGTAAGCCGGTCGGCTTTCAGTTGCCCGTATTTTACCCTCAGCTGGAGCGGGCCCGTAAAGTCGGCCAGGTATACCCGCCCGTAGTGTTCCTGAACCCGCAGGCGGGTGGCCTGGGGCACCTCTACGCGGTAGGTTACCTTAAAGCCGTAGCTGCGGCTGTAATTGCCCTGTTCGGGTAGGGTGGTGGCAAACGAATAAATACCCTGGGCGTTGGTGTGGCGAACGGTCACCTCGCGCAGCAGACGCTCGGCGGCAGAGGGGTTACTGGCCCAGGTTTCGACCGTAACGGCTACCGTGAGGGTCTTGCCGGTGGTAGTGTTGATGATGAGCTCGCCGTATTTGTCTAAAAACTCAACCTGGTCGGTGGCCGATAGGGTGTACGACCAGTTGTAGTCGCGTCGTTGGGTGTTCGATTGCGCTGGGGCTACCAGGTGGGCACCCACCCAGCAGATGCCAGCCAGCAGTGCGGTACGTTTCATGGCGTTTGGCTGGTTTGGTTGGTGTTTGAGCGAACGGGGTAGGGCTAGAGCCGGATGTTCGTGGGTTTCGTTTCGGTGGGCTCAAGCTGCCGGGGGGTACCCGGGGTAGGGTTGGGCATCCGGGCCTGGATCTGCTGCAGAATCTCGAGCTGGCGGCCCAGCACCTCGAGCCGTAGCTGCAGGTTCTGGATCATGGCCGCCACCACGGCATCGGGGTTGGCGCTTTGGGGCAGTTCGTTGCGCAGACGACCGTAGGTGGCATCAAGCTCGTCCAGGTCTTTCAGGAAGTCTTTCACCAGGTTGGGCTCATACTTCGCCAGGGCGACGATCTCGTCTTTTTTGCGGCTGATGGCGCGGCTGAAGTACGCATCGGCCTGCGCCAACTCTTCGCTAAACGAGCCCAGATTGGTCGTTTCGGTGCTGGCCTGTGCGCCACTTTGCGGGGCAGGCCGCCCCAGCAGCAAAAAGAAGCCAGCCAGCAGGGTGATGGTCGCTGCCGCCTGCCAGAGTGCAGGCCGCAGCGTGCGGCGGGCAGCGGCGGGCATCTGGCGCACGTTGTGCGCCGGGGCGGCGGCGTCGAGCTCGGCGGCAATGCGCAGCCAGAGGTCGGGCTGGGGGCTTTCGGTATCGAAGGCCGCCCGGTTGCGGCGCACGAATACCTCTAGCGGATCGGTGGGCAGTGGCACGGGAGGTTTCATGGCAGTTGTCCTTCTAACAGTTGTTTCAGTTTGGCTTTGGCTCGGTTGTACTGGCTCTTTGAGGTACCCTCGCTGATGCCCAGTATGCCGGCCACTTCTTCATGGTCGTACCCCTCGAAGAGGTACAGGGTGAGTACGTTACGGTAGCCCTCGGGCAGCTGGGCCACGGCGGCCCGAACCCGTTGTACGGTGTAGCTCTGCTCGTCGTCGGCCACCCCGGGCTGCGGGCTGTCGTCGACGGTGCGGTTGGCGTGGTAGTCTTCGAGCGGTACTACGTTGAGGCGCTTTTTCTTTTGGTGGTGGAGTGCGGTGTTGACCACAATCCGTTTCAGCCAAGCCCCGAACGTAGCATCGCCCTTGAACCCCTCGAGGTACCTGAATGCGTTGACGAACGCCTCCTGGAGCACGTCGTGCGCCTGGTCGGGGTCGTTAACCATCCGTAGGGCTATGTTGTACATGGCGGCGTTGTAGCGTTGGTAAAGCTGGTGTTGCGCTTTGCGCTCACCGGCACGCGCCCGCTGCACAAGCGCTTCGACCTCGGTTTGGGCCGGGGTAGCAGCAAGTTGGGCGGTATCGAGTGCAGGTGAACTCATCCGAAACACACCTCAACGAGTGGGTCTCGCCCCGTGGGGTTGCACGAAGGGGTGCTTATTTCTTGCCCCCGCGCTTCGGGCCGCCGCCGCCACGCCGGTTGCCCTCGGCACCGCGCCGGTTGCCCCCGCCGCCGTCACGCTTGGTATCCTGGGCCTTAGGTGGGCCGGTGGTGGGTTTGCGTTGGGCCGAGCCAATCCGTTTGGCTGGGGGGGTGGGGGGCGCTACGGGGGTGGGGGCCGGTGGGGGCGTAGGGGGGCCTACCGGCTCGGCGTCGGCTTCTTCGACGACCACGACCACGAGCTGCTCGTACACGTCTACAATGACCGAAACGACCTCGACCAGGTCGAGGTCCAAGGCCACGGGCACATCTTCTTCGTCGAGGCCCGGTACCGGCTCTCCGTCGGGCGAGGCCACCAGTAGGTCGCCCAACCGGGGGATGAACTGGGTTTCGGTCAGTCGTTCTTCCAGGGGCACAATGCGGTAACTGGTACCGCCGGTAGCCGAAATAAGCACCGTGAACTCGGCAATCTGCATACTGCAACCTACTGAAAATCTGGCCTGTGTACGCTATGGCCCGCCCACAACGTTCTAGCTTGCCCCAAGGCCCCCTCCGGTATGGCGAAACAGAATCCACCCTTACCCCCCGCAGAAGGTACTGCAGCGGCCCCCACCGTGGCACGCGACCCCTTTCGGGCCGTGCTCGTGGGCATTTACCGGCTGAGCAACAGCGTTGAGCAGGCCAACGAGTACCTCGACGAGCTCATCTTTTTGGCCAAAACCGCCGGTATTGCCGCCACCAAGACCTACAGCATCAAGCTCGACCGGCCGCAGGCTGCCACCTTTCTGGGTACCGGCAAAGTGGCCGAAATCGCTGCCGAGGCCGAACGCCTAGGCTGCGGCACCGTCATTTTCGACGACGACCTGACGCCCACCCAGGTGCGTAACCTTGAAAAAGGCCTGGGGGCCGTGGTCGTCGACCGGTCGGGGCTCATCCTGCAAATCTTTCGCGAAAACGCCCGCACGGCCCAGGCCAAAGCCCAGGTCGAGCTCGCGCGACTGGAGTACCAACTGCCCCGCCTGACGCGGATGTGGAGCCACCTTTCACGCGAACGCGGCGGTATCGGCCTCAAGGGTGCCGGTGAGCAGGAAATCGAGACCGACCGCCGCATCATCCGCGAGCAAATCGCACGGCTGCGCAAAGAGCTGCAGCACATCGAGAAGCAAACCCTTACCCGGCGCAAGCAGCGCGACCGTGTGGTACGCGTGGCCCTGGTGGGCTACACCAACGTGGGCAAAAGCACCCTGCTCAACCTCTTGGCCAAAGCCGAGGTGCTGGCCGAAAACAAGCTCTTCGCCACCCTCGATACCACCGTGCGCAAGGTGGTGCTTGAGCACGTGCCGTTTCTGCTCTCCGATACCGTGGGCTTCATCCGCAAGCTGCCCCACGGCCTGATCGAAAGCTTCAAGAGTACCCTCGACGAAGTGCGCGAGGCCGACATCCTGCTGCACGTGGTAGACATCAGCAGCCCCCACTACATCGAGCAGATCAACGTCGTGAGCGCCACGTTGGCCGACCTCAAAGTCGCCGAAAAACCCACCGTCATGGTCTTCAACAAGCTCGATGCGTTGGTCGACGACGACATCGAAGACATCCGCGCCTCCTGGATGGCCATGGTGCACCACCCGGCCGTCTTCATCTCGGCCACCCGCCGCGAGGGCATCGACGAGCTACGCGCGCTGCTGGTGCGCCTGGTACGTGAGCAGTACACCACCAAATACCCCGGGCTGGCCGCCTACGAAGACGCTCAGGCCTGGGAGCACCTGGCCGCCGAATTGCCCACCGAACCGGTGACCGACTAAGCTATTTCTCGAGTTCGAACTCGTCCGACATATCATCGAGCTGTTCGGCCGTGAGCACCGCCGAAATGCAGCTGTCGGTCAGTTCGCCGCCTTCAAACCAGAGAGTAAGGCCCAGGTTGGGGTAGAACAGGTACACCTCGCCCTCTTCTTCGGCCCGTTGGAAGAGTACGTCCTTGCCGTGGGCCTTGTGTAGGGCCCGTACTTCGGCCAGGACCTCGGCCTCGGGTAGCTCAAACCAGTTTTTGCCGCCCACCGTTAGGGTGCCGGCAAAGATCTGGTAGCCTTCAAAGATGTTGTCGTAGTAGAAGAACTGTAGGCTAAGGCCCTGGTCGGGGTACTCGTAGCTGACCGTTTTTTCCTCGAGGTTGTTCGCGTTGTCGTCACTGACAATCTCTTCGACCGATTCGGGTTGGCCAAGGTGCTCGGTAACCTGCTCGGGGGTGAAACCCAAGTCAAGTACGCCCAGTCCCACGCCGGGCTTGAACGTAAAATCGGTCATGGAGAAACGGTAAAAATGTGGTTGAGCCTGGAAGCGCAAATGTGCCTTACCGGCGGCTAGATAGCAAACTCGGCGTAAAACTTGGCTTGCACGAGCAGGATTTCTTCGGTAGTGTAGTCGCCGCCGAGTTCTTTTTGGGCAGCCTCGAGGTCAAACTGCGGGGTTTCGCGCAGGTACTCGTAAATGGTCTCCTGCTTGTCGGCATCCACCACCTGGTTGATGTAATACCCCAGGTTCAGTTTGGCCCCACTCTGTACGATTTGCACTACTTTTTCCAGTAGCTCGTCGTACGAGAGGCCGCGCTGCTCGGCGATGACATCGAGCGGCGTTTTACGGTCGATCTGCTGGATGATGAACAGCTTTTCGGCGCTGTTCTTACCCTGGGTCTTGACCACCAGGTCGTCGGGCCGGATAATATCGTTCTCCTCAACGTACCGCTGGATGAGCTCAAGAAACGGCGGGGCAAACCGCTTGGCCTTGGCGGCATTTACCCCCGGCAGGGTTTCAAACTCGGCCAGGGTAAGCGGGTACCGCAGGGCCATCTCCTCTAGCGTAGGCTCCAGGAAGACGATGTACGGCGGCAGGTTCTGCTTCTGGGCCACCTGGTGGCGCAGGGCGACCAGTTGGCTGAAGAGTGCGGTATCGTAGCCCTTTTCGGCCGTCGCGTTGTGGGCCTCGCGCTCGCTGCGTTGGGCATCGGGGCTCACGAAGCGTAGCAGTTCGATGGGCTTGGGGTCTTGCAGGTAACTGCTACCCTTGGCCGAAAGCTTGATGACCCCGTAGTCGAGGATGTCTTTCACCAGGTAATCGCGCACGATGAGCTGGGTGAAGACGCTCTTCCAGGCGATTTCTTCCAGGTGCAGGCCCTGCCCAAAGGCGGGCAGCTGGTCGTGTCGCATGGCCAGAATCTGCTCGCCTTTCGAGCCCCGGAGCACGCTGATGAGGTGGTTCATGCCGAAACGACCTTCGGTGGCCCCGGCCAGCTCCAGGGCCAGGGTAACATCGGCTTGGGCGGCGTACACGGGCTTGGGGTGGCGGCAGTTGTCGCACATGCCCTGGCAGTCGCGGGTGTCGAAGAGCTCGCCGAAGTAGTGCAGCAGTTGTTTGCGTCGGCACATGCCGCTCTCGCAGAAGGCGGCCATTTCGTAGAGCAGGTGTTTGCCCGCTTCGCGCTCTGAAACGGGCTTGTCCTTCATGAATTTCTCGAGCTTGACGATGTCCTGAAAGTCGTAGTACAGGATGCACACGCCCTCGTTGCCGTCTCGCCCGGCGCGGCCGGTTTCCTGGTAGTAGCTCTCGATGCTCTTGGGTACGTCGTAGTGGATGACGAAGCGCACATCGGGCTTGTCAATGCCCATCCCGAAGGCGATGGTGGCGACTACCACCTGCACGTCTTCCATCAGGAACATGTCCTGGTGGCGGCTGCGGGTTTCGGCGTCGAGCCCCGCGTGGTAGGGGATGGCTTTCACCCCATTCATGGTGAGCACCTGGGCAATCTCCTCGACCATGCGCCGCGAGAGGCAATAGATGATGCCACTCTTGCCCGCCTGCTGCTTAACGTAGCGCACAATGTCGTGCACAGCGTTCTCTTTCGGGCGGATTTCGTAGTACAGGTTGTGCCGGTTGAACGAACTGAGGTATACCGGTGAATCGGCGATCTGCAGGTTCTGCTGGATGTCGAGCTGCACCTTGGGGGTGGCCGTTGCCGTTAGGGCCAACAGTGGCACGCGGGGCAGCTGCGCCAGCACGGTGCGGATACGCCGGTACTCAGGCCTAAAGTCGTGCCCCCATTCCGAGATGCAGTGGGCCTCGTCAATGGCCAGAAAGCTCATCCGGATCGTCTCCAGGAAGCGCACAAACTCATCGCGCACCAGCGTTTCGGGCGCTACGTACAGCAGCTTGAGGCTGCCCTGCTGGGCCCGGAGCTTGACCGCTTCGTAGTCGGCTTTGGGCATTGCGCTGTTCAAAAACCCGGCATCAATGCCTAAGGCTGTGAGCTGGTCTACCTGGTTCTTCATCAGGGCTATGAGCGGCGAGACCACCACGGCCGTGCCCGGCGAGAGAATGGCCGGCAGCTGGTAGCACAGGCTCTTGCCTGCCCCCGTGGGCATAATGACAAAGCCATCGTTGCCCGCGAGCAGGTTTTCGACCACGGCACGCTGCTCACCCCGAAAGGTGTCGTAGCCGAAATAAGCCTTAAGTGCCTGGTTGAGGGCTTCGGGCGAAACAGGGTTACCCAGGATGGCGGTTTGTGCCATGTTGTACGTGTGCGCGCCTACGTACTACGCTACGCGCTACCTTATGTCTAAGTTACAGAAAAGATGGCAGCCAGCTACTACTGTGTGCACTGGGTGCAGAACGCGAAAGACACAGGTGGTTGCATCTTTGCCAGCCAAAATTAACACTCGGTAAGCCCAGTTGCACCTATGGAGGCCGACAGATTGCTCACAACCGCCCGCGCTGTCATTACGGCCGAAGCCGATGCGCTGTACGCACTCGCCGCGCGCCTGGGGCCAGCGTTTGCCGAGGTCGTGGGCCTGCTCTACGCCACCCAGGGCCGGGTCGTGGTCACGGGTATTGGCAAAAGCGCCCACATCGGCCAGAAGATGGTCGCAACCTTTAACTCGACCGGCACCCCGGCCCTGTTCCTGCACGCCGCCGAGGCCCTGCACGGCGACCTGGGTATGGTGCTGCCGAACGATACCGTGCTCTGCCTCTCGAAAAGTGGTGCCACCCCCGAGGTCAAAGCCTTGGTGCCCCTCATCAAACAAGCCGGGGTGCCGCTGGTAGCCGTGGTGGGGGCTGCCGAGAGCTACCTGGCCCAACAGGCCGACCACGTGCTCGACGTTAGCGTCTCGGCCGAGGCCGACCCCAACAACCTGGCCCCCACCACCAGCACCACCGCCACGCTGGCCATGGGCGACGCCCTGGCCGTTGCGCTCATCCACCTGCGGCAGTTCAGTGGCGAAGACTTTGCCCGCTACCACCCCGGCGGCGCGCTCGGCAAACGGCTCTACCTCACGGTAGCCGACCTGGTACACACCAATGCCCCGCGCGTGGCCCTGAGTGCCACCCTCAAAGAGGTAATTCTGGCCATCAGCCAGGGTAGGCTCGGTGCTACACTGGTCGTGACCGAGGCGGGCGCGCTGGCCGGCATCATCACCGACGGCGACCTCCGGCGGCTGCTCGAGCGCACCGAAACGCCCTTCAGCGCCCGTGCGGCCGACCTGGTTACCCGCGCACCCAAAACCGTACCGCCCGACCTCTTGGCCTACGACGCCCTGCAACTGCTCGAGCAGCACAACATCACCCAGCTCGTCGTAGCACACCCCTCGGGCGGGCTAGTGGGGCTGGTACACCTCCACGACATCCTCAACGAGGGCATTCGCTAACTTGCCTGCCCTTGAGCGCACACCCAACTTCATTACCCCCCAACGCCTACGCGCTCATAATGGCGGGAGGGGTTGGGTCGCGGTTCTGGCCCCTGAGCCGCACGGGCAACCCCAAGCAGTTCCACGACCTGCTGGGGGTCGGCCGTAGTCTGCTCCAAATGGCCTACGACCGGCTGTTGCCGCTCTTCCCACCCGAGCGGCTGTTCGTGGTAACCACCCAGGACTACGTCGCGCGGGTGCTGGAACAACTACCCGATTTGCCGCCCAGCCAAGTGCTCGCCGAGCCCGTGGGCCGCAACACCGGCCCCTGTATCGCCTACGGTACCTCGCACATCGCGGCGCTCGACCCCGATGCCCAGCTGCTGGTGGCCGCCGCCGACCACCTCATTACCAACGAGGCCCTCTTCCACGCCGACCTGCGCCGGGCCCTGGCCCTGGTGGCCCATCAACCGGTGTTTGTCACCCTGGGCATTACCCCAACACGGCCCGATACCGGCTACGGGTACATCCAGTACGTTGAGCCTGCCGCCGAAACTGGCAACGTGTTTAAGGTGAAAACCTTTACCGAAAAGCCGAGCCTTGAAATCGCCCAGTCGTTCCTCGAAAGCGGCGAGTTTCTCTGGAACTCGGGCATGTTCATCTTTTCTGCCAACACCCTCCAGGCGGCCCTCCACCAGTTCCAGCCCGACCTCTACGCCCTGTTCCAGGAGTATGCCGCCACCATTGGCACCCCCAGCCAGGAGCCTACCCTGGCGCAGGTGTACAGCCAGTGCCGCAGCATCTCGATCGACGTTGGCGTGATGGAGAAGGCCGACAACGTGTACGTCATCCGCTCGACCTTCGGCTGGAGCGACCTGGGCACCTGGCGCTCGCTCTACGAGCAGCTTACCAAAGACGCTACCGGCAGCCTACATGTAGGCCAGGTTCAGGCCTACGGCAGCGCAAACAACCTGGTCTACACCCAGGGCGAGCGCATGGTTATACTGAAGGGCATCCAGAACACCATCGTCATCAGTGTAGACGATGTAACACTGGTGCTGGACCGCGACCAGGAACAGTTTGTGCGTGAAATCGTAAACGACCTGCGCCTGGCGGGTAAATCCAGCTTTCTTTAGCTCGTCTGCACCACCCGTGCGTTGCCCGAGGGCCGTACCCGCAGCGTGGTGGGTTTACCTCGGTAACTGAGCTGGGCATCGTCGCGCAGGTCTGCATCCAACAGTAGCGTAGCGGCCACACTCACCTGCACCCGGTTGCTGAGGTCTAAGAACCATTGGGCTACTTTGAGCTGCTGGGCCTCGACCAGGCCGGTGCCCGCGGCCTGTACTTCTACCTTCTCAGCCGAGCCGCTCAGTTTAAGCTTGGGCTGGCCCATGGCTTCGACCACCAACAGGGGCACTGAGAGGTTAAGTTGAACCGTAGCGCCCCCGCCGGCGTCGATGTAGAGGGGTTGTTGCTGCGTCAGTTGCTCTGAGCGCACCGTCGCAGTTTTGTTCACGAGCAAATGGCCCAAGCTGGGGGCCGAAATGGTAATCGTGGCGGGCGTTTGGCCGGGCTGTAGGCGTGGGTTCTTCGATAGGCGAAGTACACCCTGCTCTTCTCGCACCACGACCGAACCCGCCTCCTGGTCACTTCGGCTTAGCCAGATGCCGTACCCAGGCCCTTGCTTGATGACCACCGTTAGGTCGTCGCTCACCCACAGGGCCCGGAACGGCGCCACAGCCACGAAGGCCTGAGGGGGGTCTATGGCCCGGGGTGTCGCGCGTACATGGGGTGGGGCCAGGGTCGCGCACACAATGGCTGCCAAGGCAACTAACGTGATGAGGGGTGTGCGCATACTGGGGGCAAAGTTCTTAAATCTTAACGTAGGGGCTTTAACCTTTGGTTCACACTTAGCCCACTTTTGTAATCTTGCCCGAACCTGAGGTGCTCATGTTGACATCGGTCGGTGCGCCCCGGTAGCGGATGTTTGAGCTGCCACTGGTCGAAGCCTCAATCCGACGGCTAGCCGATACCTCTACGTTGGCACTGCCGCTGGTAGACACCGACACATCCTGGGCCGCAAGCTCAAACGCGCTTATATCGCCCGAGCCGCTCATTTGCAGCTCCAGGCTTTGAGCCGTGCCTCGCAGCAGTACGTCGCTTGAGCCGCTGGTGCTTACCGAGAGTTCGGTGGTTTCGATGGCGATGTCGCACCGGCCTGAACCAGAAATTCCGAGCCGGAACCGGGCAGGGGTAATCGTCCCCAGGGTCCGGAACTTGATGGCGCCCGAGGTTTCGACCCGCTCCACCTTCGGGGCTTTCAGGTTTACCGTAACGGTGCCTAACCGGTTACCCCACCTAAACTCATCTTGCTTGGGCCGTACAACCAGGTCGTTGCCTCTCACCTCGACCACCAGCATATCAAGTGTCTCGGCATCGCCCGTTAGCTCGACACTGTACTGGGTACTTTCTTCGAGCGAAACCTCAAGGTCGCCCGAGAGGCGTAGGCCTGTGAAGCCGGTGGCCTCTACGGTGCGGGTGGTGGTTTGGCCTAGGGCTACGGCGCAGAGGCTTACCCAGAGTGCGGTGATGGAAAGGAGTCGTTTCATGGCTGGTGTGGGTTTATAGGCCAAAGAGGTGTGCACCGATCCTAGGGTTGCACGCACCGGTACCTACTTCAGGGGTTGGATACTACTGGCCCCCCGGCTGTCGGTTTCGAGCTGGGCGGGGTTGCCGGCGTAGCGTACCCGGCTGGCGCCCGATACATCAAGGGCCAGGCTTTCGTCGGCGTAGAGTTCGATGTCGGACGCTCCGCTCGATTCCAGGGAAACGCGCTTGGCTTTCAGGTCTTTGGCCCGCAGCTTACTGCCACCCGAGAAGTCGATGTCCAGGCTTTCGGCCACCCCGGTCAGGGTAACATCGGTCGCGCCCGAGCCCTCCAGGCTCAGGTTTTTCACCGACAGGTCGAGCGTAAGGCTTGTGCCGCCGCTCAGGTCCACCGCCAGCCGGTCGGCTACCAGTGTGCCTTCACTTTCGGCGCTCACGGCACCGCTTAGGTCCAGTTCGCGCAGCGTCGGTACGGTGATGGTCACCGCGACCGAGCCTGTGCTCCCCCACGTGACCCCCGACTTGAAGCTCAGGCGCAGGTGTCCGCCGGCTAGCTCAGCTTTTACCCGTTCGAGCAGCTCCTCTGGGCCCTCCAGACTGTAACTGGCTGCATCGCCTACGCGTAGCGTTACCTTGAACGGGCCGGCGACGGTTAGGCGGTCAAAGTCGCCACTTACCGGCGCCTGGGTGCTGGCCAGGGGTGGGCTGCTGGGCTCGGGCGGTGCACTAGGCCCCGACGAATCCAGGTTCGAGAACACAAATAATCCGGCTGCAACCAGCAACACGGTGGCCAATAGGTACGGGATGACGCGGCGCATGGTAGTAGGTAGTAAAGAGGTTACCTACTAGAGGCCTCGCCCCCGCCAAAGGTTGCATCAGCGGCCCGTGAGCATGCGCTGGGCGGCAATAATCCCCCCCAGGGCCACGCCGGGCACCCCCTGGCCGGGGTACACAGTGTCGCCGCAGCGGTACAGGCCCGGTAGCGGCGTGGTGGCCCCCAGCCAGCGGTAGAG
Organism: Bacteroidia bacterium; assembly: GCA_033763015.1. Taxonomy (GTDB): domain Bacteria; phylum Bacteroidota; class Bacteroidia; order J057; family JANRLA01; genus JANRLA01. The sequence goes on from JANRLA010000154.1 coordinate 27,821, forward strand.
CGGGCGGCTCAGGCTTTGGGGGATGCCGCCCACAGTGCCGACGTGGCGCAGCGTCCATTGCTGCCACGTGACGGGGCTCGAGTCGGTTTGGTACCGGATGTGGGCACGGGCAAACCCCGGCAGCGATTGCTCCAGTAACGCAAGTATGGCCTCGGTAACGGCGGCTTTGGTGCCGGCGTAGTCGTCGCCGAGGGTAAACCACTGCTGGGGGTTGTGGGCGTGGGTAGAAACGGCCAGTACCCGCTGCCCAGCGGGCGCACGCGCGGTGTCGTTCCGTTGGCTGAGCGAGACAAATACCGATCGGCTGCCCAGCACCGGCAGTAACTGGCCCGGCGGCAAGATGAACTGGTGGTGCAGCGTCAGGTCGTCGGGGTAGGTGTCGTCGGTGGCCAGGCCCAGGGTGTAGGCGCCCCAGTAGTCGGTGAGCGCGTCGGCGGCTTGAGCGAAGGATTTCCGATCGGTTTCGGGTAGCAAGGCGGGTAGGTTCCAGGCCGGTAGGCCCGAGAGTACCTGGCGCGCGGTGTGCACCGTGCCGGTGTCGTCGGTAACGCGGTAGCCTTCGGGCGTACGTTCGATGCTATCGGCACGCCGGCGCAGCCGTACATCGCCCCCGTGCCGGCCCAGGTAGCGGATGAGCGCCAACGGCAGCTCAATCATGCCCCCCACCAGGTTGTAGTTGGTGGCGTTGGTGTAGCACAGGGCCGGTGCGGCAAACAAAAACGGCGTGTGCGCGGCGGTGTTCTGCGCCGTGATGAGCAGCTGCTCGTCGAGGAAGCGAACGAAGGCCTCGTTGCGATCCAGCCCATAGCGCCGGGCAACGGCCAATGTACTTTGAAACGCAAATCGCAGCTTCGGGAAGTCGGTAAGCCGATTGCCAAACGCCAGTTTGCCGACGTCGGCAACCGAAACGGGCGGGAAGGCCAGGTTGCGGCCCGATACCCGCCACACGAAGTCGGAGAGGCCCAGGGCCAGCTGCCAGAACCGGCGCTGGGCCTCCGCCTGGCCGAACGCACGCCCGGCTTCGGCTAGCCACGCCACGCGGTCGCGGTAGCGGGTAATGCGCTGGCCGTCCTGCCATACGGTCATGGCTGGCTCGAGCGGTACCAAGGGCAGGTCCAGCGGCTCGCCGAGCAGTTCTTCCAGCAGGTGTAGCGGCTGGCCAGCATCGAAGCCCATCAGGGTAGTAGCCCCGGCTTCGAAGACATAGCCCTTGCGCCAGTAGCTGCTGCAGCAACCCCCCGGTAGGTAGTTGGCCTCGAGCACCCGCACCCGTTTGCCCGCCTTGGCCAGCACCGCCGCAGCGGCCAGGCTACCGATGCCGCTGCCGATCACCAGTACATCGCACCCCTGTGTCATTGCAGTGCCCAACAGCGCTGTGGGCAGCTGGGTTCTACCTTTGGATGCATATGGGATTTTACCGCCTGCACCGCGAGGGGTACACTACCGTGGCCCTGAGTCTGGTGCTACTCTGTGCGCTCGTGGCGTTGCTCTACTGGCGGCTACCGGCCGGCTACCGGTGGCTGGCCCACCTGGCGGCGCTGGCGGGTACGGTGCTTTTTGGACTGATTCTCAACTTTTTTAGAAACCCCGTCGTGGTGCCCACCCACGACCCCGGCGCCGTGGTGGCCCCCTGCGACGGCACCGTGGTCTTGGTGCAGGAGGTAGACGACCAGCGCTACCTGGGCCGCCGCGTGCGGCAAATCAGCATCTTCATGAGCCCCCTCAACGTGCACGTGAACCGCAGCCCGGTCGCCGGGCGGGTGGTGCACGCCGAGTACCGGCCCGGCAAGTACCTGGTCGCCTGGCACCCCAAGAGCAGCGAACTCAACGAGCACACGTACCTGGTGGTGGAAGGCCCCCACGGGCCGGTAGGTTTCAAACAGATAGCGGGTGCAGTGGCCCGGCGCATCCGCTACTACGTGGCCGTGGGCGATAGCCTGGGCCAGGGTCAAGAGTTCGGCTTCATCAAGTTTGGCTCCCGCTGCGATGTGCTGGTGCCGCTCGACTGGCCCGTCGTGGCCCAAATCGGGCAAAAGACCAAGGCCGGTGTGAGTGTGGTTGCGCGTGTGCCATAGCCTATTCCTGTATGTACCTACGCCCTGCCCTTTTTGCATTGGTCGTGTCGCTGGCGGCCGCCTGCAGCTCCAGCCCCCAGGATGCCTACCGCGCTATCGACCGCGACAAAACCCTGAGCCCTGCCGAGAAGACTGCTGCCAAAGCCGAGCGCATCCCAATTGGACCCCGGCCCCCCCTGTACCTCGGCGAGAGCGGCTGGCTAGCGGTACCGTTGGCCATGGAATTGCCACGGCCCGACAGCTGGGGCTCCAGCTTTCGTGCCTATGAGGAAGAGCTCACTGGCCAGGCTACAGAGCGGTACAACGTGCTGTTCTACAACCCCCAGACGCAGGAGAGCCACCTCTTGGTAGATACCTGCTGCGTGGAGCTTGCCGAGATTTTCACCGACACCGCAACCCTGCACCACCTGGCCAGCAGCCACATCCTGTACCGGCTCTTGAAGACCGACCCCGGCCACAAAGCGCACCTTTCCACGCTCTACGCCACCGACCGCACCGGCCAGCGGCTGGTGCAGGTATCGCCCCCCGGTTATGAGGTGCAGAACTGGTACCCCGTACCCGGCGCGCGCCAAGTGCTGCTGGAACTGGTACGCGACGAAAACGGCGACAGCCTCATCACCTCCGCCGATGCCCCCAGCCTGGCCGTGGCCGACCTCGGCGGAACGTACCCCAACCTCAAAACGCTCGTCCCCCGCGCCGACTTCGAGGCCGTCCGCCGTCGGCTCATCCCCCCGACGCCGGAGTAATCAGCGGTAGTTGCACCCCCGCCAGCCGGTACGAGCGCCGGTGCCAGGGGGTTGGCCCGTGCTGGGCCAGCGCGGCGCGGTGCTGCGCCGTAGGATACCCTTTGTTCTGGGCCCAGCCGTAGGCGGGGTAGTCGTGGGCCAGGGCCACCATGAGCTCGTCGCGGTAGGTTTTGGCCAAAATGCTCGCGGCCGCGATGTGCGCGTACCGGCCATCGCCCCCGACGACGGGCACCACCGGCACGGCCCACGCAAACCCTCGGTTGCCGTCAACGGCAACGGCCTGGTAGGGCACAGGTATGCCCGAGAGGGCCTCCTGCATGGCCAGGAGCGTCGCCTGGAGGATGTTTACCCGGTCAATGACCGCTACGCTGCCCATGCCGATGTTCCAGGCCAGGGCATGCTCGAGGATGTAGGCGCGCGCTTCGTGGCGCTGGGCCTCGGTAAGCTGCTTGCTGTCGCGCAGCAAGGGGTGGGTAAGGCCCGGGGGCAAGACCACGGCTGCGGCTACGACGGGCCCGGCCAGCGGCCCACGCCCGGCCTCGTCTACGCCCGCTTCGGCGCGACCGGGTACGGTAGATGCGGGCAAAGGTGCCACAACGAGGCCCTGCGCTTACGCTACGGGCGTGTGCATGAGGTGCTGCTTTTGCAGCAGGTATTCTTCGGTTTCGGGGTGGTCGGGGTCGGGCACGCAGCAGTCTACGGGGCACACGGCAGCGCATTGTGGCTCTTCGTGAAAGCCCTTGCACTCGGTGCACTTGTCGGGCACGATGTAGTAGATCTCGTTCGAGATGGGGGTTTGCTTGGCCTCGGCGTCTACCTCGCGGCCGTCAAGCAGCGTGACGCTGCCGCCTTTGAGCAGCGTGCCATCGGCGAAGGCCCATTTGGCACCCGGCTCGTAGATGGCGGTATTGGGGCACTCGGGTTCGCAGGCCCCGCAGTTGATGCATTCTTCGGTGATGTGGATGGCCATAGGTAGCGGCAAAGGCAGGGCGTAAGCGCCCAAAACTGCTAGCGAAGCACAAAATTACCGCGTTTTGTTCCCCAGATGCCGCTGTACGCGCTTGATTTTGTAGTTACCCAGTCGGCGCTTTCGGTCGGGCAGGGCGGCCTGGTAGCGCGCTTCGTTGGTTGCGAGCGAGGCCTCGAGGGGCACGATGGGGGGGGGGTAGTCGGCCGCCGGGGCCAGGTCGGCGGGCGCGTGTTCCCAGTAGCGCAGCAGGCGAGCGGGCGGCACGGTGGCCAGTTCGGGCAGCCAGTGCTTGATATAGTGGGACTGGGGGTCGTATTTCTCGGCCTGCACGCCTGGGTGGAAGTACCGAAAGCCCCGTGCGTCGTTCCCGATACCGGCCAGGTAGTTCCAGTTGCCGTAGTTGCTTGCGGGGTCGTAGTCGATGAGCAGGCTTTCGAACCACTCGGCCCCCAGGCGCCAGTCGAGCCCCAGGTTTTTGGTCAAGAAGCTGGCCACGAGCTGTCGGCCCCGGTTGCTCATAAAGCCGGTCTGGGCCAGTTCGCGCAGGTTGGCGTCAAGGATGGGGTAGCCAGTGCGGCCCTGTGCCCAGGCCTCGAAGAGGTGGCTGTCGGTTTGCCAGGGGTAGCTGTGCGCCCCACGGAGGCCCCCTACCCGGAAAAGCCGTGACCCGTGCTTGCGGGCAATGAAATGGAAGTAGTCGCGCCAGAGCAGCTCAAAGAATAGCCAGTAGCTGCCCTCGCCCCGGTGGCGCTCACGCTCGTAGCGGCGGATTTCTGCGTACACCCACCGAGGCGATAGGCTGCCCTGGGCCAGCCAGGGCGAAAACTTGGTGCTGTAGTCGGCGCCCAAGAGGCCGTTGCGGGTGTCTTTGTAGTGGCGCAGGCGGTCGGCGTGCCAGAAGTAGTCTTCGAGCCGGGCCAGGGCGGCGGTTTCGCCACCCACGAAGGGCAGCACGGCGCGGGGGTCGGGGGTGGGGGGCGTGTGGCCCAGTTCGTCCCAGGTGGGCAGCGGTGTGGGCTCGAGGGGTGGCGAACTCAGGCGGGTGGGGGCGGGCAGGGGCGGGCGTACCAGGGTGCGTCCTTCGACCACTTTCCGAAAGTCGGTGAACACCTCGGGCAGGGCCTCTAGCGGTAGCGGCAGGTCGTTGGGGTGCAGCAGTGTCTGGCCTTCATGCCCCCGGGCCGCGCAACCCACAGCCTGCAGCGCCTCTACGACGGCGGCCTCGGTGGCGGCTTCTTCGGTGCCCGTGGCGTGGCAGTAGTGCAGCGCCTGGGCCCCATACTGCACTGCCAGCGCGGGCAGCACAGCCTCGGGCAGGCCCTGGGCAATGACTAGATCGCTGCCCAGGGCTTGCAGCCGCGCGCGTAAATCCGCCAGGCCCTCGCGTACGAACTGGGCCCGGTACGGCCCCAGACGCGAGAAGCCATACCCGGTGCGTGTAAGCTGGCGCGGGTCGAGTACGTAGACCGGTACCACAGGGCCCTGGGCCACTGCGGCATGTAGGGCTGGGTGGTCATGCAGGCGTAAATCGTTACGAAACCAACAGAGAATCATTCAGAGTAGACCATTTATGGGAGTAAAACATCACAAATTTGTTTAGTAACATTGTAAAGCATGTCAGGAGTTAGTTCTAAAAAGAAAGCAAATCTCAGTATATCCTTCTTCCCTGAGGCCTTTTGCACCCGTTGATGCAGGAAACACACGACGGCCCACGTTTCGCAGCGCTTGTCCATAACCTGCCCGAGGTGCAGGGCCTGTGGGTGTTCAACGGGCGGGCGCTGTTGGAGGGCTTCCCGACCGAGCTTACCGAAGAAACGGTAGCCACCCAGGCCCGGCTCCTCGACTTCGCACGCGCCTTTCGGTCCCTCGAGACCGTGCGAGTGGCCGATGCCACGGCCGACTGGTTCGTGAGCCCCCTGCCCCCCAACCGCTGGGTTGTGGCCCAGCTCGACAAAGGCTCGGCGATTGAAAACCTGATGGAGGCCGTGGCCGACCTGGCCAACCTACAGTTGGACCACCTGCTGGTGGGCGAACAGCCCGAGAGCGACGAGTCGGTCGTCGTGGCCCACCTGATCAATACCCTCGAAACCATCAAGCACCGCACCAACGACATCTTGATGGCCGGGCACCGCGTGTTTCAGTTCCTCTTACCCAATACCCAGGAGCTGGAACAGGCCTTCAAGAGTGCCCACATCTGCTACCGGCCCAAAAACTACGTGGGCGGCGACTTTTACCAGTGGCGCATGGGCAGCACGGGCCGTATGCACCTGGCCTTGGGCGACAGCACGGGCCACGGCGTTGAGGGCCTGGTGGGTGCCACGATGGGTATGTCGCTCCTGAGCCGCACCATGGAGCTGCCCACCACCACTTCGTTGCTCACGAAGTTCAACCACTTCAACCGCCTCTTTCAGCAGAACTGCGCTATCTCAGACCGCGAGCAGCGGCACGACGTGAATACCCTGGGCTACGAGCTCATGCTGGCCTACTACGAGCCGAAGCTGAACTTCTTCCGGTACGTGAGCGCTGGCATAGACCTGGTGCACATTCGCCCCACCTCAGACGACCTGCCGGTCATGTACCTGCCCAAGAACCGCTCGTTCCTCTACCCCGGCGGCTGGCACCTCACGCTCAACGAGTTTGTCATCGAACTGCAGCCCGGCGACCGCGTACTGCTCTTTACCGATGGGCTCATCGATCAGATTGGCGGCCACTCGTACAAGAAGCTGGGCCGTACCCGGCTACAGGAAATCTTGACCGATACCCGCTCCCTCGACGTCAGGGCCCAGGGCGAAGCCTTGGCCAACGAGCTCGACCGCTGGCGTGGCGGCCACGAAGTGACCGACGACGTGTGCGCCATCTTCCTGGAGTCGAACTAAAACGGGCGGCCTTGCTAAGGGGCCGCCCGTCGGGTAGGTAGGGGTGTCTAACGCGCGCTTAGGCTTTCTCGAACACCATGGCGTGGGCGCCACCGCCCCCGTTGCAGATGCCGATCATGCCCCAGTGCTTGTTTTCGGTGTGAAGGGCATGGATGAGCGTAACGGCAATGCGGCAGCCCGAGCTACCGATAGGGTGACCCAGCGATACGCCACCGCCGTAGATGTTCAGCGCGTCGGCGGGGATGCCCAGCTTGTCGCGGTTGTAGATGGCTACGTTCGAGAAGGCCTCGTTGATCTCGAAGAGGTGGATGTCGTTTACGGTCTTGCCGGCGCGGGCCAAGGCCAGGGGCATGGCCTCGGCGGGGGCTTCGGTAAACCAGACGGGGTCTAGCTGGGCATCGGCATGGCTCACGATGCGGGCCAGGGGCTTAAGGTTGTGTTGCTTGACGGCGGCTTCGCTGGCCAGAATGACGGCACTGGCCCCGTCGTTGAGCTTCGAGGCGTTGGCGGCCGTTACGGTTCCGTCTTTGGTGAAGGCCCCCTTGAGGGTGGGTATTTTGTCGTAGCGCACGTTGCCGGGTTCTTCGTCCTTGTCGACAACGACATCGCCCTTGCGGTCTTTGACCGTGACCGAAACGAGCTCGCCGGCAAACTTGCCAGCGGCCTGGGCGGCCTCGGCGCGCTTGTACGACTCAATGGCAAAGGCATCTTGGGCTTCGCGGGTGATGCCGTTTTTGGCGGCCATGCGGTCGGCGGCTTCGCCCATGAAAATGCGGTCGAAGGGGTCTTGCAGCCCGTCGCGCATGATGCCGTCTACAACCTCGCCGGCGGCGTATTTCAGGCCCAGGCGCATCTGGGGCAGGTAGTGCGGGGTACGACTCATGTTCTCCATCCCCCCGGCCAGAAGGATGTGGGCCTGGCCCAGCGCAATTTGGTTGGCGGCAATGGCCATGGCTTTGGCGCCCGAAGCGCAGACTTTGTTCACGATGGTCGCCGGAATACGGCGTGTGATACCCGCGTGAATGGCAACTTGTGTAGCCGGTGCCTGGCCCAGGTTGGCCGAGACCACGTTGCCAAAGTAGAGTTCCTCAATCAGGTTGGGGTCTATACCTGCGTGGGCGATAGCGGCTTGGGCCGCAATGCCGCCCAGTTCGGTGGCGGGCACAGAGCTTAGGGCACCCAAAAACGCCCCTACCGGGGTACGCTTGGCGCCAACGATGTACACTGCAGTACTCATAACAGAAGGAAAAAAGGAAAGGTGAGCGGCTGGGTGAGTGGTACGAAGGTAGAGAAATGACGCGACGCAGGAGGCGCCCCGGCGCGTGGCGTGCAGGCTCACCTTGCAGGGGTGTATCTTTACCTGCTGTAGGTTACCTGTAGCAGTACCCGTAGTGTCAACTTCGTCTCCCAGCAGTTTTTGGGGCCGTATACTGGCCCCCTTGCGGGCACTGGCCGACTGGATAGAGCTGGACCTTGCCGCAGGCCGCGCGTTCATTTTCCTGCTCTTTATCTCGGCTACGGCGCTTCTCCTGCCCCGCATCACCGATACCACCTACCGCTATACGGTGGGTCAACCCTGGGCCGAGCCCGACCTGGTGGCGCCCTTCGACTTCCCGATCAAAAAACCGGCCGATGAGCTGGAGCGTAACCTCAAGGCCGCGCGTAAGCTCGTGCCCTGGGTTTTTCTCGCTACCGAGGCCCAACCCCAACGTGCCCTCGCCGAACTGGGCCCCTACCAGCAAGCCCTCGACAGTGCACTGCTACGCTACCGGGCCCTGAGCCCCAAGGGCCAAGACACGTTAGAGCTGTTCTGGCGGCAGCTGGAGCCACGCCTGGCCCCACTGCCCAGCCCCGAGACCTGGCAGGAGCTCGAACGCCAGGGCACCGGCCCGCTCGCTGCAGCGCTGCGCAAAACACTCGATGCCCTCTACAGCCGCCCCTATATCGACCGCCGGGTGAGCGAGCTGCCCGTGCCATTCCTCTCGCTGCGCCAGCAAAAGGGGCTTGAGCGGCTGGCCGATGCCACCGCGGTGGTGGGCCCCTCGGCCGCCGGCGAGGTGGTCGAACTGGGCGCTGCCCCGCTCACCCCGGCCGTAGCCCAGCTCTACCGCCAACTTATGGCCCAGTGGGCCACGCCCAACTACCGGTTCGACCCCGAGCTGTACCAGGCCGATGTGCAGCTGGCCGAGCAGGAAGTTTCGCCCTACCGGGGGCTGGTGGCTGCGGGTACGGTGGTGGTGGCCCGTGGCCAGCGCGTTACGGTCGAGATAGGGCTGGTACTTGCCTCGCTCAACGAAGAGCTGGCGGGCCAGTCGGGCAATGCCAGCAGTGGCATCATGTTTCTGGGCCAATTGCTGGTGGTGGCGCTGCTCACGTTCCTTACCGCCCAGTTTTTGCGCAAAGACCGCCGCATCATTTACCGCAACAACCGCAAGACGGCCCTGGTGTTCTTCATCATCTTTTTGATGGTGGTCTTCGGCAGCCTTACCCTGCTGCTGGCGGGTAACCTAACGCCCACGGTGTCGGTCAACCTGTTTTACCTGGTACCACTTTCGATGGCGGCCATCATGGCGACGGTGTTTTTCGACGATCGGGTGGGGTACTTCGTCAACATCCTGGTGTCTGTCCTGGCGGGCTTTGTGGTGCACACCAACTTCGAGCTGTTTTTCGTGCAGCTCTGCGCGGGGTCGGTTGCCATTTTCAACATTACCATCCTGCGCAAACGCAGCCAGTTTTTTATCACCGCTGGTTCGCTACTGCTCACCTACGCGGTGGCCTACCTGGGTTACAACCTGTACCTGCACGGCAACTTCACGACGATCAACTACTGGAACCTGCCGCTCTTTGTGCTCAACGTGGTGATCACCCTGGCCACGTACCCGCTCATCTACATCGTCGAACGGCTCTTCGGCCTGACCTCAGACCTGACCTACATCGAGCTGCTCGATACCGACCACCCACTGCTCAAGGACCTTGCCATCAAAGCCCCCGGCACCTACCAGCACAGCCTACAGGTGGCCAACATTGCCGAGGCCGTGGCCACCAAAATTGGCGCCAATGCCTTGCAGGTGCGGGTAGGGGGCCTGTTTCACGACGTGGGCAAGATGTTCCAGCCCGAGTATTTCATCGAGAACCAGAGCGGCGACAACCCCCACGGCAAGCTCGATGCCAAGGTGAGTGCCGAGGTGATCATCAACCACGTGGCCTACGGCGAAGAGCTGGCCCGCGACCACAACCTGCCCAAAGAGGTCATCGACTTCATCCGTACCCACCACGGCACCAGCCGCGTGGAGTACTTCTACCGCACCTACCAGCGGCAGAACCCCGAGTGCGACGAGAACGACTTTCGGTACAAAGGCCCCCTGCCCACGAGCAAGGAAATGGCCATCCTGATGCTGGCCGATGCCTGCGAGGCCGCCAGCCGCGCCATGAAACGCCCCACGGCCGAAGACCTGAAGGTGATGGTCGATACCATCGTCTCGGGCAAGATCAACGACAACCAGTTGGTGCTCGCGCGCATCACTTTCCGCGACGTTTACACCATCAAGGCCGAGATCCTCAAGATCTTGCAGAACATCTACCACACGCGCATCGAGTACCCCGAGCGCAGCCCCACCGTGGCCGAAGTAGTGCAGCCAGCGGGCTTGGCATACTAAACCGGTAGCGAAATGAGTTTACCTACAACTGAAGCACACGGGGGTGTCTTGGATTTGACGGGCTGTGTGAGTCGGTGGTAAGCATGCCGCGGAACGGGTACCAAACCGCGCTAATCCCGGGTACCAAGCCTTAATTGGCAACAATACTTACGCACTGGCTGCCTAATTCGGAGTAATTAGTTAGCTGGTTGGTTCGCTGGGGAGGGGCTGTCGGCCCTGGCAGAGCCATCACTTAGACAGCCTCGGTCGGTGGCGCCTGGAAGCCGACCTAAACTTACAGGCTGGCCGGCGGGTGTTTGGTGCGTTTTTAGCCCGCCCGGTAAGACCCCCAGAAGCGTACTACGCATGTAGAAAGCTGCCTGAAGCGCCTTCGCCGGACGCGGGTTCAACCCCCGCCACCTCCACCCAGACGGGAATTTTCGATTTCACATTGAGAATTCCCGTTTTTGGTTGATGGTGTAACTGCCCGACAGTGAAGCAAGTAGCTGGAAGACTTCGTTGACACGCGTGGTTTGATAGCGGTCGGTTGTACCACCGGCAGGCCCTCATTGTCGCCGGATACCTCAGCCCCTCTCCGGGTCTCGTAGCCAGCCTAGCGCGGCCCTGTCGGTAAGCTGGCTCCTGTTACGGGTTGTATCGCACGTGGCCTCTACGGTGTGTTTCGTTGCGTACCGCAGCTCATCGAAGCGCGGTGGGCAGGAGCAGATGTGCAGGGCTTGAGGGGCCGTGCACAAAAACGCCCTGCCGGTACCGGCAGGGCGTTGGGGTAACCTAGAGCCGAATGTAGCTGGACCTAGCGCAGCCGGTCAATGATGGTCAGCTTGCTCGTGCCCTCGTCTTCGTCTTCAACGCGCACAGCTTCGACCACGATTTCGATGAGCGAACCGTCTTTGTGCTGCACCGTGTACTGGGTGGGCAGCTCGTCGTCGCCGGCAATGAAGTCGGAGTGCAGGGCCCGCAACATGGCTCGGTAGGCTTCGGGTACGACCATGGTGAAGTGGTTGCCGATGAGCTCTTCGCGGGTGTAGCCGTAGAGCTCGAGGTAGGCGTCGTTCACTTCGCGGAAGTAGCCTTTCGCGTCGGTCACGCAGAAGGCCAGTTGTTCGATCCGCCCCAGCAGCGCCTGTGGATCGAGCGTCGTGCCGGTGTGGTCGGTCAGGGTGAGGGTGGGGTTTAACAGAAGGCTTTCCATAACGGTTGGGTTTGGTTTAGGCCCAAGATTCGGGGCCAGCGGTGGCTGGGTTACCCCATTTTTGGTACGCGACCGGTAGAGATATGGGGGCTGGCCCAACAACGTGTGGTACATGGCCCACTAGCTGCTGGAAATAGGCTCTACGATGGCCAGCTTAAAGCGGTT
>JANRLA010000155.1:0-1972 GCA_033763015.1 Bacteroidia bacterium
TGCTGGCTGCCGAGCTGGTAACCGAGACCTCTGAGGTTGTCATTGCCACCACCTACGGTATGGCCTGCCGCTTCGGCGCCACCGATGTGCGCGACATGGGCCGGGGCGCCACCGGCGTACGTGGCATCCGGCTGAGCGGCAAACCCGACGACAAAGTCGTCGGAATGGTGGCCATCTCCAACGAGAAAGAACAGTTACTTGTCGTCTCGGAAAACGGCTACGGCAAGCGCTCAGAAGTACTCGAGTACCGCAAGACCAACCGCGGTGCACAGGGCGTTAAAACGCTGAATATCACCGAGAAAACCGGCAAGCTCATGGCCATCAACCGCGTGACCGAAGCCGAGGGGCTTATGATCGTTACACAGGCCGGCATCACGATACGGATGAACGTGGCCGATACGCCGCTGCTGGGCCGCAACGCCCAAGGCTCGCGCCTTATCCGCCTGCGCGACGACGACGCCATCGCCTCGGTAGCCCTACTGCCCGAGACGGTTACCGATGACGAAACCGCACCCGAAGAAGCGCCCGTTCAGCCCCCAGCCGAATAAGCCTCCACCAGCGCCCGCCAGATGCCTTCGGCGGTAGCCTGCCAGGTAAAGCGGCGCGAATGGTCGGCAGCCGCCGCGGCAAGCCGATCGCGGTAGTCGGAATGGCTCGCCAGGTGCCGCAGCCCAGCTGCAATCGCGGGCACCGAAAACGGGTCTACATAGTGGCCACCCGGCCCGGCCACTTCGGGTAGTGAGCTTAGGTTGCCCACCAGGGCAGGCGTGCCACAGCGGGCCGCTTCGGCGATGGGCAACCCAAACCCTTCGTAGTACGAGAGGTAGGCGAAGGCGTAGGCCCCGGTGTACAGGCCCGCCAGGTGCGTTTCGGGCACAAAGCCAATGAGTTTGACGCGCCCCGGGTTGCGCAGGGCCCGGTAGGCGGCTTGGATAGGCCCGTAGCGCCAGGCCCAGGCACCGGCCACCACCAAGTCGAAGTCGAAATCCTCCCCCACAACCGAATCGAAGGCCTGTAGCAGCCGAACCAGGTTCTTGCGTGGTTCCAGGGCGCTGAGTGTAAGAAAATAGGGTCGCTCAAGGCCAAAGGCAGCCCGCGCTGCGGCCACGGCCTCGGGGGCTGCGGGCGCCAGGTCCTCGTCCACCCCATTGGGTACGGTGTGCACCGGTGGGGTAAGCTGAGGGTAGGCGGTCGTTAACTCAAGGGTCGTGGCCTCAGATATACTTACCACAGCAGCCGCCTGGGCCAGGTCGCGGGGCACGCGCCAGCGGTAGTACCAGCGGTTGGCGGGGTCTTTGGTCTTGGGGTAGGCCCAAAAGGCAAGGTCATGCACGGTGAGCACCTGCGGCAATACAGTCCCGCCAATGGCAAAGGGCTCGGGTACAAACACGGCTTGTGCCCCCAGGTACCGCAAGGCGCGGGGGAGGGCATAGTGGTACCAGGCGTAATACAACACTGGGTGCCGGGCAGGCAGGGGCACCCACTGGGGGGTAACGTTGGGCGGATAGCCCACCAGGTCGAACCGCCGGTCAACCAGCACTGTAAACCGCACCTCGGGCTGTAGCAAAGCCAGCGCGCGTACCACTGCGCGGCTGTAGCGCCCTAGCCCGGCGGTGGGGCCGGGGTGCAGAAACCGGGCGGGGATGGCTACGTGGGCCAGTGGCATGGCAGGGTGCGCTGGGAACAAAAGGCCGACGCGCCTCGAAACTAACCGCATTTCGGTAGTAGTATCGCTGGTTAACCCAGTCTTGCCGTATGCAACGTCGTGTACTTGTTTTGGCAGTGGTGGCATTCGCTTCCGCCGCCGCCGCCCTAGCCCAGCCCAACCCCAACCCCGCCACCACCGCCGCCGAACGCCTGGCGGCCTACCAGCAGCGGCGCGCCCTCCAGCAGCAGAGCCGACTCAACGCCCTGCCGATACGCAACATCGGGCCCACCGTGATGAGCGGGCGTGTGGTGGATGTAGACGTAA
>JANRLA010000156.1:0-1744 GCA_033763015.1 Bacteroidia bacterium
CCTCGGGCCGGTTTGTGTGTCAGTGCCAGGTGGCCGTTACTTCTTGGCTGGGCCTGGGTTCTCTTTGGCGTACTCTTGGCGGAGCGAACGCGGGATTTCGATCGTCGCCAGGGGGATATCGCCCGACATTACGATGCTGTAGCCCTCGGGTTTCATTTCCCGGATTTTCATGCTCTTGCCCAGGTTCAGGTGGCTGATGTCGGCTACCACTTCCTGGGGCAGTTTACTCACCAGGCCCTTTACGCGCACTTTGCGCAGCTTCTGGATGAGCTTACCGCCAATGGTCATGCCCGGCGAGGTGCCTACCAGTTTCAGGGGCAGGTCTACGGTGATGGGGCGGGTGTCTTCGACGAGCGCAAACTCCAGGTCGAGCACGTAGTCGTGCACCGGGTGGAACTGTGCGCTGCGGAAGATGGTGGTGAGCGTTTCGTTGCCCACGGTAATCTGGTACAGGTACGTTTCGCGGGAAGCGAGCAGTTTGTTCACGTCGTTGACGTGCAGGGTAAAGTGGAGGGCGCCTGCGGGGCGGTAAATCACCGCAGGTACTTGCCCGGCCTCTCGGTACGCCTTGGCAGCCGTTGTGCCTAGGTTTTCCCGCAGGGTTCCACTCAGCGCAGTTGTTAGCATGGCCTTGGAATTGGGGTTAATTGAGGAATAAAGATGAAACGGACTCGTGGTGGTGGATCTTGCTCAGCGCCTTGGCAAACAGCGGGGCAATGGAAAGCACCTTGATCTTGGAACTGGGTTGCTTCAGAGGCAACGTATCGGTAACGAGTAATTCGGTGATGACCGATTTCTCAATTTTTTCGGTGGCCGTGCCCGAGAGCAGGGGGTGGGTAATGGCGGCCCGTACGCTGGTTGCGCCCTGGGCCAGAATGTACTCGGCAGCCTTCACCAACGAACCGCCGGTATCGACAATGTCGTCTACGATGAGCACGTTGCGGCCCTTTACCTCGCCGATGAGGGTCATGCCGGCCACTTCGTTGGCGCGCTCGCGGTGCTTATCGACAAGGGCAAGCTCTGCCTTGAGGTGTTTGGCGTACGTACGCGCCCGCACCACGCCGCCCATATCGGGCGAAGCGACGGTCAGGTTTTCGAGCCCCAAGCTCTCAACGTAGGGGATAAACACGGCCGAAGCCTCGAGGTTATCGACCGGGATGTCGAAAAAGCCCTGAATCTGGCCTGCGTGCAGGTCCATGGTCACCATGCGGGTAGCCCCGGCGGTGGCAAGCAAGTTGGCAACCAGTTTGGCCCCGATCGAAACCCGGGGGCGGTCTTTGCGGTCTTGGCGGGCGTAGCCAAAGTAGGGAATTACCACCGTGATGCTTTTGGCCGAAGCCCGGCGGGCAGCGTCCATCATCAGCAGTAGCTCAAGCAGGTTGTCGGCGGGTGCGTGGGTGCTTTGCACTAAATAGAGTGCATTGCCCCGGATGTTCTCGCCAAACTTGGGCTGCATCTCGCCATCCGAAAAGCGCTGCAACGTGAGCTTACCCAGGTGGGTGTGCATCGCGTCGGCCATGCGCTCGCCCAGTACCTGGCTCGCACTGCCGGCAAAGAGTTGAAACGCGGTTTCGGCCACAGGGGTGTAGGCTGGGTAGGCGGTAGGGCGAAAACAAACCCGGCAGGTGTGCTGCCGGGTTTCTGTGCTAGCGTTGCCCGAAGAGGACTCGAACCCCTACACGCAGAACCAAAATCTGCTGTCCTACCATTAGACGATCGGGCAAGACGAATAGGCAGGGTGCCT
>JANRLA010000157.1:0-24180 GCA_033763015.1 Bacteroidia bacterium
ACCAACAACAGCCCGAGTAACGGACCAACGAAACCAAACAAACGGCGGGGATGTAGGGAGACCACAGGCAAAAGAGGCGTTGGTGCTACGGCTTGAAAGTTCGGACAGTTCACCCAGAAAACCTACCCACCCCGTGCCTACTGCACCAACCGTGCCACACCCCCGCAACCCACGCCTATGGGCCATTGGCCTACTGGCCCTGGCCGCCTTCTTTTTTGCCCTCACCACGGTCTTTGCCCGCCTGGCCCTCAACGCCGCCCCGGCCCTGGATAGCTACCAGCTGGTCTTCTTTCGGTTTCTGGTAGGCTTTGTATGGGTGGGCGCCTGGGTGGCCCGTAGCGGCCATTCGGTTCGGCCGGTGCGGCCCAAGTGGGTGTACCTGCGCGCGGTGTTCAACACGGCAGCTGTCATCTTCTTTTTCCTGGGCGTTGAGTACAGCACAATCACCAATGCCAACGTGCTGAACATGAGCAGCCCGGTGTGGATCTTTCTGCTGGCCCCCTTGTACGACCCGGCCACGCACATGCCCCGCTCGTACGTAGTGTACCTCGTGCTCACGATGGTGGGGCTCTACCTGGTGGTGGTGCCCGACTTTGGCCAGATCCGCATCGGCGAGGTGTACGGGGCGCTTTCGGGCCTCTTGGGCGGCATCGCCATTTCGAACCTGCACCGGGCCCGTCGGCACGACAGCACCGTGCGCATCCTGCTCTACCAGTTTGGCTTTGGCATGCTGGTGCTGCTGGTGCTCACGTACCCCACCTATACCTGGCAGGCCAGCGCCTGGGCCTGGGTGTGTATTTTACTTTCGGCAGGGTTGGGGGTAGCAGGCCAGCAGCTGCTCACGGTGGGCTACCGGTACCTCGACGCCCGCACGGGCAGTATTGTTTCGGCCAGCCAGATGCTCCACGCTGCTGCGCTGGGCATACTGCTCTTTAGCGAGCCCCTGAGTTGGCGCAATGCGTTGGGGGGCGGCTGCATACTGGTTTCGCTACTGGGCGTAAGTGGGCTCTGGGCGCGCTGGGGTCGCCGCCTGTGGCCACGAACGGTTAACCTGTAACTTGGGGGCTGTGCAGCACCAGCGCCCCCCACGCTACGCGCCAAGCACCGCCGCAGCGTGCCCGCCCGCAGAGGTGGTGTTTCGGGCATTGCCCCGGCTGCTCACCCCCCGGCTGTGCCTGCGCAAAGTGTGCCTGGACGATGCCCACGACCTGTTTGCCTACGCCAGCGACCCCCAAGTGAGCCGCTACGTGCTCTGGCAAACCCACAGCGGGCTTATGGACGCCTACCACTTCCTCAAAGCCATGGTGCGCAAGTACCAGGCAGGCGAAGTGACCGAGTGGGGCATTGAGCACCGGGCTAGCGGCACACTGATCGGCACCGTGGGGTTTGTCGATTACCAGCCCGAACACCACCGGGCCGAAGTGGGCTATGCCCTGGCACGCAGCCACTGGGGGCAGGGCCTGGCTACCGAAGCCCTGCACGCGGTAGCCCAGTACGGCTTCGGGCAGCTACACCTGCACCGGCTCGAGGCCCGAACCGTGGCCGAAAACATCGCCTCGCAGCATGTACTGCACAAAGTGGGCTTTGAACACGAAGGCGAGCTCAAGGGCCATGTCTACATCAAAGGCCACCGCTACAACGTGCACTATTTCGGGCTGCTACGGCAGCACTATTGCCCAGTTGTTTGACGAACCCTAACCCTGGGGTAATACTTTGGCAGGGATGTTGACGTAGTTTAGGTACAACAACAACCAAACGCATTTTGACCATGAAGCCCCTTCGCAACCGGTCTCTACTTCTGGCCCTGCTGGTGTGGCTGGCAGCGCCCGCCGGGGCACAAACCCCCGCCGTAATCCGGCCCGTGGTCAGCCACGCGGCGCCCAAACGGGCTATTTCCAATTCGGCGTTCCAACCTGGCGAGAAGCTGGAGTTTGCCATCAGCTACAGCGGCTGGCTTACGGCTGGCTATGCCTATTTCAGTGTAGGCAAGCAGCTGAGTACCCACAAGGGCAAGTCGTGCTACGTCATCCAGGGTACGGGCCGCTCGGTACCGGCCTTTGACTGGATTTACCTGGTGCGCGACAGCTTTACGACCTACGTAGATGCCCAACGGCTGGTACCCCACACCTACGAGCGCATCGTGCACGAGGGCGACTACAATTTTGCCGACAAGGTGAGCTTCGACCACGAGCAGCGCCGCATTCGCACCGGCAAGAAAGGCGAGTTTGAGATGGACGGGCTGACGCACGACCTGCTATCGGCCTTCTACTACGCCCGCAACCTGGGCCTGACCAACTTCACCGTCGGGCAGAGCTACGAAATGCCCGTGTTCCTCGACGACAAGACCTACAACCTGGGCATGACCGTATTGGGCCGCGAGGTGGTAGAAACCGAACTGGGTAAGTTCAACTGCCTGAAAATCACCCCGAAGCTGGTCACGGGCCGGGTGTTTAAAGAAGACGGCGAGCCGATGTTGCTCTGGGTGACCGACGATGCCAACTACATCCCCATCAAAATCACCTCGCCGCTGGTGGTAGGCTCGGTACAGGTACGGCTCATCAAGTACAGTGGCCTGCGCCACCCGCTCACGGCTAAGATTGAGCCCGAAAAAAAGAAGAAGTAAGGCGGGCGAAGGGCATGCCACTTTGAAGGGCAAAGTGCTCTGTTGCCGCCCGCCCACAGGGGCTTTGACCGGCAAAGTACTTTGAAGCCGACTGCTGCCGACGTGCTGGCCCGGGCGGTGTTGGCAAGGTGGGGGGCAGGGCTGTAGTTTGGTGCCCTCATTCCGTACCCAATGGTCGCAGAACTGATCATCAGCCTGGTGTTCCTCATCGCGATGGAGGTCGCCCTAGGCATCGATAACGTCATTTTCGTCTCGATCCTGGCTGGCAAACTGCCACCGGCCGACCAAAAACGCGCCCGCCGCTACTGGATGTTGATTGGCATTGTGCTTCGGGTGGGCCTGCTGGCCTCGATTACGGCGCTCATCCGGGTGCTCAAGCAGCCGCTCTTCGACCTCTCGGTCGGGGCCCTGAACTACCACCACGCAGTGACCGGCAAGCACCTCATTCTGTTCCTGGGGGGCTTGTTCCTGCTCGCCAAGGCGGTACTCGAGATCCATGAAAAGCTGGAGACCGGGGGGCACGAAAGCACCTCGGCCAAGCCCAAGTCGCAGAAGTTCTCGGCCATACTGCTGGAAATCGTGCTCATTGACCTGGTCTTCAGCATTGATAGCATCGTGACGGCCATTGGTATGATCAACCCCGAAGACCAAAAGGGCATCTACGTGATGTCGAGCGCCGTGGTGCTGGCCATGGTGGGCATGTTTGCCTTTGCCCGACCCATTGGCGAGTTTGTGTTCAAGCACCCCACGTTCAAAATGCTGGCCCTGAGCTTTTTGCTGCTCATTGGCGTGCTGCTGGTGGCCGAAGGGCTGGGCCAGCACATCAGCAAGGCGTACATCTACTTCGCAATGGTGTTTTCGATTCTGGTAGAGCTGCTCAACATGCGCATCCGCCAGAAGGCCGAGGCCATCAAAATCAACCTACCCGACCCCAGCCAGGTCGAATAACTACATCCGGTCGGGTACCCCAATGCCCAAGAGCCCCATGCCCTCGCGCAGGGTATCGGCCGTGAGGCGCGAAAGGGTAAGGCGCAGGCCGAGGGTAGCCGGGGCATCTTCGCGCAGCACGGGGTGGGCGTAGTAGAAGCGGTTGTAGTCTTTGGCCAAGTCGAGCAGGTAGTTCACCACCGCCGAGGGGTCGTAGGTCTGCACGGCCTCGCGCAGGGTGTGGGGGTAGCGCAGCAGCCGCTGGACGACGGCACGCTCTTCGGGGCTGAGGGATGCACCCTCGAACGCGCCAGCACTGAGGCCCATCTCAGCGGCCTTGTACAACAGGCTGCGGATGCGGGCGTGGGTGTACTGCACAAAGGGCCCGGTATCGCCCTGCAGGCTGACGCTCTCGGCGGGGTCGTAGAGCATCTTTTTGTGGGGCTGCACTTTGAGCAGGTAAAACTTAAGCGCCCCCAGGCCCAGGGTTTCGTACAGGGTTTCGAGCTGGTCGGGGCTTAGGCCGCTGACCTTGCCTTTTTCGGTGGTCTCGGCCTGGGCGCTCTGCACCACTTCGGCCATCAGGTCGTCGGCGTCTACCACGGTGCCTTCGCGGCTCTTCATTTTGCCGCTGGGTAGCTCGACCATGCCGTAGGAGAGGTGGTAGAGGCCCTGGGCATAGGGGCGGCCCAGTTTTTTGAGGATGCTGAAGAGCACCTTGAAGTGGTAGTCCTGCTCGTTGCCCACCACGTACACCGAGCGGTGCATGGCGTGGTCGCGGTATTTGAGGTCGGCGGTGCCCAGGTCTTGGGTCATGTAGACCGAGGTGCCGTCGGCGCGCAGCAGGAGCTTTTCGTCGAGGCCCTCGGCGGTAAGGTCTACCCACACCGAGCCGTCGGGGCGGCGGTAGAATACCCCGGTTGCAAGGCCCTCGTCGAGGATGTCTTTGCCCAGCAGGTAGGTATCGCTCTCGTAATAGTACTGGTCGAAGGCGATGCCCATGCGGCGGTAGGTAGCCTCGAAGCCCTGGTACACCCAGCCATTCATGCGCTGCCAGAGGGCGCGCACCTCGGGGTCGGCGGCCTCCCACTGGCGTAGCATCTCCTGCACGGCCAGGGTGGCGGGGGCACGTTTGCGGGCCTCTTCGAGCGAGAGGGCGGGGTCGGCGGCCATGAGTTCGGCGGCCTGAGCCTTGAGGGTCTGCTCAAAGCGTACGTAGTAGTCGCCCACCAGGTGGTCGCCCTTGCGCTCGGGGCCGGGCACGTCGCCCTGGCCGTACTGCTGCCAGGCCCACATGCTTTTGCAGATGTGCACCCCCCGGTCGTTAACCAGGTTGGCCTTTACCACGGCATACCCTGCGGCTTGGTAGAGCCGACTGATGGCGTCGCCCAAGAAGTTGTTGCGTAGGTGGCCCAGGTGCAGCGGCTTGTTGGTGTTGGGCGAGCTAAACTCGACCATCACCCGCTGGCCCGCGCCCAGGGGCAGGTACCAGAGCTGCTGGGGGTCGTGGGCCGCGTGGGCGAGTGCCTGAGCCCAGTAGCTATCGGCAAAACTGACGTTGAGGAAGCCCTTTACGGTACTGTGGCGCGCAATGCCGATGCCCTGGGCCACCAGGTAGTCGCCGATGGCCTGCCCCAAGGCCTCGGGGCTACCGAGCTTGAGCTTGAGCAGGGGGAAGAGCACCAGCGTGAGGTCGCCCTCAAACTCCGCCGCCGTGGTCTGCACAGTGAGGCTTTCGGGGGCCAGCGACTGGCCGTAGAGGTGAGCAAGGGCCGCGGCAGCGTGGTGCTGCAGCAAGGCCTGGGGGTCTAGCGTCATGGGGCGCAACGGGGCAACGTGGGGCCGAAACTAGGCAGCACTCTGGCCGCTGGGCCGGTTTTCGATGACCTCTTCCAGGATTTCGGTCACCAGCTCGGCCGTCTTGTTGCGGTTGTCGAGCAGTGGGTTTACCTCGGTCACCTCGAAGAGCACCAGGCGCGGCTCGCGGAAGAGGCGCTTAAGGATGCTGACGACCTGTTCGACGGACAGGCCCCGGGCGACGGGCGTACCGGTGCCCAGGTGGATTTCGCTCTCGATGGAATCGACGTCAAAACTGACGTAGAGCACGTCGCAGTCCGAAAGTCGTTCCAGCGTTTCGTCGACCACGCGGTGAGTGCCCAGGTCGGTTAGGTCATTGGGGGTATAGTAGCGGATGCAGCGCTCTTCGATGACGCGCCACTCTTCATCTTCCAGGTCGCGGATGCCAATGAAAACCAGGTCTTCAGGCCGAATCTTGGGGGCGACACCGCCGAGCTCGCAGGCCTCGGCCCAGAGCTTCTCGGTGCCGGGGGCCACTTTGTTTTTAACCGAGCGCTTGTCGCGCCGCAGGTTTAGGGCCATGGCCACGGGCATGCCGTGAACGTTGCCGCTGGGGCTGGTCCAGGGGGTATGTATGTCGCCGTGGGCGTCTATCCAGACCACACCGATGCGCTTGCCAGGGTAGGCCTGGGCAATGCCCGCAAAGTTGCCACCGGCGTTCGCGTGGTCGCCGGTTATGACCACGGGGAAGCCACCTTCCTTGTACACCTCTTGCAGGGTATCGGCAATCTGGGTGTAGAATTTGACCAGCGAGCCGATGTTTTTGGCCCAGATGGGCACCTCGCGGTCGGTAAACTTGTGGCGTACCCAGTACGAGGGGTAGCGGTCTAGCACGTCGCTCTCGCGGTTACGGGCCGCGAGTTGCAGTGCCTCTACGCCCAGGCTGGCACCCCACGTACCGGCCCCCAGCTCGGATTTGACGAAGACGTACGTTAAGTTTTCTCTCATAACCTGCCCTTTGACGAACCGAACCCAAGGGGCTCAGGTTCAGCGGTATATTCGCACGATTTTACCCAGCGGGGCGCATGCAAACTTACTTAGATTTTCTCGACCTGAGCGTAGACTTCCCCCAGGCCGGTTTCGACGTGGTGGACGACGAGCTGTACTTCCACGACATCAACCTGATGGAGCTGGTGGAGACGTACAACACCCCGCTGCGTTTTACCTACCTGCCGCTGATCTCGAAGAAGATCCAGACCGCCAAGCTGCTGTTTCAGAACGCCATGCTGAAGCACGACTACCGCGGCACCTACACCTACTGCTACGTCACGAAAAGCTCGCACTTCAAGCACATCCTGGAAGAAGTGCTCAAGAACGACGTGCGGCTCGAGACCTCGTCGGCGTACGACATCCCGCTCATCGAAGCGCTCGAAAAACGGGGCTGGATCAGCAAAGACCACCTGGTGGTCTGCAACGGTTTCAAGCCCGACGAGTACCGCCAGGGCATCTGCGACCTGATCCACGATGGTTTTAAGAACATCATCCCCGTACTCGACAACAAAGAGGAGTTCAACTTCTACGCCAACGAGCTGGAAGAGAACTGCAAGCTCGGTGTGCGCATCGCGATAGAGGAGGTGCCCGACTTCCCGCTCTACACCACCCGCCTGGGTGTGCGGCCCGACGATGTGATCAGCTTTTACAACGACAAGATCAAAGAGAACCCCCAGTTCGAGGTGGTCATGCTGCACTTCTTCGTGAACAGCGGCATCCAGGATACCCCCTACTACTGGTCTGAGCTCGAAAAGGCCGTGCAGTTCTACTGCAAGTTTGCCCGCGTGAACCCTGCCCTGCGCATGCTGAACATTGGCGGCGGGCTGCCCTACAAGAACTCGCTGGCCTTTGAGTACGACTACGATTACATGATCGGCGAGATCATCGGGCGCATCAAGGCCATCTGCCAGGACAACGAGGTGGAAGAGCCCGATATCGTGACCGAATTCGGCTCGTACACCGTAGCCGAAAGTGGCGGTATTCTGTACAAAGTCATTGGCCGCAAGCAGCAGAACGACCGCGAAAAGTGGCTCATCCTCGATGGCAGCCTCATGACGAGCCTGCCCGACATCTGGGCCATGAACCAGCGCTTCATCCTCCTGCCGCTGAACAACTGGGACACCGAGTACGAGCGCGTAAACCTGGGTGGCCTGACCTGCGACCACATGGACTTTTACGCCCAAGACGCGCACATCAACGCCATTTTCATGCCCAAGACGCGCAAGCTGCAGTACATGGGCTTCTTCCACACCGGGGCGTACCAAGAGACGCTTTCGGGCGTGGGTGGCGTGCACCACTGCCTGATGCCCACCCCGCGGCACGTCCTGATCCGCAAAAACCGCGACGAAACCCTGAACGTGGAGCTGTTTGCCGAGGAGCAGAACTCGAAGCAAGTGCTCAAGATTCTAGGGTACTAGCTGCCGCCCTTTTTCTGCTTTTTCTGCCGGGCTTTGCGCTCGGTATTCTGGCGGTTGCGCTCGGTGTCTTTTTGCAGGTACACCCCAAAGCGGTACTCCAGGTCGGGTACAAACTCGTCTTCGGGCAGGCCCTTGTAGTCTTTGGGCTTGGTAGGTTTTGTGTACTCGGGCAGGCCGTAGGGGTGCGACAGGACGTGAAAGCGCTCGGAACGGGCGAAGAAGTGGCTGGCGAAGAACTTGCCCAGGCTACCGCTACTGCCCCCGGTGCGCTCCATCTCCAGGTAGGCTGCGGCGGTGAGGTAGGCCTCCTTGGCGTTGTACTGGTAGAGGTGGAGCAGCGAAAAGAGGTAGGGCTCGGGCATGAAGGTGCTGTCGATGAGCGTCTGGACGCTGTCGGCCAGGTGCACGTACCGGTCGGTTTCGAGGAACCACTCTTTGGCCTTGCCCGTGGCGTTGGGGTACGGGTCGGGCGGCACTTGGGCCGTATCGGCGGCCGTGGTATCGGGCACCTCGGCCTGACGTTGCCCTTTGCGGCCCCGGGCGGGGGGCTGGGGCTGGGCGGTGGAATCGGGCAGAGTTTCGAGCTCGCCGCTGTCGGTTTCGCCAGAAAGGCGCAGGCCGAAGAGACCTTTCTTGCGCTTGGGGGCGCTGCTACTGTCGGTAGCCGCTGGCTCGGGCGTGACGGCGGGGCGCTGCTGGGCCTGGCGGGCGAGTTGGTAGTCAGCGGCCGCCTGGCTGTCGGCGGCGCTGCTGTCGGCCAGGGCACGCAGGCTGTCGCGCTCGGCCTTGGTCTTGGCCCGCTGCTCCTGCTTGCTGGGCTCGATGACGATGCCCTTGAGGAACAGGGCCCGGCTGGTAAGGGTATCGGTGGTGTCGGGTAGGCTCAGCCGTTTGTCGAGGCTGGCGACGGCCAGAAGCATGGGTTGGCCATTGTAGCGCAGCGGGAAGCTGTCGATGAATACTGCTTCGGTTTCTACCGCGAAGATGTAGTAGGTCGTAAACCCGTTCTTGACCTTGTACCCGCTACCGGCGCGCACCTCGGGCTTAAGGATGTGCACCGTGAACCCACCCATCACCTCGAGGTGCTTGTTCAGCGAGTCGTCGGCCGTGACCCACGAATCGTGCACGGTGTCTATGAGCTGGGCCTGGGCCGATGGGTGCCAGAGCCCCGCCAACACCAACCAGACCCACGCCAACCGAAGGGCAACGTGCGTAGAGCAGACAGCCACGGGCTAAAGTTCGCTCAAAGGCCCTGCCGATACTAGGGCACCCGGTTACGTAGGCGGCTAGGCCGTAGCCAGCGCCGGTGCAGCCGATGCGGCTGCATAGCTCTCAACGTCCGGGCAGGTACACACCAGGTTACGGTCGCCGTAGGTGCTGTCTACCCGCGCCACACTGGGCCAGAACTTGCGTTCGCGCACCCATGGCAGGGGAAAGACGGCCTGTTCGCGGGTGTAGGGGTGGCTCCAGCTGTCGGCAAGGGCCATGGCCTGGGTGTGGGGGGCGTTCTTGAGCACATTGTCTTTGGCATCGGCCCGGCCCTCGGCAATGGCCTGGATCTCGGCCCGGATGGCGATCATCGCCTCGCAGAAGCGGTCGAGTTCGGCCAGGCTTTCGCTCTCGGTGGGTTCGATCATGAGGGTACCGGCCACAGGGAAGCTCACCGTGGGGGCGTGGAAGCCGTAGTCCATCAGTCGCTTCGCAACATCTTCTACCTCGACCCCTGCGCTCTGCTTAAAGGGCCGCAGGTCGAGGATGAGTTCGTGGGCAACCCGGCCGTTTTCGCCCGTGTAGAGTACGGGGTAGTGGGGGGCAAGCCGGTGCTGGATGTAGTTGGCGTTGAGGATGGCGTTGCGGGTGGCCTCGGTGAGCCCTGCACCGCCCATCAGCCGGATGTAGGTGTAGCTAATGAGCAGGATGCTGGCGCTGCCCCAGGGGGCTGCCGACACCGGGCTGATGCCGGCCTCGCCACCGGTTTTCACCAGCGGGTGCGTGGGCAGGAAGGGGGCCAGGTGGGCCGCAACGCCGATGGGGCCCATGCCAGGTCCGCCGCCGCCGTGGGGGATGCAGAAGGTTTTGTGCAGGTTCAGGTGGCACACGTCGGCCCCCAGGAACCCGGGGCTGGTGAGCCCGACCTGGGCGTTGAGGTTGGCCCCGTCCATGTACACCTGCCCCCCGTGCCGGTGGATGAGGGCGCAGATGTCGCGTACCGCTGCCTCGAACACCCCGTGGGTACTGGGGTAGGTAATCATGAGGGCGGCAAGCTGGTCGCTGTGCTGCTGGGCTTTGGCCGTAAGGTCGGCCAGGTCAATGTTGCCGTTAGCATCGGTACCCACCACCACGACCTTCATGCCTGCCATAACGGCACTGGCCGGGTTGGTGCCGTGGGCCGAGGCCGGAATGAGGGCCACGTTGCGGTGCCCCTGGCCGCGGGCCCGGTGGTAGGCCCTTATGACCATGAGGCCCGTGTACTCGCCCTGGGCGCCGCTGTTGGGTTGCAGGCTCACGGCGGCAAAGCCGGTCACTTCGGCCAAATAGGTTTCCAGCTCGGCAAAGAGCTGGTGGTAGCCTTTGGCCTGGGCAGCGGGCACAAAGGGGTGTAGGTTGCCAAATGCCGGGAAGGTGACGGGCACCATCTCGGTCGTGGCGTTGAGCTTCATGGTACAGCTGCCCAGCGGAATCATGCTGTGGGCCAGCGAGAGGTCTTTGTTCTCCAGCCGCTTGAGGTAGCGTAGCAGTTCGTGCTCGGTGTGGTACTGGTGAAAGACCGGGTGGCGCAGGTAGCTGCTCTGGCGGGCAAAGGCCTCTGGGAATGCGAACGAAAGCTGGTTGGCAAGCGGCAGCAGGTCGACCCGCCGGTCGCCAGCGCCCGAAACCTGCGCAAAAACGGCCAGAATGGCCTGTAGGTCGGTCAACCGTACGGTTTCGTCGAGGCTAATGCCCACCGACCCGTCGTCGTTGTACGCAAAGTTGATGCGCGCAGCCAGGGCGGCCTGGCGCAGCTGCTGCTGCCGGTTCTGGGCATTGTCGCCGAGCTCGACCGTGAGGGTGTCGAAATAGTGGGTATGGCGGACGTAGAAGCCCAGCTGCTTGAGGCCCGCCCCCAGGGTTACCGCCTGGGCGTGTACGCGCTGGGCAATGCGGCGCAGCCCCTCGGGGCCATGGTAAATGGCGTAGGCCGCGGCGATGTTGGCCAAGAGTACCTGCGCTGTGCAGATGTTCGAAGTGGCCTTCTCGCGGCGGATGTGCTGCTCGCGCGTTTGCAGCGCCAGCCGGTAGGCGGTGTTGCCTTGGGCATCGAGCGAAACGCCGATGAGCCGACCCGGCAGCAGGCGTTTGTAGGCCTCTTGGGTAGCGAAAAATGCCGCGTGCGGCCCGCCGTAGCCCATAGGTACCCCAAACCGCTGGGCCGAACCGATGGCGACATCGGCGCCCCAATCGCCCGGCGGGGTGAGCAGCGTAAGGGCCAATAGGTCGGTAGCGGCAATGACGAGCGCCCCATGGGCGTGGAGCTGGTCAGTGAGGGCGCGGTAATCTTCGACACTACCCTCGGAGGTGGGGTACTGCACCAGCGCCCCGAAGAATGACTTGTCGAACCCGGTTTCCTGGTAGTCGCCCACCACCAGTTCAATGCCCAGGGGCTCGGCGCGGGTGGTGAGTACAGCCAGGGTTTGAGGGTGCACGCCGTGGTCGACGAAGAAGGCGTCGCCCAGCTGTTTGGTGCGGGTTACGGCATGGGCCAACTGCATGGCCTCGGCGGCGGCGGTGCCTTCGTCGAGCAGCGATGCGTTGGCGATGGCCAGGCCGGTAAGGTCGGTCACCAGGGTCTGGAAGTTGAGCAGCATCTCGAGCCGCCCCTGTGCGATTTCGGCCTGGTAGGGCGTGTACTGGGTGTACCACCCGGGGTTTTCGAGGATGTTGCGCAGAATGACCGTAGGCGTATGGGTGCCGTAGTACCCTTGCCCGATGTACGAGCGGTAGACCTCGTTCTGGGCCGCCAATGATTTGAGCCGCTCGAGTACTGCGGGCTCGTCTTCGGCCGGCGGCAGGTTCAGCGTGTGGCCCGAGCGGATGGTGGCCGGGATAACAGCCTCGATAAGCGCCTGGAGTGTGGGGTAGCCCAGGGCCTGTAGCATGGCGGCACGGTCGGCCGGGGCGGTGCCCAGGTGGCGATCTTGAAAGGCTTCGGTGGTGAGCAAGGCGGAAGTCATCGGCGCAAAATTCGGCGTTTTCTAGCAAACCCCTGCGGCGGCCACTAGGTGCCAGTGGAGGGGTGTAGCCCCGTGCCCCTGAATTCGCGTTATTCACCGCCCGGCTGCTATGCTTACCCGCCTCTACGTTCAGAACTACGCCCTCATCGACCGGTTAGTGCTCGACCTGAGCCCTGGCCTACACCTGCTAACGGGCGAAACCGGCGCGGGCAAATCGTTGCTGGTGGGCGCCATTGGCCTCATTCTGGGCGAACGGGCCGACCCCAGCGTACTGCTGCTACCCGACGAAAAATGCGTCGTCGAGGCCGAACTGAGCGGCCCCTGGCCCGACGAGGTTAGAACGATTCTGGCAGATGAGGGCCTAGACCCCACCCCACCGCTACTTATCCGCCGCGAGATAGCCCCCAGTGGCCGCAGCCGGGCCTTTGTCAACGATACCCCCGTCGTGCTTGAGCGGCTACGAGCCCTGACCAGCCAACTGATCGACCTACACGGCCAGCACGACGGCCAACTGCTGCTCGAGCCCGCCGAACAGCTTGCAGCCCTCGACCGTTACGCCGGCGCTGGCGATGCCGCACGGGCCTTCGGCCAGCAGTTGGGCCGTTACCAGGAGGTGGTGCGCGAACGCGACGCCCTAGCGGCGGCCCAGGCCGAAGCTGCCCGCCAACTGGACTACCTGACCTATCAGCTGACCGAGCTGGCCGAAGCCGCCCTACAGCCCGGCGAAGACGAAACCCTGGAAGCCGAGCTCAAGCTCCAGCAGCACGCCGAGCAGATTGCCCAGGGCCTGGGCGCATTGGTACAAACCCTAGGCGACGACGAGCTGGGCCTTGCGACCCGCCTGGCCGTCGCCACGAAAGAGGCCGAAAAACTGGCCCAGCTCGACCGGCGCATCCAAGGGCCGCTCAGTACCCTCACCGACGCCCGGCACCTGCTCGAAGAGGCCAGCACCGAGCTGCAACGCCTGGCCGAAACCGCCGAGCTGGACCCCGAACGCCTGGCCGAACTCCACGCCCGCGCCGATACCCTGAACCGGCTCAAGCTCAAGTACCAGTGCCGTAGCGTAGACCAGCTGCGGGCCCGCCAGGCCGAGCTCGAGGCCCAGGTAGACACCCTGGGCAGCGCCGATGCACGCATTGCCGACCTGACCCACCAGGCCGAGGGCCTCGCTGCCGAGCTGACCGAGCTTGGGCTTGCCCTCGAGGCCCAACGCGCCGCCGCAGCCGCAGCCCTGGGCCCCAGTGTCACCGAGGTGCTGCGCACCATTGGGCTCGAAAAAGCCACGTTTGCCGTCGAGGTAACCCGGTTACTGCACCCCGAAGGGCTACTGAGTGTGGGCAGCGAACGCATTCGGCCCCAGAAGACGGGGCTGAACGGCGTAAGCTTCCGCATCCAGACCAACCCCGGCAGCCCGCTGGGACCGCTGGAGCAGATTGCCTCGGGGGGCGAGATTTCGCGGGTCATGCTGGCGCTCAAGCGGGCGCTGGCCGAGCGCGTGGGCCTTTCGACCCTCATCTTCGACGAAATTGATACGGGCATCTCGGGCGAAGTGGCCCTGCGGGTGGGCAAGCTGCTCGAGGGGCTGGGCCAGCGCCACCAGCTGCTGGTTATCACCCACCTGCCGCAAATTGCCAGCCGACCCGGCACCCACTACCAGCTCTACAAAGAGGTACGTGAGGGCCGCACCTATACCCGCCTCAAAGCCCTGACCCCCACCGAGCGGGAACAGGTAGTGGCCGAGATGCTCAGCGGGGCCAACCCCTCGGCGGCCGCCCTGGCCAGCGCAAGGGAGCTGCTTTCGCAGGGCGACTAGTGCGTTAGCGACCAAGCAAAGGCCGCTGCCAGCTCGCCGCCCCAGTACGTAAAGTCGTGGCGGTGGGCGGGGGCCAGGTGCAGTACAATGGGTAGCGTGGGATTTACAGCCCTGAGGCTGTCGGCGTAGAGTTGGGTTTGCTGCCAGGGCACGACACGGTCGCGCTGGCCGTGGCCCAGGTAGAGCGGCACGCGCAGGGCAGCGGCCCGTGTGGTGGGGTTGTCGGGCCCTGCCCAGCGGCCCGTGAAGCGCTCGTAGGGCCCGTAGGTGTTGCGCATCAGGTTGTCGGCGGGCATGGCGCGGGGGTCGTAGTCGCCCGATAGGGCAATACCAGCGCGGAAGAGCGTATCGGTCGCTAGGGCGATGAGCGCCACGCCACGCGCGCCGGTGCTCAGGCCCAAGAGGTAGTTCGGCTGGCCGGGGCGTAGCAGCGCCAGGCTATCGCGGGCCCAGGCGAGGAGGGTATCGGTCACCCAGCCCAGGGTGAGGTGGTGGCGGTAGTCGGCGCGGGTTTCGGGGTAGTAGCGGCTGGCGTAGATGCTGCGACCCATCTCGGGCAGTACCAGCGCCAGGTGCAGGCTATCGGCCAGGCGACAGAGCTGGGTGCTGTCGCACCAGAGGGTTCGGCTAAAATTCCACCCCGGTAGCACCAGCAGCGTACCACGCAGGCTGTCGGCCGGGATGCGCACATCCACCGCTACACGGCCCACCTGCCGGGTGTGCTGGCCTACGGGCAGGCGCGCGCGCAGTGCAAGTGGCGGCACCGGTGGGGCCTGCGCATCGGTAGTGGGCGGATGGCTGCAGCCCAGGGCCGCGAGCGCCAGGCCCAGGCAGGCCCAGCGGCTAAAAGAGCGTACCCTGGTCATCGGCGGGTGTAGCGTCGGGGTCGTCGGCCAGGGGCTGTTCGTCGGGCTCGGGCGCCGGGGCCTGGTAGCTAGTAAGGGCCACGGCCTTGATGCTCTCGGCAGCCAGGCGCTTGCCCAGGGCACGGTAGCCGGTTACGTCGGCTAAGTCGGCCAGGGGCGCTGGGGGCTGCTGGCTAGGCTTCTCGCCCTTTTTGCCTACGGTGGTCAGGGCCACGACCGGCTCGGGCTTCAGGGTAGCGAAGAGTACTTTGGTGCCGGGGGTTTCGGGGACAAACGGCACGCCCTTATCCAGCGTTTGGGTCTCGATTTTGAAACGCTTGGCGTAGTAGTCTTTCTTTTCGCCCTCGTAGTACACACAGCCCACCAGGGTGTCGGGGGTCAGTTTGGCGATGTCGAGCAACTTGCCCTTCACGTCGTAGCGGTTGCTCAGTTCGTGGGTCGTGATTTCGTAGACGCCCGTGTCGTAGAGGGCCAGCAGGCGGTCTTCGCCCTCGAAGACGCCCAGGTAGTCGCCGTGGCCGTCGGCGTTGAGGCGCCCCAGGGCAGGGTCGAACCACAACTGGCGGCCGCCCAGGGTGCTGGCGCCCACACTCTTGCGCACCACTTTCTTGACCGGGTGGCGGGTGAGGATGTTGCCCCCGGCGGCCCGGCCCTTGATGGCCAGCTGCCCGAAGTCGAACTCCAGCGTCGTGTTGCGCAGGCGGGGCATGGGCTTGAGCTGCACGGCTACCACCTCGCTCTCGCCGTTGGGGTGGGCCGAGAAATAGAGCACGCGGCTGCCCTTGGTGCCTTTGGTCAGGTCGTAGGGCTTGTCGCGGGTAACGCCCCCGGCCTGGAAGCGCTTTACCAGCGCCGGGCCTGCCACCCCATCCTGGTAAATAAGGTGGTACACGGTGCGCTCGTCGTTGCGGCGGAAGACCTCTACGTGCAGAATGCCTTTGCCGACGAAGGTCTTTTCGGCCACTTTGCTCACGAGCATAGAGCCGTCTTCGCGGAAGACGATGATTTCGTCCAGGTCGCTGCAATCGGTCACGTACTCGTCCTTCTTCAGGCCATACCCCACGAACCCCTCGGCGCGGTTGACGTACAGCTTCTGGTTGGCCACGGCCACCACCTGCGCCTGGATGGTATCGAAGGTGCGCAGCTCGGTGCGGCGCTCGCGGCCCTTGCCGTACTTCTTTAGCAGCTCTTTGTAGTAGCGAATGGTGTAGGCGGTGAGGTGGGCCAGGTGGTTTTTCACCTCCTCCATTTCGGCCTCCAGGCCCCGGATGTGCTCATCGGCCTGAAAGCTGTCGTAGCGCGAGATGCGCTTGATGCGGATCTCGGTCAGGCGCAGGATGTCGGCCTCAACGATAGGGCGCTGAAAAAGGGGCTTGAACGGCCCGAGCCCGGCATCGATGTTGGCCAGGACGGCCTCCCAGGTCTCGGCCTCTTCGATGTCGCGGTAAATGCGGTTTTCGATAAAAATTTTCTCGAGGCTACTGAAGTGCCAGGCGTCTTCGAGCTCGCGCAGGCGGATTTCTAGCTCCTGGGCCAGCAGTGCCTGGGTGCGGTCTACACTCAGCCGTAGCACGTGGTGCACGTCGGTGATGAGCGGCCGCTCGTTCTCGATGACCACGCAGTTGGGCGAGATGGCCACCTCGCAGTCGGTGAAGGCGTACAGGGCGTCGATGGTCACGTCGGGGCTGGTGCCGGGGGCCAGGTGCACCAGGATTTCGACGTCGCGCGCGGTGTTGTCCTCGATCTTCTTGACCTTGATCTTGCCGCGTTCGTTGGCCTTGACAATGCTCTCGATGAGGGTCTGGGTCGTCACGCCGTAGGGCACGTCGGTGATGGCCAGTGTTTTTTTGTCCAGCTCTTTGATGTGGGCCCGGCAGCGCACCTTGCCGCCCCGCCCCCCGGCGTTGTAGGCGCTTACGTCGACCATCCCGCCGGTGAGGAAGTCGGGGAATAGCTCAAAGGGCTTGCCCTCGAGGTAGCGCACGGCGGCCTCGATGAGCTCGCAGAAGTTGTGGGGCAGAATCTTGGTACTCAGGCCCACGGCAATGCCCTCTACGCCCAGGGCCAGCAGTAGCGGGAATTTCACCGGCAGGGCGATGGGCTCCTGCTTGCGGCCGTCGTAACTGGCCTGCCAGGCCGTGGTTTTGGGGTTAAAGACGACCTCGAGGGCAAACTTGCTCAGCCGGGCCTCGATGTAACGGGGCGCGGCCGCGCCGTCGCCGGTTTCGACGTTGCCCCAGTTGCCCTGGGTGTCGATGAGCAGGTTTTTCTGGCCCATGCCCACCAGGGCATCGCCAATCGAGGCGTCGCCGTGGGGGTGAAACTGCATGGTGGCGCCAATGAGGTTGGCCACTTTGTTAAACCGCCCGTCGTCGAGCTCGTACATCGCGTGCAGGATGCGGCGCTGCACGGGCTTGAGGCCGTCTTCTACGTACGGCACGGCCCGGTCGAGAATGACGTAGGAGGCGTACTCGAGGAAGTACGCGCCGTACATCTCTTTCAGGGGCGGCTCGGGGCTTTCGTACCGGGGCTCTACTTCATCTGCCATGCTGGGCAAAACTACCGTCTACGGTGTCGGAATGTGTACCCACCGCGAGGTTCAAGCAGACACGTCTGTGCACCCACCCTGCCATGAGGGGTGTGCACAACTGGGTCTCTCAGTCGAGGTAGCCTTCGTAGGTCAGTTTTGTGAGGCGCGCGCCGTCGTGGTACAGCGAGACAGTGGCGCCGCTGTCTGGGTCTTCCAGCAGCAACCGCAGGTTGGTTTCGCTCACGTACAGGTACAGTGCTTTTGCCACGGCGCGGGCCTCGGCCAGGGGTTGGCCCACCGCCAGGCCCAGGGCCAACGCCGCCCCAGGGCCCGTCAACGTAGCGCCTTGCAGCAGCGTGCTACCGCCCGCCACTTGGTACAGTTGCAGTGTTGCGCCTGCGCACCTCAGGGCAATGAGGGTATCTACCTGCTCGGGGTTGTGGCGGTTGGCTACGGGGGTGCGGCGGGGGCTACAGCCACTAAAACGGGACTGGAAGGCCGCCAGCCCCAGCGGGGCGCTATCGGGTAGGGCCAGGGGGTTGGTTAGCAGCGCATGGGTACGGGCAAGGGCGGGGCTGCCGGGCTGGGCCTGGGCCTGTTGGCGCAGGCTGTCGGTGAGGGTAAAAGGCACCAGCGCCACGGGCTCGGTCTCTTCGGGTGCCGGGCTGCAGGCGGTAAGTGCCCACGCAGCGCAACCCAGGGCCCGGTACCAATAGAAGTTCATACGTAGAAAGTGCCCCAAAGGTACGCGCAGGGCTACTGGCCGGTGGCCAGGGCGAGTTGCTGCTCGCGCAGTTGGGCTTTGAGGGCACGCTGCTGGGCTTTCTGGTCGAGACGGCGCAGGAATTCGGCGTACTCGATCACCTCAAACCGCCCGTCGGTGTGCTCGACGATGGCCGTGAGGCTCTCTACCCAGTCGCCGCTGTTCAGGTAGTGCACCCCGTTCATGTCTTTGTCGGCTGCGGTGTGGATGTGGCCGCAGATGACACCTTTGAAGTTGCGCTGGCGGGCGATGTCTACCAGCGTTTCTTCGAAGGAGGAAATAAAGCTCACCGCACCCTTCACCTTGGCCTTGATTCGGGCGCTGAGGCTGTAGTAGGGCTTGCCGCGCCAGGCGCGGTAGGCGTTGTAGTAGCGGTTGATTTTCAAGAGCCAGTTGTAGCCGATGTCGCCGAGCTTGGCCAGCCACTTTAGGTGGGTGGTGATGGCGTCGAAGATGTCGCCGTGCACGACCAGGTAGTCGCCCTGGGCGCTACGCAGCACGTATTTATCGGTTACAAACACGCCGGCAAAGCTGATGGGCAGGAACCGGTCGAGGATATCGTCGTGGTTGCCGCGCAGGTAAATGACTTTCGTGTCGTCCTTAACCACCTTGTTGAGGACGATTTTGATGAACTGGCTATGCTTGCGGCTCCAGTAGCCCGAGCGGCGTTTGAGCTGCCAGCTGTCGATGATATCGCCGTTGAGAATGAGCCGTTTGCACTTGATGTGCTTCAGGAAGTGGTTCACCTCATCAATGCGGCAGCCCGGGGCGCCCAGGTGTACGTCGGACACGATC
The DNA here is from genome assembly GCA_033763015.1 of Bacteroidia bacterium. Lineage (GTDB taxonomy): Bacteria > Bacteroidota > Bacteroidia > J057 > JANRLA01 > JANRLA01. The sequence goes on from JANRLA010000157.1 coordinate 18,794, forward strand.
ACCGATCGGAACTTGAGTTTCGGGCGTTTCATAGAACCAGGCTGGGCTGCTGCAATTTAGGGGCGCTCGGGCGGGCTTCGGGGTGTGCCGCAGGGTTTTCGAGGTGGAAGATGAGTCGTTCGCTACCCTCGGCCAGCCACCGCCGGTAGGCCTCGGTGTCGGGCCGGTAGTGGGGCTCAAAGGCCAGAAGCTGCTCGGGGTCGAGGGCCGTTACCGGCACCCCCGCCCCTACCCGCTGGGCATCGTGGGCGTTGAGCGTCTGCTCGTACTGGCCGGGCATGGGCATCAGGATGGCGGGCTTGCCGTAGTAGAGGGCCTCGGCTACGGTTTCGAACCCCGCTGTGGTCGCCACACCGCGGCAGGAAGCCAGGTGCTCTAAGAACAGAGTATCGTTTACCTGGTGCACCACCAGGTTGGGGGCCAGCTGCTGGGTGGCGGGGGCCTCGGGGTTGTTCCAGAACGCCACCACGGGCACCTCAGGGTGCCGCTGGGCAAAGGCCAGCAGCGTATCGGCAAAGCCAGGGTACACCATATAGGCCAGTATATGCCCGCCCGCACTCGGGGTGTGGTCAAACACCGCCTGCCGCAGCAGCGGAGCCACCACCACCTGCCCAAGGCCCGCAGCGGGCGGCAGTGGGTAGAACGAAAGGGCCAGCGACTTATCGGCCGAGCGGTTCACAAACCGGGTATAGCCCACCACGAGCCGTCGGCTGAGCCCACCGCCCGCCGGGAACTCGAACGCCGGGTGCAGCAGCAACGCCTGGTGGCTGATGTGCACCACACGTGCCCGCGTACGGCCGTACAGCCATCGGTGCAGCGTGGCCAGGGGCTCGTACAGGTTTACAATGACATCGGGGTGGTGGGTGCACAGCAGCGTGTGCAACTGGCGCACCGAGCGGCGGTAGGCCGGCAGGTGCAGTAGGCCCTGCACCAGGGTACGGCCCCAGGCAATTCGCTTCCGGTTGCGGGTCAGGCGGAAATTGGGGCTCTCCAGGGGCACAACCAGCGCCTGGGCGCGCTGCGCGAAGAAGGCGGGCAAGTTTGCCTGCGCGGGCTTGCCCACCACAAAGGCGCACACGTGGTGGCCGCGCGCGGTGAGCAGCTCGGCCAAGGCCAATGCCTGGGTTAGGTGCCCCCTGCCATCGCCTTTCACGAGCACCAGGTATTTCATACCGACAGAAATTTCGGGGGGTGAGCCCCGGATTCAAGCACGCAAAATGCGCACCGGTGTAGAGGTGTGGGTATAGGTACTGTTAAGTTTCGTGGATAACCCTCACGGGTCGGCCAGTACCGCGGTGCGGGGTAGCCGCGCCCGGATGCGCACAAGGCTGTCGGGGGCAATGGGGTTACCCCTGAGGTCAATGCGCTCCAGCTCGGGCAAAGCGAAGATGCCTTCGGGCAGGCCCTGCAGTTGGTTGCCCCGCAGGTCGAGCAGGCGCAGGTTGTGCCACTGGCCGCAGGTGGGCGGCAGGCTCCGCAGCCGGTTGTGGTCGGCCACCAGGCCGTGCAGCCAGTACAGCCCGCCTAGGGCCTGGGGCAGGCTATCGAGCCGGTTGTAGCCCACGTTGAGGTACTCCAGCGCGCCCAGGGTGGCTACCTCGTCGGGCAAGACCCGCAGGGCGTTGTGGCTCATGTTCAGCTGCTTTACCTCGCCGGCATGGGCCAGGCCCAGCGGCCATTCGGTGAGCCCACGGTAGGAGAGGTCGAGCCGCAGTGCGGGCTTAACAAAGCGCCTGCTGATAACGACCATGACCACAAAAAGCACCAGCACAATGCTTAGAATCACGCCCCCGGTGCGCAAAAAATCGGCGGTGGTGTTGCGCCGGTGGGGCTTTACCCCGGGCCGTGGGGGTCGGGCATACACCTGGGCCCACTCGGCGGGTGTGAGGTTCACGGCCCCCCACCGGCTGGCCTGCTGTAGCCGCAGCCAGTGGTCGTACTGCCGCCGCAACCGGGGGTCGCTAAGTACCCGGTGGGCCTCGTTGAGTACCTGAAACCGCTGCAGGGCCCGCGGGTGCGGGTTTACGTCGGGGTGTTGGGTCTTGGCTAGCCGCCGGTAAGCCGCCCGTATAGCATCGGTGGTCGCTGTAGGCGGCAGGCCCAGTAGGTCGTAGTACGTCGGCGTAGCCACCCCTGTAAATAACAACGCGGTCGGTAGTAGGTGTACCGACCGCGCGCAGGTGTTGGGGGTTGCAGGCTTAGGCGACTTCGCCTTTGTGGCGGCGGAATTCGGTAACGGCCAGCGCCCCGAAAATGACCATGCCCAGTAGGTGGAACAGCACACCAATGGTGCCCAGCTTCGAGGGGAGCACATCGGCGGCCACTTTGTCGGGGTGCGCCTGTAGGTAGAGCTGGATCATCTCTTTTTGATCCGGGAACAAGTTGGCACCTTCAGGGCCCGCCACCGTGAGCAGAGCCACGCCCAGAATGCCCATGAACATGAAGGCTATACCTGCATAAATGATGGGCCTTTGGATGGGCCGCAGGATGAGCAGCAGCGAGCCCACGATCTCAAGCACAGTGACGGGCCAGAACAGCGCCACGCCGCCAGGAATCTGCACGGGGCTTTCAGTTAGGTACTGGGTGAAGGGCCCGGGCTTGAGCACTTTGAAGATGCCGGGGATGAGGATGAGCAGGCCCATCCCGATTTGGAGCAGGCGGTGGTAGTTGACCTTCGGTGGCATGATAGGGTGTGTTTAGGTGGGTTAATGAACGATGCTGCAAGAACGGCAGTAGGCCTCGCTAGCATTCCGTCAGGTTCTGAACGATTGCCCAATGGCTCCTGAATGCACTGCAAATGGCAAAGCCCAATCGCATCCCCTAGCCCAAAAACGCACAAAAGGCCCTTCAAGAGGGCCCTGCGACTTAGCTAAACAACAAGCATTAACAACCAAGTAAATGGATATGAATACAAATATTGTATAACACATACTTAACCCAGAACCAATGAACCCTAAAGGCTATAGTTGCGCGCCACGGAACTAATTTATTTATAAATATAAGGAATTTCCCCCATGCAATACAAATATTGCAAATATAATACGTTTAAAATCCGAACAGGGATCTTTCTAGCTCTTACGATGAGAAGAAGCCTACTCGTAATTCTATCCTCTTATTCGTACTTTGCTCTAAATTTGATTCTCATTAACAGGAATACGCCTCAATGAAAAAGGCATTAATCTTTGTGCCATTACTGGCCATATCACTGTTCAATTGTACTCCTAGCGAGAATAGGGATGCCCAAGACGCTGCCAGAAGCTTGATACGCCACACGTTAAATGATCCTTATCCTAAGCACTTAAAAATTAGAGAATTCAAACTGGACGAAGAATACACGCGAAATGATGTCATTACATCAATTGAATATAGAACCAAAGAGCTACAAGGATACAGCAAAAAACTAAAATTTGAACTAGACAGTACAATTTCAAAAAGACGTATTGAAATTGTAGTAGATTTTGTTGGACTTATCGAGGAATACATAAATAAATATAATATTTGCAGGGATTCAATTCAAGGCACTATCAATGCGAGCAATAGAAAAGAAATTATTATTAAGTCATATACATATTGGTATGATTACAAAATAGAAGAACAACCCTTCCAATTTAATATACCAAAGGAAGGAACAAAATTTGGGCGAATTTATGCATGCAAACACGGCTTGGAGACTGAATATAGAGACTATCTGATTATCGATGATGATATAGAATGGGTAAGAGGTGTATTTAATGAATTAATGCAAAATGCTTAGAGTGGATTATTGTGGGATTGTAAGCAAAAAGGCCCCTTGTGAGGGCCTTTTGTGTTAGGTGTCGGAGCGGCGGGATTCGAACCCACGACCACACGCCCCCCAGACGTGTACTCTACCAGCTGAGCTACGCCCCGCACTGCCAACAGCATCGCCGCTGGCGGGCTGCAAAGTTACGACGTTTCGCGCAGTTGTACCAAAAACGCACGCACTTCCTCGAGTGTGGCCTTGGCTTGGCGCAGGGCTGCGGCTTGGCGGCCTTCGGTGCGCAGCTTGTCGCGGGCGCCCTCTAGGGTGTACTTCTTTACCTTGACCAGGTAGTAGATGGTCCGCAGCACCTCAATGTCGTCGAGGGTGTAGAGGCGACGGCCGTTGCGGCTCTTCTTGGGTTGCAGCTCCTGGAACTCGGTCTCCCAGAAACGCAGCACAGAGGTATTGACACCCAAGAGCTCGGCCACCTCGCCAATGGCGTAGTAGCGCTTTTCGATCCGCTCGTCATCGTCTTGAGTAGGTGCGCCGGTCATCAGCCCATCGATTCGTTGTACTGGGCCGCTTTGCGCCGGGCTTCGATGAGCTGGTCGGGCGTCAGGTCGTGGAAGAAGAAATCGATGGGGTCGATGGGTACACCGGCCTTGCGGATTTCGTAGTACAGGTGGGGGCCCTTGCACAGCCCACTCTCGCCCGAGTAGCCAATGAGCTGGCCCCGCCGCACGCGCTGCCCGGCCTTCACGACCGAGCGGTCGAGGTGGGCGTAGCGGGTTTCGTAGTCGTTGCGGTGGTCCAGTACAATCATCAGGCCCAGGCCTTTGTCGGGGGTGCCCACCTTGAGCACCCAGCCGTCGGCCGTGGCATAGATGGGCGAGCCCAGGTCGGCTTTGAAGTCGATGCCCTGGTGGTCGAAGTCCTTTTTGAAGATGGGGTGCCGCCGGGTGCCAAAGCCGCTGATGATTTCGGTGGCCACGGGGCGGATGGAGGGGATGCGGGCCAGCTCATCTTTGCGCTCTTCGGCCATGGCCACCATGGCTTCTTGGGTAGAGCCCTGCACTTCGACGCGGCCCTCGAGGGCCGAGAGGCGGGTTTCGATGGCCTCCAGGTTGTCGGTCCCCTCAAAAATCTTCTTCAGCGAATCGGAGAGCGCCGGTTCGGGCTGTAGCTCAATGGGGTCGGCGTTCAGGATCTCGCGGTAAAGGTTGCGGTTGCGGTGCTCAAACTCGTTTACCCAGGCCTTCAGGGTATCTATCTGCACACTGTAGCTGGCCACGGCGGCGCTCAGCTTGGCATTCTGGGCCTTTTGCTGCCGCACCCGGGGGCTATCGTACACCGCGTACACCACCACCAAGGCCACAACGGCCATCAGGGCGGTAGTGATAATGTACAGCCCGTACGTACGCAGCAGGTACAGCGGCCCCTTGCTGACGGGCTCGTACCGCAGACGGTGGGGGTTGTAGCGGTAGTGCTGGGCCATGGCACCCCAAAGATAGCCTGCCCGAGGCAACGGCAGCCTCCCGCCCCCGCGCCTATCTTTGCGGCCCAACCCCCAGCCACTGGTTACAGCAATGGAAGCAGCCCGCATTCGCGCCGCGTTTCTCGACTTTTTCAAGGAAAAGGCCCACGCCATCTACCCCTCGGCGCCGCT
>JANRLA010000158.1:0-5648 GCA_033763015.1 Bacteroidia bacterium
GTAGCCCTGCAGGTGGTGCTCCAGCCAGGCCACCGACTCGGCGTCGAGGTGGTTGGTGGGCTCGTCCAGCAGCAGGATGTCGGGGTGTTGGATGAGCAGGCGGCACAGGGCTACGCGGCGCTTCTCGCCCCCCGAGAGCACCTTGATGGGCTTGTCGGCGGGGGGGCAGTTCAGGGCCTCCATGGCGCGGGCCAACTGGGTGTCGAGGTTCCAGGCATCGAGGGCGTCGATCTTGTCTTGCAGCTCGGCTTGGCGGGCAATGAGTTTGTCGTAATCGGCGTCGGGGTCGGCAAAGCGGGCGCTTACCTCTTCGTACTCGCGCAGCAGGGCCGTGGCCTCGACTGCGCCCTCCTCTACGACTTGCTTTACCGTTTTGGTGGGGTCGAACTCGGGCTCCTGCTGTAGGTAGCCCACGGTGTAGCCAGGGCTGAGCTTGGCCTCGCCCAGGTAATCGTGGTCAACCCCGGCCATGATCTTGAGTAGGGTACTCTTGCCCGAGCCGTTCAGGCCCAACACGCCAATCTTGGCGCCGTAGAAGTAGCTGAGGTAGATGTCTTTGAGGACCTGCTTCTGGGGGGGGTACACTTTGCCCACCCCAGCCATGGAGTAAATAATCTGTTCCGACATGCCGAAAGGGAGTAGGCTTCAAAGATAGCGCGGCCCCGTGGCACCGTCGGCGTGGGGGCGGGCGTTATCTTGGGGTATGTACAGCGACCAGTTGTTCCCGCTCGTGCTCGACTTTTCGGCCGTTGGTGGTCTCACCGACGACCAATTGCTGGCCTTTGCCCGGGCCAACGACCCCTACAGAGTAGAGCGCACCGCCCATGGCGAAATCCTGATCATGGCACCTACCGGAACCCACGCCAGCGAACTCGAGAACACCTTTCTCTACTGGCTTACCGCCTGGAATGAACGGTATAAACTGGGCCGGGTAACCCCTATGACGGGGGGGTTCGTGTTGGCCGACGGCTCAATGCGGGCGCCCGATGCCGCGTGGATCGAAAACGGCCGCTACCAACAAGCTCTTGCCCAGCAACCCACCGGCTTTTTCAGGATAGCCCCCGACTTCGTGGCCGAGATCGTCTCCCCAAGCGATAACCTGAAAGAGCTGCACAGCAAGCTGGCCGAGTGGATCGGCAACGGCGTACGCTTGGGCTGGCTCATCGACCCCACCACCGAAACGGCCTGGGTGTACCAGCCCGGCACCGAGCCTACCACGATAACCGGCTTTGATGCCACCCTAGCAGGCGAACCCGTGCTGCCGGGCTTCGTGTTCGAGCTGGCCAAGCTGCGCTAGTTTTACCCGCATGACAGGGCCCATCCACCACGTGACGGTCATATCGGGGCCGCCACAACGCAACCACGACTTTTACCGCCACACGCTCGGGCTTCGGCGCATCAAGGTTACAGTCAATTTTGACGACCCCTCCGTTCATCACCTGTACTTTGGCAACGACCTGGCCGAAGTAGGCACGGTCTTCACGACCTTTCCTTACCCCAGGGTCAAAGCCGGCGACCTGGGCACAGGCCAAGCCGAGGCCACAGCGTTCGCGGTTCCGGTGGGTAGCCTTGCCTTCTGGCAGGCCAGATTTGCCCAGCTGCAGGTGCCTACCTCAGCGCCGGTAGAGCGCTTTGGCCAGAGCGTTCTGGCCTTCTCAGACCCCGATGGCTTGCCGCTGGAACTGATCGAAACCCAAAGCGATGCCTTGCCAGCCGCTGCAACGCACCCTGAGGTGCCACCCACGGCCCAAATTCGGGGGTTCCATTCGGTCACACTCCTCGAAGAGGGCTTCGAGGCCACTGCCCGTGTCCTAACCGAGCTCTTAGGCTACCAGGAGACTGCCGCGGCAGGAAGCCGTACCCGGTTTACCCACCCAAGTGGGGCCCACGCTGGTACGCTTGACATCGTCTGCGCGCCGGGGCGTTTACGGGGCAAGGTGGCCGGGGGCAGTGTGCACCACGTCGCCTTCCGCATTTCCTCGGCCGACGAAGAAGCCGCTTTGCGGGAGCAGTTGGTTGCCCGGGGGTTTAACGTAACCCCGGTGTTAGACCGTAAATACTTCACTTCGCTCTACTTTCGAGAACCGGGTGGGGTGCTGTTCGAGATCGCGACCGATACCCCGGGTTTTGCCGTGGACGAGCCTTTGGCCGAGCTCGGTAGTCGGCTTATGCTCCCAGAAAGCTTGGCCTCCAAAGAGGAAGAATTAGCCCGCCGCTTGGCCCCCTTGGCCCTGTCCTAAGGCCTTGCAAATGGTTGTGGGTTCTGGTGTGGCCCCAACCGATATTGCCCCAATGCTTAGCGACACCCGTGTTATTCGGTCGGCCATACAGTACGTGCGGTGGCTGCGCGCTACGAGTGGCAAGTCGCATTTCAGCCGCTGGCGCCTGTGGTGCAACAACCTCTCGCGGCTGGCCCCCAACCCCGTTGTTGCAGCGGCCATCCGTGCCGAGCTGTACAAAAGCCTGCAGGAGCCTGTTGCACTGCCGGTGGCAGCCACCAGCGAAGAGACCACCCAAGCCCTGGCCCTTGCGCAACTCTTTTTGTGGGACGACCGCACCGATAGTAGCGACGACGCCGAAGTACGCGCCCTGACACCACTGCACGACCAGCTCGTGCAATCGGCAGCCGGGGCCGATACCGCCGCCATCGGCCGCCTGGCCGAGGAGTACCGCGACACCCTGCTGCACCTCGACGACCACCGGCTGACCCGCCCCGTGAGCACCCGTTGGCTCTGGCGCGACGCCGCCGTGCGGGTGCTGCTCTACAACCTGGCGCTCCCCCTGGGGCCTTCGGCGCTTGCAGTAACCCTGGTACTGATGGTCTTTCTGCCGCTGGGCACCTACATAGCCGCCATGCGCAGCACCCAGCGCATTCAACGGGCGTTTGGCAATCATTTTCAGGCGGCGGGCAAGCCCCGGCCCCAGCTGGCGGTGCACATCGGCCCCAATCAGTACGCCACCCTGGCCATCGTGCTGCTCATCACGGCCGCAACACTGGCGGGTCTGTTTAGCCACCTGGAGGCCGATTGGGGGGCCTACCAACTGCTCCTGGTGCTGCTGGTACCGGTGCATGGCACGGTGTACCTCATCGTGCTACGGCAACTGAGCCACCGGCGCTACAGCCCCAACGAAGCCGATGCCTGGCTGCGCGAACTGGCCCAGGACCGCGGCGCCGACTACTCGCCCGACGAAAACGACGCCAAGCTGGCCCGCCTCAGCATCGGGCTCAAAGCCCAGCAAGGTCGTGTAGAGGCTTTTGTGCTTGAGGCGGCACTGTTTGGGGCCCTGGCGTTTAGCGCCTTTGTGCAGATCGTGGCCACCGACTTTGTCGACCTCAATAACATCCTGCAGTTCCTCGACCACCTGAGTACGGTCGTATTGCAGATCATCCGGGGCGATGCCATCACGTGGGGGCTCTTGGCCGGCAAAACCAGCCTTTTCGTGCTGGTCTGCCTCCAAACGCTGCTCTGCTCGCTCATCTTCCTTACGGTCGTGGCCTCGCGGCTGCGGTTTTCAGATACCGTGCGTGAGGTAGACGAAGCCCTGGAGCTCGCCCGTGCCTTCAACGACAAGGAAGAGTTCCTCCAGGTAAGCAACGAGGCCCCCCTGCCCGCCCCCGAGCTCCTGCCCCGGCTACGGCTGCTGAGCGAACGGGTGCGCCTGCACCTGGAAACCGCCGAGCGCCACCTCAAAACCGCCGACGGCATCATGGCCTTCATGCGCTACTTCCGCGACCTGGGTATCGGGGCGTTTTTTCTGGTGCTGGTTACCAGTGCCTTGCTGTTCTCGCAAACCCTGGCAGTGGTCTTTATAGCCGTGTTTGCGCTGGGGCTTACCTACCACCGGGTTAACGCCATTTTTGAGGCCGCCCGTACCTTCTGGCGGCGGCTGGAGGAGCACTACCTGGCCTACCGGCGTGTCTATGGTGTACTGCCCTGGGTGCTCTTTGGCCTTTCGGTCGGGTTCGACTTGGCCGAGTGGCCCGGTGGCGACCTTATGGCCGCCCTGGCAGCCGTCATCCTTACCCTGAGTCTACTTATCCAGGCGTTCCTGCCCGTGTTCGAGGTGGCCACCGACGAAGCGAAGTGGAAGCTCGACCTGCGCAAGGGCCTCAAAGTGCTGCTGCACCTGGCTCATATACTGTTTCTCCTCGGGTACCTCTCCAAGCAACTCCACCTACCCGGCGCCAACGAGCTGCTCATCCTCTCCCTGGGGGTCCTCTCGGCCTACTTTGGGTTCTATGGCTACCCTGTAGCCAGCGCGAGCTACTGGCGGCACCTAATCGTGGGGCAGGCGGCCTCGTTCGGCACGGTAGCCATCCTGTTTAACCTACTGCACTTTCCGGGCTGGCGCGAATTCGCCCTGGTGGCTTCGGGGGTCACTACCCTGGGGTTGGGGTTACTCTTGGCCTGGCCGCATTTCCGGAAAAAGCTCTCCCGGCCGTTTGTGCGCCAGTCGTTGGTGTTTGGGGTGCTGAGCTACTTCATCGCGTTTACGCCCCTACTCACGTACCTTATTTCCTCACCGCTCGGCTTCCGGGCGGTGCAGCAGCGGGTGGCACTTGGTCGGCTAAACCGCGCCGCACCCGAGGCCGCTGCGCCTGCCGAGGCCGCCGCGCTGGCAGCTGCCTACCACGAGCGTTTTGGCGCACTTAAGGCCCTGGGCAAGCTGTATGTCGTCGGCGACCTCGATGTTAGCCATGCCCTACTGACCAACTGGCGTGCTGGGCAAGACACCGCACTCCGCCGCCAGGCCCTTGTTCACCTCGGGGCTCTCGAAGCTGTGGTCCCCAGCCCCGACGCCACCGATACCACCCACTACCCACCCCTAAACGAAGTCGTGGAACTGGAGGCCCTGCTCCTCGCTGCCCAAGGCGATAGTGTACAGGCCGCCGCCCGGCTACGTGCCGCGGCGCGCAACCGACCGATCGATACCACCTACCAGCTCTTTGCCTTCTGGCCCAGCGATGCCCTACCGCCCCTGGCGGCGCAGAGTAGTGCCCTACGCGCCCGCCTGGGCCTGCCCTCCGTGTGGCGCAAAGACGCTTCGGGCTGGCACTACGGCGCCGCAACCGCGCCCTAGGGCAAAAACTCGCGGTTGGGCACCAGCGTGAGCCGCCACTGCGTGAGCTCAAGCACAGCCAGGTAGCCGTGGCCGTTGGCGATGGCCTTTTTGGGGCGGCTGTAGGCGTACACGCACCCGGCGTCGAGCGGCAGGACGGGGGCCTTTTGCGCGTACGCCTGCTCGATCTCCTGGGCCGGGGTCGGCTGGTGGCCGTGGATGACCCGCCGGTGCCCCGCAGCCTCGGCCAGGTAGGTGGTGTGGCGCCGCTCGAGCAGGTGCTGGTTGGGCACAAACCGGTCGGGGCTCGTAAAATCGAAGCCCCCGTGCACAAAGAGGGTGTCTTCGGTGATGAGGTAATGGGGCAGCTCGAAGATGAAGGCCAGATACTTCTCGGGCACACTACCCGTCATATCGAGTAAGTCAAGGGCCTTCATCTGTTTGAGGTACATGCGCAGGTAGCGCCGGTCGTAGTTCTCCAGCGCATCCAGCAGGTTGTACTCGTGGTTGCCCAGTAGCGGGAAGACGCGGTAGCCCTGGGCGGTCAGCTGCATCACGTAGTCGAGCGTGGCGCGGTTGGCCGGGCC
>JANRLA010000159.1:0-16100 GCA_033763015.1 Bacteroidia bacterium
GACAACGAAAGGTAGGTACCCGGCGTTCGTATCGGCGGGTATGTTCCAGGACATCGAACCCTACTACGGCTGGCTGGGCTACTACAGCACCGAAACCGACCCCCGCTCGCCGTTTGCGGCCGTGGAGCACAACCTCTTTGAGTACGACCGCTACGTGTACACCTACGCGGCGCACCCGCTCTGGGATAGCATCGAGAGCGAGAGCCTGCTGGTCAAGATCCTGTACGCCGACTACGGCCGCGGCTACGCCATCCTGGAGCTGCTGGGCGAGTGGAACGACCTGCACGAGAACGACTTCCGCCTGCTGTGCGAAAACTGCCTCACGTATCTCATCGACGGCGGGGTACGGCAGTTTATCCTGGTCTGCGAGAACGTGTTCAACGCCTACCCCAACACCGACGACTACTACGAGGCGCTACTCGACGAGCTGGGCGACACCGGTTGGGTGTGCCTGCTCAGGGCCCGCCCCCACGTGCTCGAAGAGTTCGTGCGCTACGGGCTAAGCCCCTACCTGTACTGGAACCCCGAGTTCGACGGCCTGCGGTGGCGCAAACTCAAGCCCTGGCAACTCTACGACGTGGTGGCCGAGGGGATGCAGCGGCTACTGCTGTCCTAACACTTAAGATAATCCCAAAAAATTATCAATATTACTTGCAATATAGGACAGCGTAAGTTCTTCTATGTTCTCAGTGAAGGCGAAAAACCACTCTTCGAACTCATTCCAATCATTTCTCAATTCATAATCAAATTTCTCTAGAAATAGCCTTCTCTCATTTGTGTCTACCGGGTAAGGTTCGATTCCGAAATTCAGCATGATTTCAGAAAAACGATTGGCCGTTTCTATGGCTCCAATAGCAGCTAAAGACTGAGCTGCCCTAGGCGCGACCTCCCCAGAATAATTATAAAAAAATCCGGCAAGCCCATTCATCATTACTTGATTCGTGAGCTCATTGACGACAAATACGACGTTTTGGGCCGTGGTAAACTGGTGTGACCCATCGAAACTTAACACAAAGTCTTGAAGGGCTATTGCAGCCTCGGTCCGATTTGGATTGCTAAGGTGCCTCAGTGCTTGGTCCCGTGTCATGCACAAAACTAACCGCCCCAACAAAAGCCCACCAGCAGCTGGTCGTCGGTCTGGGGCTCCTGGCCTTGCCAGTCGCGCAGGGCCGTGGTAAGGGTGCCCTCCTGGGCCGTGATGGGCAGCTGGGCCAGTGCCAGGAGCTGCTCTCGGAACCGCCGTGCGCCCCACTTGGCCGAGGACTTCCAGCCCGTAGCACCGCCAAACTGGTCGGCCAGGCCGTCGGTACACAGGTAGACGTGGTCGCCGGGGGCCAACTGCAGCTCGTGGAGCTGAAAATCGACGCGGTCGCTCAACAGGCCCGTGCCGCCAATGGGCCGCATGGCCCCTTTGGTGATCTCGAGCGCCCCGTTGTGCACGCGGTAGAGTGGCCGGTTGGCCCCGGCAAAGGCCAGTGCGCCCGACTCGAGGTTGAGGTGCACCAGGGCGATGTCCATCCCATCGAGCGGCGGAACACTGCCCTCGGGGTGCTTGGCAAAGGCCTGCTTGAGGGTAGTAAGGATGCGCAGGTTGAGTTCGCTGAGCACCTGGTGCACCGGCAGGGCCCCAAACTCGCGGAAGATCTGGCTGAGCTGGCTGTGGGCCAGAAACGACATAAAGGCACCCGGCACGCCGTGGCCCGTGCAGTCGATAACGGCCAGGTAGAGCTGCTTGCGTCGGTGGAAGAAGTAGTACAGGTCGCCCGAAACGATGTCGCGGGGCCGCTCGTAAACAAAGCTTTGGGGCAGCAGCTTCTGCATCAGGGCACGGTCGGGCAGCACGGCCTCCTGGATGCGCTTGGCGTAGCGGATGCTATCGAGCATGTCGCGGTTTTGCTGCTCGATAAGGTTCTTCTGGTGCACCAGTTCGTGGGTGCGCTCGCTAACCTTGGCTTCGAGGTGTTCGTTGAGCCGACGAAGGGCCTCATTCTGGCGTTGCAGGGCCCGGTCCTGCTCGAAAGAGTCGAGGGCGCCGCGCACGGTGAGCGAGAGGTCGGTCGCGTCCCACGGTTTGGCGATGTACCGGTAGAGCGCCGCATGGTTTACCGCATTGATCACGGCCTGCTGGTCGGCCTGGCCCGTGAGCATGAGGGTACGGGTATGGGGGTAGCGTCGGTGGACTTCGATGAGGAGCTCATCGCCCTTCATGCCGGGCATGATTTGGTCTGAGATGACCAGTGGCACCTCGAAGCTGCGCCGGGTGTAGTCCTCGAGGAGTTCAAGCGCCTCTTCGCCCGACTGCGCCATTTCGATGACAAACCCTGGGCCCAGGTTATGCAACAGCTCTTCCCGCAGGCTGGTGAGCACCAGCCGCTCGTCGTCTACGCACAAAATGAGCCGCGGCGACTGGCCAGCGGGGTCGTCGGCCGGGGCTTCGTGGCTGGTGTGGCGCATGGAGTACGCACAAAAGTACACACCCCTGCCCGCCAAAGGCTGTTGGGCCCAGGTTAGGCTTTCGCGAGCGCCTGCTCCAGATCGGCCAGTAGGTCGTCGGCGTCTTCTACGCCCACCGAGAGGCGGATGAGCGTATCGGCCAGGCCGCTGGCACGCCGCTCTTCGACCGGGATCGAGGCGTGGGTCATTGAGGCCGGGTGCCCAATCAGGCTCTCGACGCCCCCCAGGCTCTCGGCCAGGGCAAAGAGGTGCGTGCCCGAGAGCACCCGCAGGGCGGCCTCCATCCGGTCGTCCTTCAGCGTAAACGACACCATGCCGCCAAAGTGGCGCATCTGGCGCTGGGCGATGGCGTGGCCGGGGTGGTCGGCAAAGCCGGGGTAGTACACGTGGCCCACCTTGGGGTGTGCGCGTAGGTACTCGGCAACGCGGGCGGCGTTCTGGCAGTGGCGCTCCAGGCGCAGGTGCAGGGTTTTGATGCCGCGCAGGGCCAGGAAGCAGTCTTGGGGGCCGGGCACGGCACCTACCGCGTTTTGGAGGAACCGCAGCTGCTCGTGCAAGGCAGTGTCTGAGGTCATGAGCACGCCCATCACCAGGTCGCTGTGGCCGCCCAGGTACTTGGTGGCCGAGTGCATTACCAGGTCGGCGCCCAGGGCCAGGGGCTGCTGTAGGTAGGGGCTGGCAAAGGTGTTGTCTACGCAGGTGCGTATGCCGCGGGGCTTGGCCAGGGCCACAACAGCGGCTATGTCGACGATGCGCAGCAGGGGGTTGGTGGGCGTTTCGACCCAAATGAGGCGCGTGTTGGCCGTAATGTGGCGCTCGACGTTGCCCAGGTCTTGCATATCGACGAAGTGGAACCGCAGCCCAAAGGGCTCGAACACCCGGCGCATGAGGCGGTAGGTGCCCCCGTACAGATCGTTGCTGGCGATGACCTCGTCGCCGGGCTGCAGCGTTTTGAGCACCGCATCAATCGCCGCCAGGCCCGACGCGAAGCAGGTAGCGTACTGGCCCCCCTCAAGGGCGGCCAGCGCGGCCTGCAGGGCATCGCGGGTGGGGTTCTGGGTGCGGGCGTACTCGTAGCCTTTGTGGTCGCCGGGGGCCGCCTGCACGTAGGTGCTGGTCTGGTAAATGGGCGTCATGATGGCGCCGGTGGTGGGGTCGGGCGTTACGCCCGCGTGGATGGCGAGGGTACCAAACTTCATAGCGGTGTGTCTTAAGCGAACAAAAGGGCCAGGTGGCTAGGCGGGTAGGGCCAAGAGATCAAAGTGTGGCATAGGGGCGCTACCCAAAATAGGTGCCCCAGAGGCAGCTTCATACAACGTATACCCCAGCCCGGTGAGCAGTGTGAAAACGGCTTCGGGGGTAGTCCCATCGGCGGCCAGGTGCTTCTGAGAAATCTCGATGAACAACAGCGGCTTGTGGTGTGCAAGGGTCTGGTGCGCGCCCTTCAAAACCCGCATTTCGAACCCTTCAACATCAATTTTGATGGCGTGTACCACAGCCAGGTTGGCCCGTTGTACGTACGCATCTAGGGTGCTAAGGGTGAGCGACTCGGTTTTGCCCAACGGTTTGCTGCCTGGGTACTCGACGAACGTATTGGCACCCGAATGGTTTTTGGCCACCAAAAACATTTCGCGCGCCTCGGAAACATCGGAAAGGCCAATGGCCTCGATTACCAATGGCAGCTGGGGGTTTTGCTCGGCCAATGACTTGAGGCGCGCAAGGGTAAGTGGCATGGGCTCAAAGCAGACCACTTTGCCACCCGGCACTACCCGAAGTGCCATCTCAGATGCGATGTGGCCAATGTTGGCCCCTACATCCAGCACACAATACCCAGGCTTAAGCAGCTTGTAGAAGCGTTCGTGCCCCGGCGAAAAGTAATTGTAGAAACAGTTCCACTCATTCCGTTGGCTCAAATCAACCCTGTAGTGCACTCCTTTGCGCTGAAAGGTAACCCAACTGCCTACGGAATAGGCATCGAAGCGCGCAGGCAGCAGGGTAAGGGGGTTGGAGATGGGTCTGCCTTGAATCGCCAAACGAAGTGCTGTGATTACGGGGCGGCCCTTGAACAGGGTCCTCCTAATGCCGTCTATAAGACGCTTCGGCCTTTTCATGTGCACAAAGTACAGGGTTGCCCAGCTAGTAACCCATACTTGGTGGTGCGAATTGGTTACCAGGCCACCAGCTCTAGCCGATACCATCGGAATTGTGCGTTCTTTAGGCCTACTCATTGTACTGCCATGCGAACCCTTCGTAACGTACTCGTAGCCCCCCTGCTCTTGGTGGCCTGTAGCAAGACCGGTAGCGGCGACGGCGGTAACCCCAGCGCCAGCTACGCCGAAGAGGCAGCACCGCCCCCCAGTGGCGAGGCCGCAGCCGCCAAAACCGCCGCCGACGGCACCCCCACCCAGCTCGCCAGCCAGAGCCAAGCCCCAGCCCGAGCCCGCTTGGTCATCTACACCGGGCAGCTCAGCCTGCAGGTAGCCAACGTAGACAGCGCCGCAGCCGCAGCCCGCCGCTTTGTAGAGGCGCAGGGCGGCTACGTAGGCAAGCAGGAGCTAAACAACAGCGGCACCTACCGCCAGGAGCATCGCCTGGTGCTGCGTGTGCCCCAGCAGCGCTTCGACGCCACGGTAGCCGAGCTCGAGGGCCTGGCCAGCTACGTGGAGTCGAAGCAGCTCGACGCCAACGACATTACCGAAGAGTTTGTCGACAACGAGGCACGGCTCACGGCCCTACGCGCTACCGAGGCCCAGTACCTGGAGGTCCTGAAGCAGGCCCGCAGCGTGGAGGACATCCTCAAGGTGCGCGACTACCTGGGCCGCATCCGCGAAGACATCGAGCGCTACGCCGGCCGCCAGCGCTACCTCAGCGATCAGGTCGCACTCGCCACCCTTACCGTCACCTTTTACAAGCTGCGCGACCTGCCCACCGAGCCGGGTTTCACGTTCTGGGACAAAGTGGGCCGCGGCATTAGCAATGGCTGGGAGGGCCTGCTAAGCCTGCTTGTCATCGTCGTCACCATTTGGCCTCTACTGGTCGTGCTCGGAGGCGTTTGGGCCTTTGTTACCTACCGCCGCCGCAAAACACCCAAGGTATAACTACCAGTTGGCCTCGAAGAAGCCGGCAATATCCTCTAACGTCGTAGCCCCGGTGAGGGCAAAGAGGATAGCCCCTTTGGGGTTGCCGGCCTTTACCTGCAGCGCAGACGAAGCGACGTCGTAGAGCAGCCCGTAGGTCTTGCCGTTCATCGAGAACCAGGCCGGTGGGTACTGCGCCTCTACGGGCTTGCTCAGGGTCTCGAACCGGTCGCTGTAGTGCACCAAAAAGCCCGCAAAGCCCAGCACGGCCGCCTTGAAGCCGTGGGCGTGGTGCTCGTGCCGCCCCACGACCGTGTCGAGGAACGCCTCGAGTGTTTCGAGGTCCGATACGCGCTGTTTCATACCAAAAACTTAATGTACAAAAAAAGGCGCACCCGGTGGATGCGCCTATGTCAGTTCAATGCCAGCGGGCCGGGTACTAGACAGCGAAACTCTCGCCGCAGCCACAGCTGCGCGACGCATTCGGGTTGGCAAAGTGAAACCCTTTGCCGTTTAGGCCATCCGAATAATCGAGCTCGGTACCGGCCAGGTACAGGTAGCTTTTCAGGTTCACGAGCAGCTTGAGGTCTTGGTACTCGAACACCTGGTCGCCGGGCTGCACTTCGTTGTCGAAGTCGAGGTTGTACGACAAACCGCTGCAGCCGCCACCCGCTACCGAAACCCGCAGGTGATAATTAGCGTCGAGGCCCGTGGTCTCACGCAGGCGCTGAACGTGCTGGTACGCCTTGGGCGTAATGGTTATACCGCTACTCATCGTACGTAACCCCCACCTTAGGCGTGGGCCAACTCGGGTGCTGCGATGGGCTCCAGCCCGTTTTTGACGCGGTAGTCGTTGATAGCGGCGCGTACGGCATCTTCGGCGAGCACCGAGCAGTGAATCTTGACCGGGGGCAGCGAGAGCTCCTCCACAATGGTCATGTTGTCGATGGTCAGCGCCTGGTCAACGGTCTTGCCTTTCAGCCATTCGGTGGCCAGCGAACTGGAAGCGATGGCCGAGCCACAGCCATAGGTCTTGAACTTGGCTTCGACGATGGTCTGCGTTTGGGGGTCTACCTCGATCTGTAGGCGCATAACGTCGCCGCACTCGGGTGCCCCTACCAGACCCGTGCCCACGGTAGGCTTGGCTTTGTCGAGCGTACCGACGTTGCGCGGGTTGGTGTAGTGGTCGATCACTTTATCGGAGTAGGCCATAGCGTGTCAGGTTGAAAGTATGCGGTAGACGTTTAAACGGTCAGTTTGGTTTCAAAAAACGGACTAGTGAGGTGTCCAGGCAATCGACTTGAGGTCGATGCCTTCTTTGAACATCTCCCACAGCGGGCTCAGGTCGCGCATTTTCTGCACCCCGGCCTTCACGTGGTCAATGGCATAGTCCACCTCTTCGGGGGTCGTAAAGCGGCCCAGTCCAAAGCGAATCGAGCTGTGCGCCAGCTCATCGTCAAGGCCAAGTGCCTTGAGTACGTAGCTGGGCTCGAGCGAGGCCGAGGTACAGGCAGAGCCCGAAGACACCGCCAGGTCTTTGATGCTCATCATCAGGCCTTCGCCCTCCACGTGCTTGAAGCTGATGTTCGACACGTGGGGTAGACGCCGCTCGCGGCTACCGTTCACGTACGTTTCCTCGATCTCAAGTAGGCTGGTTTCCAGCCGGTCGCGCAGGGCCGCCAGCCGGATTGCCTCGTCGATCATCTCTACACGGGCCAGTTCGGCGGCTTTACCGAAGCCTACAATGCCGGGCACGTTCAGGGTGCCACTGCGCATGCCGCGCTCGTGGCCGCCGCCATCCATTTGGGCCGTGACCTTGACCCGAGGGTTCTTCCGGCGTACGTAGAGGGCCCCTACACCTTTGGGCCCGTACATTTTGTGGCTGGTAAAGGCCATGAGGTCGATGCCGTACTCATCTACGTTCGTAGGCACCTTGCCCACGGCTTGGGTGGCATCGGTGAAGAAGAGCGCACCTTTCTTGTGCGCAATAGCCGAAATGGCTTTGATGTCTTGGATGGTGCCAATCTCGTTGTTGGCAAACATGACGGCAACGAGCACCGTTGCATCGGTAACAACCTGTTCCAGCTCGTTCAGGTCGATCAGCCCCTCGGCGTTCACGGGCAGGTAGGTTACGCGCTTACCGGCGCGCTCGAGCACCCGGGCGGTATCGAGCACGGCTTTGTGCTCGGTGGTCACGGTCACGATGTGGTCGCCCTTTTTGGCGTACATATCGGCCACACCTTTCAGGGCCAGGTTGTTGCTTTCGGTGGCGCCGCTGGTGAAGATGATTTCCTTTTCATTGGCACCGATGTGGGTGGCAATCTGCTCGCGGGCGTAGTCCACGGCATCTTCGGCGCTCCAGCCAAAGGCGTGGTTGCGGCTAGCGGCGTTGCCAAAGTACTCGGTGAAGTACGGCAACATCGCCTCTACCACACGGGGGTCGGTCCGGGTGGTGGCGTTGTTATCGAAGTAGATGGGTAGCTTCAACATAGGGTTCGGTCGAGTGGACCTACGTCTCACGGTAGGCATCCAAATTACATTCGGCGGGGGCAAAGCATTCCTCAAAAACCTGATGCCCGTCATGTTTTTATTCGGAGGGCCGTTCTAACGCTGCCAGATGTACCTTGGGTTTCAAACCCAACCAGCCATGCTGTACCGCGTTTGTTGCCGCGCCTGGGCCCCTCTGTGGGTGTGTTGCGCACTGGTCGCCTGTGCCCCCAAGGAGGAGTCGAACCAGGAGCTGACCGAAACCGAAAGCCTGAGCCCCGCCGAAAAGGGCCTAGAGCGGGTGGTGTACAGTTTACCCTCGCCCACCCAGGTGGTGGCACTGCTCAAACAAAGCGGCGCCCGCTACGAAAAGGGCATCCTGAACCCCGATGCCAAGGCCAGCCGGTATACCGCTAGCCACCAGCAGGCCCTAAACCTGGGGGTGTACGGCGCCGATCTGGCCTTTGCCAGTGCTTTTGGCCAGAACCAAGACGCCATACGCTACTACCTGGCCGTGCAAAAAGTGGCCACGCCCCTGGGCCTTAGCAGCGTCTTCACCCCCGAGCTCTTGCGCCGGGTAGAAGCCCAAAAAACGCAACCCGACTCATTGAGCGCCCTGGCTGCCACGGTCTACCGGAAAAGCAATGCCCGCCTCAAGGCCAACGGGCAAGACGACATCGCCGCCCTAATCCTGGTCGGTGGGTGGGTAGAAGGGCTCTACCTGGCTACCCAGCTTTACCAACTAGCCCCCAGCGAGGCGCTTGCGCAGCAAATCGTGGGGCAAAAACTGGCCTACGAAAACGTAGCTGCCTTGCTCGGCGAGGCCAAACCCACCGAAAACGAAGCCCTGGCCGAAGTACTGGCCTCGCTCAAGGCAGTCGAAACAGCGTTTGCACCGGTAGGGTTCGACTACAGCCTGAAAAGCATTACCACCGACAGCACCCGCCGCATGACCCGTATCGACAACGCGAGCAAGGCCACCTACACCGCTGCCGACCTGGCCGCCATTGCCCGCGCCACCGCCGAAACCCGAAACCTGATCGTACGGTAGTTTATGCGCTTTGCCCCACTCCTGCTCCTGCTGGCACTCTTCGCACTGCTGCCCCACACCGGGCATGCACAGTGCGGCGATCTGGCCGAACAGTGCGGCTACGACCTGCTGCCGCCTTTTAACTCGGATGGTCAGTTTTACCGGGTTGAGCTGTACCCCGGCGAAGTGGCACGCCTGAAGCTGACTTTCTACGCCGGGGTTGCCTACCGGCTGCTGCCCTGCAGCGAGAACGCCGCCAAAAACCCGGTGGTGTTCACCCTCTACGACCGGAACGGTACCGAGCTCTACAGCAACCAAAGCACCCTAGACCAGCGGCAATGGGATTTTGCCTTTGGCGCTACCAGCCAATACACCCTTACCTTCCGGTTCGCAAAGCCCGAATCGAAGGGCTGCATTGCCATCGTGGTGGGCTACCGTGAAATCAGCCAAGACCCCGATGCCGACGACGAGCTGATAGGATTTCAGCCCTAGCGGCTAGTCCACCAGCATACCGAGCACCAACAGGTCGTCGGTCTGTACGTTGTCGCCTTGCCAGTTCCGAATCTCAAAGTCGATGAGGCGCTGGTGCTGCTCGAAGGGCTCGTCCTGAATGGACTGGATGAATTCCTGGAACCGGCGCGTAGAATACTTGCGGTTCTTGGGGCCCCCAAACTGGTCGGTGATACCGTCGGTGAGGATGTAGCAGATGTCGCCCTTCTGCATCTGAAGCGACACAAGCTCGAAGGGCCGTTTGTCGAACGGATCGATCGAGCAGCGAGTACCGGGGTGCACCTGCAGCTCACCGCCGCGGGGCACGTAGTACAGCGGGCGCCGTGCGCCGGCAAACTCGAGTTTGAGTGTCTCGCGGTTCAGGCGGCACAAGCCCACGTCCATCCCATCAGCCGAGTGGTTCATGATCGACATGAGCTCACTGCGGTGGTTGTTCATCGAGGTCTGCAGTAGGTCGCGTACGCGCTCCAGCACCTTGGCTGGGTCTTGGCCAGGCTCGGCCTTGATGGCGTAGTTGAGCAGGCTGTGCGAGAGTACCGACATCAGCGCGCCGGGTACCCCGTGGCCGGTACAGTCGGCAGCGGCAAAGTAGACATCAGGCCCCGAGCCAAAGAACCAGTAGAAATCGCCGGAGACGATGTCTTTGGGCTCGTAGTAGGCAAAAAACCGCGGGAGGAACGAATGAATGGTCTGAATGGAGGGCAGGATCGAGAGCTGAATCCGCCGCGCGTAGTTGATGCTGTCGAGCAGGTCTTTGTTGACCGTCTTGAGCGCCGAGTTGATTTCCTGAATCTCGTGGGTGCGCTCTTCGACCACCCGCTCAATGCGGATTATTTCTTTGAATGCCCTGAGCCCCCCTACGATAGTGGTATACAGCTTTTCGCTGGTTAACTCCGTTTTGGTACGGTAGTCGTCGATGTCGAAATTCTCGATGACTTGGCGCTCTGGGGCCATGCCCGGCTGCCCGGTGCGCAGTACGATCCGTACGTGGTTGTTGTTGAGCACGTTCCGGATGTACTTCACGAGCTTCAGGCCCGCGTCGTCTTCCTCCATGACCACGTCCAGGAGGATAATGGCAATGTCGGGGTGGTCCTTGAGGAATATCTTGGCCTCTGCCGAGCTCTTGGCATGGAGCAGGTGCAGTTGGCGCCCCTGGTGCGAGAAATCTTGCAGGGCAAACTTCGTGACCACGTGTACCTGGTCATCGTCGTCAACCACCAATACCTTCCACTGCTGCTCGGCAACGGCATCGACCGTATCCTCTGCAAACGAGAGTTCGTCGTCTTCGTGCGTAGTGAGCAGATTCTGTTCAGACATGTGTGAGGTTCAATTGAAACTGCTAGTTAGAGGGACCTTGATTTTTAGCGTGCCGAACGGCATTCTCATGTGCCAACGTGATGCTCTGCAACGTACGCTCAAGCAAATGGCGGTCCTTATTTTTATTCAGGAGTGGTGAACGGATAAAGAGAAAGCTTTCTGAGATATTAGTTGACAAAAACACGACACTGAACTGGGGGCCGAAGTAGCTTACCTTCTCGCGCAAGACACTCGAAATCTGGCGCAGGAAATCGGGCTCTACCACACTAATCACGCTTTCGCCCACTTCCGACTCATACGTGCCGGTAGCCGCCAGGATATTGCTCTCGACCAAGTCGCCTTCGCCCAAAAAGCTATGGGCGTATATGGCGCTACTCTCTACCCCCAGCATAGCCTCGATCTGTTCGAGCAGCCCCGAACCCAGGTCTTGGATGCTGCGGGCCGAGTTGTTGCTGGCCAAGGAAAAGATAACCCGCTCAAGCCCACGGCGTTGGCGCGCAAGGGTTAGGATGTCTTCGTAGCTGCGGAGCGACGAAATGACCGAGGTGAAGAGCCGTGTGGCGGTCAGTTCGGTCTTCGACTTGTAGTCGTTGATGTCATATCCCAAAATGACGTCCTTTTCCGGTGCCTGCCCGGGTTGCCCCGTACGCAGGATGATCCGGATGTAGGCGTTGCCCAGTTCCTCCCGAATGCTGCGGATGGCATCCAGCCCTGCACTGTCGGTTTCCATCACCACGTCCATGAATGCCAGGGCGTAGTTGGGATCCTCGCGTAGTATCTCAACGGCCTGGGCACCGGTGTAGGCACTGGTAAACTCCAGCTCACGCTCTTTGTAAACTACCCCACTGAGGGCGAGCTTGGTAACACTGTGCACCGACTCATCGTCGTCTACAATCAGT
Organism: Bacteroidia bacterium; assembly: GCA_033763015.1. Classification (GTDB taxonomy): domain Bacteria; phylum Bacteroidota; class Bacteroidia; order J057; family JANRLA01; genus JANRLA01. The sequence goes on from JANRLA010000159.1 coordinate 11,775, forward strand.
ATCCGCCACGCGCGTTGATGCTTGGCGCCGTCGTCCAATTCGCTTACAAAGAGCAGGTCGTCGGTCATGCGCCGTTGGGACAAATAGGTTAGCGAGTAGCGAAAGTAATGGTAAACTTCGTACCCTCGCCTTCGGTACTCTCTACGGCAATGGTGCCTTTGAGCGAATTGGCTACCAGGTTGTACACGATGTGCATCCCCAGCCCGCTCCCGCCCTTGCTACGGTTGGTGGTGAAGAAGGGCTCAAAAATCTTGCGCTTCACTTCTTCATTCATGCCTTTCCCGTTGTCCTCGACGGTAAAGAAGGCCATTCCTTCCTCGTTCAGGCCGCTGTGCACTTTGACCACCCCGTCTTTGCGGCCCGCAAACGCGTGGTGGATTGCGTTCATAATCAGGTTGATCATGGTCTGCGAGATGGCGCTCGCCACCGCATAAACGCGCACATCGGGGTCGCCGCTTACCTCGATCTTGACGCCGTGGTCACGCAGGCTCGGCTTAAGACTATTGATAATCTCGTCGAGGTAACCCTTCAAACTCATGTCGGTAGGCTCTTCGACGTTTTGGTCGACCGCTACCTTCTTGAAGCTCTGGATGAGTTCTGCGGCACGGCTCAGGTTCGTGAGGATGATGTTGGTGCCTTCCAGCGACTGCTCCAGGTAACGGCTCAGGTCGCTCTTCTTCATCTGGCCAGCCTCCATGAGCTGGTTGATCTCCTTTGACTTCGAGTGCAGGTGCGAGGCGGCCGTCACCCCGACACCTACCGGCGTGTTAATCTCGTGGGCCACACCCGCCACAAGCTGGCCTAGCGCCGCCATTTTCTCGTTCTGGAGCAGTTGATCTTGGGTGGCTTTCAGCTCTTCTAGGGCCTGATCGAGCTCGCGGTTCTTGTCGTTGAGAGCAAGGTTGACGCCACTAAGCTGCTGGTTGATCGAGTTGAGCTCACCAACCTGTGCTTCGATCTGGCGCTTTTGTTGGGTTATCTCTTTGGTGCGCTCGTTGATAACGACGTTGAGCTGATGGTTCTCAAGCTCCAGCCGCCGAGAGCGCACGCGCACAAACAGAAACACCACTGCCAATGCCAGCGCACCGTAACCGGCGTAAGCATACGTGCTTAAATACCAGGGGGTAGGTACGGTATAGCGTAGCTGCTTTTCGCTTAGGCGCCCAAAGGCATCCTGGGCCTGGAGCGTTAGGGTATGGCTGCCGGACTTGAGATCCGTTACCACCACCGAACCCTCAAGGGACCAATCGCTCCATACCCCACTGTCGGTGCGGTACCGGTACCGTACCGAGGCCGGGTAGCGCAGATCGGCCAGCGCATACTGAATCCGTAGGGCCTTAACCGTGGTCGGTAAGTCGAAACCGGTCTCAGTCACGTAGCCGTAACCTGCGCCGCTCTCCGCCATCGAAAACCCACCGCTTACCAGGCTATCGGCACCGGCAACTACGTAAGCTACGCCCGTTAGGCGCAGTGGAGCAGGCTCGCCCGCAACGGGTTCGAGCGCGGGCCAATACAGCAGCCGGTTGCCGTAGGCGGCCAGGAAACCACCCCCTACAAACACACCTGCCTGGGGCTTTTGCTTCAGGCTCGCCGTGGGCAGGCCTCCGACAACGGTGACCGAGTCGCCGGCCTGCGAAACCATCAGCAGCCCATCGGCAGTTGCCAACGCAAGCCGGTTACCACTAGCCGAAAGCAAGAATGCACTCGCAAGGTTTACGCCTGCGGGTTGAAATGTGCCTTGAGCGGCCCCGGTACGCCAAGTAAACCGGTTGCCCTGCCGTACCATCAGCGCCGAGGGGCCAAAGGCCATGGCTTGTACGATACCCTGCTCGGGCAATGCCTCGCTTCGTTTGGTGGCGGCCTCCTGCAGCAGGTAGCCACCTTCGCCAAAGGTGCCGGTGAGCACCTGCCCGTTGTAGTACGTCTGGCTCAGGGGCATGGCGGGCAAGGTATAGGCCGCGCCAACCTTGACCAGCTTACCACCCCGGAGTTCGACGGTCTCAACGCTGGAACGAAAGCCCACCAGGAACTCATTGGGCACCCCATTCACGCGCAACAGCCGCGCACACGGGGCATCAATCTTATCGATAACCTTGTCCTTAACAATCAGCAGCAGGCCAGCCCCACCTGCGGCAAGCAGGGTGTCGGTAGCAATCGGCAAGGTTTCTCCGTACTCGACATCTGGCACGGGCAGTTTGACTACGCTGGTACCCGAAAGACGGTAAAGCCCCCCCAGCGTACCCACCCAAACGTTACCGCCCAACGCCGAAAGGCTAGTTACCTGGTTGGGGAAGCCCTCGTAAGGCTGTAGGCGTCGCAACGGCTCGGCGGTGAGTATCTGGCTGAGGCCAAGCGTATGGCCCAACCACACGTCGCCAGCGGGGCTGGCAGCAATGCAAAAGAGGTTGTTGTCGGGCAGGCCCTGGGGTTTGGCGTACTGGGCCACCAGGTTACCCGTTGCATCCAGCAGCAGTGCGCCCCCACGCTCGGTGGCTACGCCCAAGAGGTTTGCACCGGGTAGGCTGGTTAGGTCGTACAGCCGGTCTGCCTGCAAACGCTCTACGCCCGATCCGGTAAGCTCTTGTAGCTCTGACCCTTGGGTGCGCAGAAGCTTGTCATCGCTGGTAGCAAGCACCCAGCTTTGGCCGAGCCGCGCCATGGCAATGACCTGATGGTCGGCTGTAGGCGACTGCGGGAGGCGCTGTAGGCCCTCAAGTCCGATGCTGTGTAGGCCCTTGCCACCACTTAAGTAGGTGACCACCTGCCCAGCCTGGGGGTCTGCCGCTGCGGTGTTAACCGGCCCCGAAACACGCTTAAGGGCCAACAATGGGTCTTTGCTGATGTCGACCACGTACAGCCCGGTTGTTGTCAACGCCGCGGCCAGGTTGCCCTGGGCAATGAGCCGAAAACACTCGCCTACTTCCTTCTGGTCCTCGGGGAGCGTACCCAGCAGGCTTTCGTACCGCAGTGTGCCATTGGGCTGGAGGGCCAGGTGACCGATGTCGTTCACACACCCAACCAGCACCCTACCGGCCGCCGTAAGTACAATGCTGCGGGCAGGCTTGGGGGTAGCAAAGAGCTGCCACCGTAGCCCATCGAAATGCAGAACGCCCTCGTTGTTGGCCGCGTATACCAACCCATTGGCGTCGGTTGCAACGCCAAAAACGACGGGTGACGCTTGGAAATCGTTGCTCGTATAATGGTTAGCCGCAAACGTAGAAGCCGGTGTGCCGACTTGTGCCGCTAGCCGACTTGAACCACACACCCCAAAGACTACGCCAGCAACAACCCAAAGCGCCCGGCGCAGCCGCACCCGATGGAGCAGGAGTTGAAGTGTGGTGTAGCCAGAATGCATGTAGGTATACTACTATTTGAGTGGACTAAGGTACGTCAATTGGACCGAGGCTTCCGACTGCGCTTCTGGAAAAGATTAGGGTCGTACGTCAATTGAAAGAAGTAAGTAGCACCTATCTGAGGCCCGTAGATTAGTTCTACGTGGTAGTTATTCAGAAAATTGGTGCCGCCAACTCGGAGCTGTACGCCGTTTGGCAAATCGTAACTAAGTGCCACATCTAGCACCGAATACGATGGGATAGTTGCAGTAAAGTTGGGCACGGCAAAGAAGTAGGTATCCACCCACCGGTAGGTGATGCCCAAACTGGCCTTTTTGTAAAAGTGTTTCCCGAAAAGTGAGCCCGTAGCTTTGAAACGGGGGGCATTCTCCAGGTCAACTAGGCCGCCAATTTGCTGCGAGGAATTGTCGCGGGAAAATTCCACGTAACTGAATGAGCCGTTCAGGTTCCAAATGTCTGTCAGCTGGATTTGGGCCCCAATCGATAACCCAAAGCTGGAGAACCGGTCGGGTAGGTTAGCCCAGACTTGGTAGTTGGTAGAGCTGCTGAAGGAGAAGGCGTCGTCTACAGAGATCGGCTGGGAGGGGTCGCTGGGCCCCAGCACAGGCACCAGGCCAATAAACCGTTCGTAGTAATTGTAGAAGTAGGCGAGGTCAACGTACGTCTGGCCTGGCTTCATTACTGTCCGGAAGCCAAACTCGAACGAGGTAATCCGCTCAGGCTTTAACTCCGTGAAGTCATACGGCAGTAGCAGGCTCTGGTCGTTCACACCCGTCAAAAGCGTGTTGGTGTATGACTGGACGGAACGGAGGGTGTAGTTGTTGCCCGGTAGATTATACCGTTCAACCGCACCCGAAGCAGCACCCGTACCAATCTGCCGGTATACCCCCAGGTTAAGGTCCTGAAACTGCTGTACCAGGTTAGGCATCCGCGCCGAGGACTGGGCCGACATTCGGAAGAACCCATAGCCATC
>JANRLA010000160.1:0-9109 GCA_033763015.1 Bacteroidia bacterium
CGAGTTGGCCCAGGCCCTCGACCGACGCCCCGCCAACTAAGGGCGTACGCACCTCGCTGTACTGAGACAGCGCAAGCCCCGGCCGGTAACCTTTGAGGGAGGGGAGCCGGCACCTACTGCACACGCCAAGCACGGCCCCGATTCGCGACGGGGCCGTGCTGTTTTGTGGGGTTTTGCGCCTACCTAAAACTGCGTCCGGAGGGCTAGTACCAGGTTGCGCCCTGGCGCCGAGACATCGGAGGCAAAGGACCGGTAGTGGGAGTCGAGCACGTTCTCGAGCGCCACTTGGAGAGTAAGCCGGGGGTGGAGGGCGTACTGGGCCCGGGCATCGAGGCGCAGCCAATTGGGCGTGCCCAGCGGGGTGGCACTGGCCTCGTTGTCTTCGGCGCCCAGGCGGTAGTCGCTCAGCCACTTCCAGGCATGGGCTGTTGCGCTGGCTTCGAGCAGCAGTTTGCCGGGGTTAAAGCGCACGAAAAGCGACCCATAGGCCGGGGGGATGTGGTCGAGCGGCCCACGGGCGGGGCGCGTCACCCGGCCGTGGGTGTACACCACCTGAGTGCCGAGCTCCCAGCCAGGTGCAGGCAGGTAGCGCAGCTCGGCCTGGGCACCGGCAATGCGGGCCTGGGTCAGGTTGGCGTAGCGGTACACGGTGTAGTCGGTGCCCTCCACGGTTACGGTGGGCTGGCCCAGGTAGGTGCCCAGGCCCAGGCCAATAAGCCCGTCTATCCAGGTATAGAAGCCCGTGGCGCTGATGAGCAAGGTGCCGGGCAGGCTGAACTGGGCAGTGGCCTCGAGGTTGTAGGTGCGTTCGGGGCCCAGGTCGGGGTTGGCGACTACGAGCCCATCGCCCACGTCGCCGGGTCGGCTGTCGAAGAACTTGCCTAGGTCGTTCACGTTGGGGGTCCGAAAGCCGGTGCTGGCCTGAAGGGCGAAGCGCCAGGCGGGCCGGGGGGTCCACACCCCGCCCACCAGCCCCGTCAGGGCACCGATGCGGGTAGCGGAGGTCTCGGGGAAGCCCGGCAGCGGGGTAAAGGCCCCGTCGCGGAACCGAAGGTTAACCGCCGTGTAGGTGTAGCGCAGCCCGTCGGAGAGCCATAGGCCGGGGGCTACCTCCCAGCGGTGCGAGACGTAGGCCGCCGCCGAGGCCTGGGTGGCCCCGCCGGCAGGGTAGCGGGTCTGGTCGGGCCGCTCGGTGCGTAGGCCGGTATCTACGTCGCGTCGCCAGGCATCGCTGGCTACCCAGTTCTGCGCCAACTCGAGGCCGTAGCGCAGGGTGTGGGCGCCCAGTTCGCGGGTCAAGTCAGCGTTGAGGGCCGCGACGTGCACACGCTCCTGCTGGGTGCGCTCGCTGGCACTGCCGAAGTTGCGGTTGATGCGCGCTTCTTGCACCCACTGCCAGCTGGCGGTGATGCGGGCCAGGTCGTACAGAGCGCTGGGGCGCAGCAGCTGGGCCGATAGTGCCCCCAACAGGCGGTGCTGGGGGCCGTACACCCAATGGGCTGAAACCGGAGTACCGGTCGCGGTGGTTTCGACCAGGGCATCGTAGCGGGGGATGTCGGAAGAGCTCGAGGCCTGGAGGTTCAGGCCCCAGGCCACGTTGTCGGCGACCAGACTGAACTTCTGGAGCACGTCGGCCTGCTGGTAGCCGAAGCCCTCCAGCACATTGGGATCGTCGGGCACCACGGTGTCTACCCCGCCCCGGCGCTCAACGCGGAACGTCTGCTGGCCAAAGGGTGCTGCCCAGGAACTGCTGCGCTGGCGGCCCAGGCGCACATCGCCCACCTGTTTGTAGCTCACCGAGGTCAGGCTGGCCAGGCGCCGCCCCCCCAGGTTTAGCCACACGCTGGCGGCAAGCTCCTCGGTAGCCGTGGCCGCACGCAAAAAACCGCCACCAAATACCCGCAGGCTATCGGTGGTGCTGGTCTGGGGCCGCCGCGTGACGTAGTGCAGCACCCCGCCCAGGGCATCGCTACCGAAGACGGTGCTGCCCGGCCCGTAGAGTACCTCCACGCGCTCGAGCATGGCGGGGTCGAGCGTGATGCTGCTTTGCAGGTGGCCCGTGCGGTAGATGGCGTTGTTCATCCGCACCCCATCGACCACCAGCAGGATGCGGCTGGCCTCAAAGCCCCGAAGCACAGGGCTGCCCCCGCCTATCTGGCTACGCTGGACGAATACCCCGGCTTTCTCGACCAGATCGGCGCTTGTGGTGGGGTTGGTGCGGGCAATCTGTTCCTCGCCGACCACCTGGATGACCTGCGGCACCCGCACCTTGTTCTCGAGTTGCCGGTTGGCCGAGACCACCACCTCGTCGACCAACGTAGACCGGGGCTTAACCCGAACCCGGTACCGCCAGGCCTCACCGGGCACGCGTGAGAACCCGACGAGCTGGTACAACGGGTGGCGCACCTCGAGGGCGTACGCACCGGTGGGCGCCAGGCCTGTGGCCCGGAACTGCCCGCGGCCCTGGGCATCGGTTACCAGCGAATCGAGGCGCTGGCCCCCGAGCATCAGGTATACCGTCACGCCGCGCGCGGGCAGGGCGTCGGCCTCGTCGGTCACTTCAACGGTGGCCTGGCCCCAGGCAGCCGTGGCAAGCGCCCAGGCACCGGCCACCAACCCCAACTTTACCCAACACGGGCTACGCACCTCGGGACCCAAAGCGCTGCAATATCTACCCGAACCGCGGTAGCGGGTCTACTCTTCGGCGGCGGGGGCCGGTTTCTTGGGCTTCGCTTCGCGGGTGGGCAAAAGGTTGACCATGAGCTTAGCCTGAATCTCGTCGAGCAGTTCGGGGTTGTCTTTCAAGAGGTTGCGCACCGCGTCGCGGCCCTGGCCCAGTTTATCGGGGCCATAGGAGAACCAGGCGCCGCTTTTCTGGATGATGTCGTGCTCCACGGCCAGGTCGAGCACCTCACCGGCCTTCGAGATGCCCTCGCCGAAGAGGATGTCGAACTCGGCCTGCTTAAACGGAGGGGCCACCTTGTTCTTCACGACCTTAACCCGCACGCGGTTGCCGGTGCTCTCGGTGCCGTCTTTGATCTGCTGAATGCGCCGCACGTCGAGCCGCACGCTGGCGTAAAACTTGAGCGCGTTGCCCCCGGTGGTGGTTTCGGGGTTGCCAAACAGCACCCCGATCTTCTCGCGCAGCTGGTTGATGAAGATGCAGACGGTGTTGGTCTTGCTGATGGTGGAGGTGAGCTTGCGCAGGGCTTGGCTCATGAGCCGGGCGTGGAGGCCCATTTTGCTGTCGCCCATCTCGCCTTCCAGCTCGGCTTTGGGCACCAGGGCTGCGACCGAGTCGATGACGATGACATCGATGGCGCTGCTGCGGATGAGGTTGTCGGCGATTTCGAGGGCCTGCTCGCCGTTGTCGGGCTGGGCGATGAGCAGGTTTTCGGTATCAATGCCCAGCTGCTCGGCGTAGTAGGGGTCGAAGGCGTGCTCGGCATCAATAAAGGCCGCCATGCCGCCCTTGAGCTGGGCCTCGGCGATGACGTGCATGGCGATGGTGGTTTTGCCCGACGATTCGGGCCCGTAGATCTCGACAACGCGGCCTTTGGGCAGCCCGCCAATGCCCAGGGCCAGGTCGAGCCCCAGCGAGCCGGTGCTGATGGCCTCGATGGTCTCGCCCTTGTCAGAGAGCTTCATCACCACGCCGCGGCCGTACTCTTTCTCGAGCCGGTCCATGGTCAGGCGCAGGGCTTTGGCCTTTTCGCTCAGGTCTTGGGGGTTGGTGGGGGCTTTGGCCATATGCAGAGAGGTGTCGGGTAGAAGTACCGCAGGTAAAGGTAACGGGCGCTGCCGAGCTTGTAGCCGTGAGGTGGAATAGAAGGGCCCAGCGTGGAGAGCGCCCACACACCCAGTGTACCACTTGGGTGCTACCATTTGTTAATGGTGCGTACCCAACGAAACCCTACCCCTACCGGCAGGGGTTGGGCTGGGGTACTTAACCTACCGCCATCCCATGACACTCCAACAATTCGCAGCCCGCAGCCTAGTGGCCTTCACGCTGCTGCTGGTAGTTACCACTACCGGTTTCGGTCAAAAAACAGTCGTTGATGTTGCCGTCGGTAGCGCCGACCACAGCACGCTGGTTGCTGCCGTAAAGGCCGCTGGCCTGGTCGAAACCCTGAGTGGCAAAGGCCCCTTCACTGTGTTTGCCCCCACCAACGCCGCCTTTGCCAAACTGCCCGCAGGCACGGTAGAGACGCTACTCAAGCCCGAGAACAAAGCCCAGCTCACGGCCATCCTCACCTACCATGTGGTGCCCGGCAAACTGCTGGCCAAAGACGTAATCACGGCCATTAAGAAAGGTGGCGGCAGCACCACGGTAACCACCGTGCAAGGCACCACCCTCTTTGTAGCCCTAGAAGGCACCAACGTAGTCATTACCGACGGTAACGGCGGCAAGGCCACCATTACGGCTACCAACCTGATGGCCGGCAACGGCGTCGTGCACGTGCTCGATACCGTGGTGCTGCCCAAGCAGTAGGCCCGAACTACCGTAGCAAACATTCACCCCACCGGAGCACCGGTGGGGTTTTTTGTGCGCAAGCGCCTGGGCGCACAGCCTGGCTCGGCAACGGCTACCCACCTACTTCTACCGCCGTGCAGAAAATACATTGCGCTCATAACCAGATGGTTAGACTGTGGTTGTAGACTTTTCCGAACCCGGCTTAAACCGTTGGGCCCAGGCCACGTCCTAGGGTGGCATCAAGTTTGAAACCAACCACAGAAGACATGAAAACCATCCGATCAACCCGCCGTAGTGTACTGGCCGCTGTGCTGGTAAGTAGTGCCCTGTTGTGGGGCTGTGAGCAAGACGAGACGCTGACGTTTGAAGACGTGGCGGAAATCAACCAGACGGTCCAGGACGACAACCGTAGCCAACAGGAGTCGGACGTTGTAAACGAATTCGTTGCCATGGGTTTTGACGACAACCAAGTCGACGTAACCGGTGCGCAACAAGTGAAAATGCTTCGCTTCCGCCGCCTACCCTCAGGTGTTGAACCCGTCTACGACAACGACACCGACGACGACGGTACACCTGGGCCCTACAGCGTAACCATAGACTTTGGCACTGAAGGCGTTAGCTGCTACGATGGCCGCACCCGGCGGGGCGTCATTACCGCCACGGCAACGGGCCGTTACCGCGACGAGGGCACCGTGATCACGACCACAACCGAAGGCTACGGCGTAAGCCGCGACGGTGGCGTGAACTGGTTCAACCACGACTTTTCGCGTACCGTAACCAATAACGGGCTGAACGAGGACGAGAACATTAGCTATACCGTGGTAGAAAGCAATGTTATTACCAGCCCCGAGGGCCAGGTAACCAACTGGAGCAGCACCCGGACACGCGAATGGGACTGGGGCACCGATAACACGCCCTTCACCGCCGACGACTTCTACTACATCACCGGCAACGGCCTTACAGAGCGGGTTGGCGTACGTACCATCGACCACGTAATCAACGAAGCCGTCACCTTCAAGTTTGACTGCGGCGTGGTGTACGGCGGTGTTATCACACACACCGACCGCGCCTCGGGCAACAACATCGTAGTGGACTACGGCGAGGGCTGCACCATTGCCAAGACCATCACCTACAACATCAACGGCCAAACCTTCACCTTCCCCCTCTAAGGGGCAGCGGACACGAGTGTAGTAGCCATAGGGAGGCAGGGGCGGGCTGTAAGGCCTGCCCCTTTGTTTTTTGGCGCCCTACACCGGCAGACCAAAAAGCATTGCACCTTAGCGCAACACTAGCTGCACCCTACCCTACCCCTCCGCGCGCGTGGACAGGTTTACCGGCCTTCTTGGCATCGCACTCATCCTCGGGCTGGCCTTCGCGCTTTCGAACAACCGCCGCCGCATCAACTACCGGGTGGTGGGCGTGGGGCTGGGCCTACAACTCACGCTGGCCGTATTCATCCTCAAAACGGCGCCGGGCAAGGCCATTTTTGGCTACCTAGGGGCTGGGGTAAAGACCTTGCTGGGCTACGCCGATGCCGGGGCCGCGTTCGTCTTCGGGCCCCTGGTAGACCAGCGGCTGATGGTGGGCGTGTTCGGCGAAGGCAACGACTTTGTGTTCTTTTTCAAAATCATCCCGACCATCATTTTCGTGTCGGTGCTGGTGGCCATGGCCTACCACATTGGGTTGATGCAGCGGGTGGTAAGCCTCACGGCGCGCGGGGTGCACGCCCTGATGCGCGTGAGTGGCGCCGAGGCCGTGAGCAACGTAGCCAGCGCCTTCGTGGGCCAGGTAGAGGCCCAGATCATGATAAAGCCCTACCTCAAGGGCATGACCCAAAGCGAGCTACTGGCCTCGATGACGGGGTCTATGGCCTGCATTGCTGGTGGGGTCATGGCGGTGTACATCGCGTTGGGCATCCCTGCCGAGTTCTTGCTGGCCGCGAGCCTGATGGCAGCGCCGGGCGCGCTGGTCATCAGTAAAATAGTGTACCCCGAAACCGAGGTGAGCGAAACCCAGGGCACGGTGCGGCTGCACGTCGAGAAAAAGAGCGCCAACCTGCTCGATGCCATTGCGGCCGGGGCCAGCGATGGGCTCAAGATATCGCTCAACGTGGTGGCTATGCTCATTGGCTTTCTGGCGCTTATCGCGCTGGTCGATGCCCTGCTGGGCCTGGTAGGCACAGGGCTGGTCTATACGGGTCTTACGCCCGAAGCCGTGGGCCTAGACCTGAGCCAGCTGAGCCTAAAAACGCTGCTGGGGGCGCTGTTTTCGGTGTTTGCCTGGTGCATGGGGGTGCCCTCGGCGGATATGCTCACCGCGGGCTCGCTCATGGGCACCAAGCTGGCCGTGAACGAGTTCGTGGCCTACCTCGACTTGGCCGCGCTGCTCAAAGCAGGCACCTTAGACCCACGCACGGTGGTGGTGGTCAGCTTTGCGCTCTGTGGCTTTGCCAACTTTGCCTCGGTTGCCATTCAGGTGGGCGGTATTGGCCAGCTGGCACCCGAACGCCGCGCCGACCTCTCGCGCCTGGGCTTCAAAGCCCTATTTTGTGGCACACTGGCCAGTTACCTCAGCGCCTCAATTGCCGGGATTTTGAGTTAGGGGGCTACGGTTCTACAACCCTACTTGCCAATTCTGGCGCTACGGCACTACTACTAAGCTCTGTTACCACTAACTTGTGTACAGTCTCTGGCCCAACTAAAGAACAACCCATACCACGTACAATTCCGATGAGAAATTTTAATTTTTATGTGCGACTGGCAAGTTTAATTCTGCTTGCTTCGCAGGTTTTTCGTGCTTCCGCGCAAGAGCAAGCGCCACCGCATGAGGGTATTCTGCCAATTGATGTGGCTACTGGGAAAATAGTACTCAGTACGACCATCACGATGAATGACGGGAATAGCAAAGCAAGTTTCGAAAAATTGGTTAGATGGGTTGAGTTTAACGCCCCAGTAATCGTATCTGCCGAGGCACTCAACTACAATAAATCAAGCAACCTAGGCAGAGGTGATGCTGCTTCAAACGATATACACCAAAAAACCGACGGCCTTAAGCGATTGGTCAGAAATTACAAGTATACTGGTCACATTATTGAGCGTACTGATGGCGAAATGGTTATTCGTTGCCGGTTGAACCTCGAATTCGTCGACCACAATGGAACCGGGCTGGTAGGCAAACTCTCAGGGTTCCACAATTTGTTGTTCACCGGTCGGGTGTTAGGCAATACGATATACGTTACTGTTCAGCATGTCGATATTCAGGTGCCTAAATCGCCAGACGGGATAACAACCAATCAAACATTTTCGACGCTTCTGTGGCCTATTAAGCGCTCCAGTTGGTACAGCAAAACAGGAGAGCCAAAGTCAAGCTACCATGAAGCCAAAGAGAATTACATCTTTTTCTCCCGCCAACTGGGCGAACTGATACTCAATCTTCAAGGCACCTTGCTTCAGCCATAGGTGGCCTAGGGCGTCCGGTATGGGCTAGGTTTCTGGTACACCATGCGTTGGTGCTCTATCCCGGCCTCCCAGAAGAGCTCGCCTTCGCCGACAAAGCCTAACAGCTGGTAGAACGGCAGGGCGTGGGTCTGGGCATGCATATAGATGGTGTAGCCCGGTGGGATGTCGGCGAGCATGGCCCTCACCAGCGCCGCGCCAATACCTTGCTTTCGGCTTTCGTGCCGCACGGCAATGCGCTCCAGTTTGACCTTGCCTTCGGGCGTTACGCGCCAGCGGGCCGTGCCAACCGGCTGGCCATTGCGGCGGGCCAGGTAGTGGTGGCTTCGCGTTTCGAACTCGTCGTACTCTTCGGCCTCGTCTACCTGCTGCTCTACGACAAAGACTTCGCGGCGGAGTGCAAAGCACTGCTCCAAGTCGTTGGGGTGGGTTGCGCGAATGAGGTCTAGGCGCTGCATGAACCGCAAACTACAGCAGGGCGTTGCTTTCGTTGTAGTTTCGTTCACACACAACCTGCTTCTACCCTATGTTTCTCTTCTTTTTAGGCCTCATTGCCTTTGCCGTGGGCTTCGTGATGGCCCGTAGCAACGCCCGCAGCAAAACCCCAGGTCGGCTTACCAGCCTGGTGGGCATCGTACTGGCTGCCATTGGGTTCTTTACTGCGACCATCAAGATCGTAGAGCCGGGCCAGGTGGCCGTGAAAAAGCTCTTTGGCGAGATCACGCCCGAGGTGTTGGGCAACGGCATGCACCTGGTAAACCCCTTTGCCGACCTGACGTACTTCGACATCAAGGTGCAGAACTTCACGATGGCCGCTGCGACCAACGAGGGCGGCGATGCCAGTGAAGAGCCCCTGCACGTGCTCTCCTCCGATGGTCTTGAGGTAGTTATCGACGTTTCGATACTCTACCACTTGCAGCCTGAGCAAACGCCCCGGCTCCTCGAAGAGACCGGTACCGACTACCGCGACCGCCTGGTACGGCCCATTAGCCGGACCAAAATCCGCGACAACGCCGTGTACTACGACGCCGTGAGCCTATACTCGACCAAGCGTGAGGAGTTCCAGACCCGCATCTTCAACTCGATCAAAGACGACTTCAACAAACGGGGCATCGAGCTCGAGCAGATCCTCATCCGCAACATCCGGCTGCCCGAAAGCGTACGCAAGACCATTGAAAGC
>JANRLA010000161.1:0-26628 GCA_033763015.1 Bacteroidia bacterium
ACGTTTTAAGCGTCCACTATCCATGTTACAGCCCAAACGCACCCTCTACCGGAAGCAGCAAAAAGGAAGCTTCCAGCCCATTGCCGGGCGGGGGCACACCATTGCCTTTGGCAGCTTCGCCCTCAAATCGCTCGACGAAGGTCGCCTAACGGCGCGTCAGATTGAGGCCGCCCGTGTGGCCCTTACCCGCGAAATGAAGCGTGAAGGCAAGGTCTGGATCCGCATCTTCCCGGATGTGCCGGTCACCAAAAAGCCTGCCGAGGTACGGATGGGGAAAGGGAAGGGTGCACCCGAGTTTTGGGCCGCCCGTGTAGAACCCGGACGTATCCTCTTTGAAGCCGACGGCGTACCGCTGGAGGTGGCTGCCGAAGCCATGCGCCTAGCCGCCCAGAAGCTACCCATGAAGTGCAAGTTTATTGTGAGGAGAGATTACCATGAAGGCTAGTGAACTCAGGGGCCAATCGCCCACCGAACTGCACGACCAACTGCGCGAAAAGCGCGCTGAATTGGCCGAGCTTCAGTTTAACCACAACCTGAACCCGGTCGAAAACCCCGCCCGCATCCGCGGCATCCGCAAAGACATTGCCCGCATCCTGACGGTGTTGGCCCAACAGCAGCAACAGCAACCCATCACCCAGTAGCGAAGGACAGAAGCGATGAGCGAGGTGACCGAAACCCTACCCCAACCGGCGATGACAGCAGACCAACTGCTGGCCGCCAATGCCGCTGCCGAAGGCCACCCGGGCCGTAAGATCCGTGTGGGCCGCGTGGTGAGTAGCAAAATGCAGAAGACCATCGTTGTAGCCGTAGAGCGCAAGGTGAAGCACCCCATCTACGGGAAGTTTGTCAAGAAGACGACCAAGTTTCACGCCCACGATAAAGAAAACAGCGCTGGCGAAGGCGATTTGGTCCGTATTGAAGAGACCCGGCCCTTGAGCAAAACCAAGCGCTGGCGACTGGTCACTATCCTAGAACGCGCCAAGTAACCCAACCTCCCGGTTCATAACCATGATTCAGCAAGAAAGCCGACTCAAAGTCGCCGACAACACCGGTGCGCGCGAACTGCTCTGCATTCGTGTGCTGGGGGGTACGGGCAAACGTTACGGCAGCGTAGGCGATATCATCGTCTGTTCGGTCAAAACCGCCGTCCCCGGTGGTATCGTTAAAAAAGGCGACGTCGTAAAAGCGGTAGTGGTACGCACCAAGCGCGCAGTACGCCGCCGCGACGGGTCGTACATCCGCTTCGATGAGAACGCAGCCGTGGTACTCAACAACCAGGGCGAGCCCCGCGGTACCCGCATTTTTGGGCCCGTTGCCCGCGAACTGCGCGAAAAGCAATACATGAAAATTGTTTCGCTGGCACCCGAGGTGCTCTAAGAACAGGAGACCAACACAATGCGACGCACCACCAACTCGATCCCCAAACTGCACGTACGCAAAGGCGATACGGTAAAAGTGCTTTCGGGCGACGACCGCAACAAAACCGGCCGCGTGCTGGCTGTGTATCCCAAGAAACAAACGGCGCTGGTCGAAGGGGTTAACCTGGTGACCAAGCACCTGAAACCCTCGCAGGCCAACCCCGAAGGCGGTCGTAACGAGCAGGAGGCCCCCATTCGGGTTGCCAAGCTGCAAATCGTCGACCCGAAAACGGGCCAAGGCACCCGCATCGGCCGCACCAAGACCGAGAAAGGCTGGGCACGCGTCACAAAGAAGTCAGGTACTACCCTGAGCGAAAACAACTAACACACCCAACCGGACACCGAGGAGCAGGAGCTATGAGTTACGTCGTTCGTTTGCAGGTTGCCTACCAAGAGCGCATCAAAACCCAGATGATTGAGCGCTTTGGGTACAAAAACGTTATGCAAGTGCCCAAGCTGGAGAAGATTATTCTCAGCCGGGGTATTGGTCAGGCCGTAGCCGATAAAAAACTGATTGACCAGGCGGTCGACGAGTTTACGCTCATCGCCGGCCAGAAACCGATCGTTACCAAGTCGAAACGCGACGTTTCGAACTTCAAACTGCGCAAAGGCATGCCCATTGGCTGCAAGGTGACCCTGCGGGGTGAGCGGATGTACGAGTTCCTCGACCGCTTCATCAACGTGGCCGTGCCGCGTATGCGCGACTTCCGTGGCCTGCCCGACAAAGGCTTCGACGGACGGGGCAACTACACCCTGGGCGTAAAAGAGCAGATCATCTTCCCGGAGATCGACGTCGACAAAGTGTACAAAATGGCAGGGATGGACATCACCTTCGTCACGAATGCCCACACCGACGAAGAGGCCCACGAACTGCTCAAGTTCTTTGGCCTGCCCTTCAAAAGCACCGAAAAAATAGCTTCCTAAGCACCTAACCGGACTCCTACCTCACCCGATGGCACGCAAATCAATCATTGCCCGGCAGCTTAAGCGCGAAAAAATGGTGGCGCGGTACGCGGCCAAGCGCAAAGCCCTGAAAGAAGCCGGCGAATACGAGGCGCTCTCGAAGCTCCCCCGCAACGCAAGTCCGGTTCGCCTGCGCAACCGTTGCCAGATTACGGGTCGCCCGCGCGGCTACATCCGTCAGTTTGGGCTGTGCCGTAATATGTTCCGGCAGTGGGCCCTGGAAGGCAAAATCCCTGGTGTCAAAAAAGCGAGCTGGTAATCCATTTTCAGACTTCACACGCATGTACAGCGACGTAATAGCCGATTTGTTGACCCGCATCCGCAACGCTAGTGCGGTACGTAAACGCGTCATCGAAGTGCCCGCTTCGAACATGAAGCTGGGCATCGTACAGGTGCTCTACAAGATGGGCTACATCCAGAACTTTAAGCAGATCGAGACACCCGATTCGCCCAAAAAGGTCATCAAGATTGCCCTGAAGTTCGACCGGATTACCAAAGAACCCGCCATCACCCGCATCGAGCGTGTGAGCACCCCAGGGCTGCGTCAGTACGCCGATGCGTCCAGCCTGCCGCGTGTCATGAACGGCTTGGGCATCGCGATCCTGAGCACATCAAAAGGCATCCTGACCGACAAAGAAGCTCGCCTGCAGAATGTAGGGGGCGAGGTGCTCTGCTACGTATACTAATCTCTGAGTGAGGCGAAGGAACCGAGGACATACACGAAACGAAGCAACTACCGACCATGTCGCGCATAGGAAAACAACCCATCGCCCTGCCCAAAGGGGTAACCATCACCCGCACGCCGGATATGGTTGCCGTGAAGGGACCCAAAGGTGAGCTCAAGCAAGCGCTGAGCCCCGACTTTACCCTCGAGGTGGCCGAGGCTGAGCTCTCTGTGCAGCGGCCTACCGACCAGAAGCGCCACCGTGCGCTCCATGGCCTGTACCGCGCCCTGATCCAGAACATGGTCGTGGGCGTGTCTGAAGGGTACGAAACCCGCCTGGAGCTCGTCGGTGTGGGGTACCGTGCCGAGGTGAAAGGCAACCGCATCGAATTTGCCCTCGGCTACTCGCACCCCATCGTACTGGTACTGCCCGAAGAAATCAAGGCCGAAGTCGAGCTGGTAAAAGGCAAGGCCCCGGTACTTATCCTGCGCTGTATTGACAAGCAACTGCTGGGCTTGGTGGTTGCAAAGATTCGTAGCCTACGCAAGCCTGAGCCCTACAAAGGCAAGGGTATCCGCTTCTTGGGCGAGATCGTACGCCGCAAGGCCGGTAAAACTGCAGGCAAAGGCAAGAAATAACCACCGGTAACACGAAACTACTACCATGGCCATCACGACCACCACTACCCGCCGGGCCCGCGTGAAGAAGGGTATCCGGAAAAAGATTTCGGGTACACCCGAGCGTCCGCGCCTGAGTGTGTTCCGGAGCAACAAAGAGATCTACGCCCAAATCATAGACGACGTTGCCGGCAAAACGCTGGTGAGTTGCTCTTCACGCGCAGAAGGCGTAATTTCGCAGCCCGGAACAAAAACCGACCGCAGTGTGCAGGTGGGCCAAAAGCTCGCCGAAAAAGCCCTCGCGGCTGGCATCACCCAGGTAGTTTTCGACCGGAACGGCTTTACCTACCACGGTCGGGTAAAAGCCTTGGCAGATGCTGCGCGTGCAGGAGGACTGGAGTTTTAAGAGGAACAGGGAACAGTAGCGAAGGAACCACACCATGCAACGACGCATCCAACGAGTCAAGGCGGTTGATACCGAACTCAAAGAACAACTGGTCACCGTTAACCGGGTGGCCAAAGTAGTGAAAGGGGGCCGCCGCTTCAGTTTCAGTGCCATCGTGGTAGTGGGCGACGGCAACGGCGTGGTCGGCTACGGCCTAGGCAAAGCCAACGAGGTGACCAATGCCATCAGCAAAGGCATTGATGACGCGAAGAAGAACCTCATCAAAGTGCCCATCCACAACGGCACCGTACCCCACGACATCCACATGAAGTACGGGGCCAGCAAAGTAATCCTCAAGCCGGCAGCGCCCGGTACAGGTGTACTGGCAGGTGGTGCTATGCGCAAAGTGCTCGAGACGGCCGGTATCAAAGACGTATTGGGCAAGAGCCTAGGCAGCACCAACCCCCACAACGTAGTGAAAGCTACCCTCAAGGCGCTTTCCGAAATGCGCGACCCGCTCTCAGTAGCCAAGCTCCGGGGTGTTTCGCTGCAAACCGTATTCACCGGCCAAACCAACGGAGGTGCCAATGCCGAAAATTAAGGTCACCCAGGTACGGAGCACCATCAAGCGCCCGGCCGACCAGAAAGAAACCATCAAAAGCCTGGGCTTAGGCAAAATCGGCCGTGCCCGTGTTTTCGAAGCAAACCCTGCCCTCATCGGTCAGGTACAGAAAGTTAGCCACCTGGTTCGTGTAGAGGAGGTAGAGTAGTATGGCCAAGAAAAAGAAACTCGAAGCAGAAGCGCTGCCCGTAACCACACTGGCTACGTTGGCACCCGCCAAAGGTGCGACCAAAGAGCGTAAGCGCGTAGGCCGTGGCCCGGGTTCGGGGCGCGGGGGTACCAGTACACGGGGCCACAAAGGCGCTCAGAGCCGTACGGGCTACAGCGCCAAAGTAGGGTTCGAAGGTGGCCAGATGCCACTCTACCGTCGGCTGCCCAAGTTTGGCTTCAAAAACCCGTTTCGTATTGAGTTTACCGAGGTGAACCTCGACCGGCTGACGGCCGCCCTCGAAAAGCACCCCGAGCTCGCTAAAGCGACTATTACCCCCGAGGCGCTGCACGCCGCCGGTGTGGTTCGTTCGCTGCGCAAGCCCGTTAAGTT
Source organism: Bacteroidia bacterium (assembly GCA_033763015.1). Classification (GTDB taxonomy): domain Bacteria; phylum Bacteroidota; class Bacteroidia; order J057; family JANRLA01; genus JANRLA01. The sequence goes on from JANRLA010000161.1 coordinate 5,212, forward strand.
GCTCGGCCGTGGCGAAATCAAAGCCAAGCTCACCGTGCAGCTGCACGGATGCAGCGCCAGTGCCAAAGCGGCCATTGAGGCTGCCGGCGGCACCGTATTGCTGCTCGAACCCCCTGCCGCAGAAGCCACCACCACCGAAGCGTAACCCCACCGCACGCGCACACTTACCCCGATGAAAGGGCTACTCGATACCTTCCGGAACATTTTCCGGATCCCCGAACTCAAAGCGCGGATCCTGTTCACCCTGGTGCTCCTTGGGGTGTACCGGCTGGTATCGTTTGTGACCCTGCCGGGGGTGAATGCTACGGCGCTGCAACAACAGTTCTCGACCACCCAGGGCGAGGGCATCCTGGGCTTCCTCAACACCTTCGTGGGCGGCGCATTTGGGCGTGGCTCTATTGTGGCGTTGGGTATTATGCCCTACATCTCGGCCTCCATCATCATACAGCTCCTGGGCGTTGCGCTGCCGCACATCCAAAAGCTGCAGAAGGAAGGCGAGAGCGGCATGCGCAAAATCAACCAGTACACCCGCTACCTCACCGTGCTGATCACGATGGGCCAGGCAGCGGCGTACATCACGAACCTGCGCACGCAGTTTGCCTCTGCCATCATTGCCGACCCGGTGCTGTTCACCTTCACGACCGTAGTCGTGCTCACGGCCGGTACGCTCTTTTTGGTGTGGCTCGGTGAGCAGATCACTGAGCGCGGCCTGGGCAACGGTACATCGCTCATCATTGCTATCGGCATCATTGCCGAACTGCCGCAGGCGCTGCTCAACGAAGCGACCACCAATGCCCCGCTCGTTTTCTTCCTCGAGGTAGTTGCGCTGGCGTTCGTAACGGTACTTGTCATTCTGCTCACCCAGGGGGTGCGCAAAGTGCCCGTCAACTACGCCCGCCGGATGGTTGGCAACAAAATGATGGGTGGGATGACCAGTACAGCCCGTCAGTACATCCCGCTGAAGCTCAACGCAGCCGGGGTAATGCCCATCATTTTCGCGCAAAGCTTGATGTTCTTGCCGGCCACGGTAGCGCAGTTCTTTCCCGAGAGTGGTTTCTGGATTGCTACCGGAACGGCCTTCGCAGACTTTACCGGTTTTTGGTACAACCTGGTATTCGCCCTCATGATTGTGGTGTTTACCTACCTGTACACAGCTATTGCGTACAACCCTAACGACATCGCCGACCAGCTCAAGCGCTCCGGTGGCTTTATCCCTGGCGTTAAACCGGGCAAAAAGACCTCCGAGCACCTCGATACCATCATGACCCGCATTACGCTGCCGGGTTCGTTGTTCCTGGCGCTGGTGGCCATTCTGCCCGCCTTTGCCTCTGCGGCAGGCGTAAGCAGCCAGTTCGCCCAGTTTTTTGGGGGTACGAGCCTGCTCATCATGATTGGTGTGGTGCTCGATACCCTGCAACAGGTCAACAGCCACCTGCTCAACAAACGGTACGATGGCCTGATGCGCTCGGGCCGGGTGCAGCAAGGACGTGCAACAACCTTGGGGGCAACTGCCTAAGGCGTATGTGGATGCGCAGCCCGAGCATGAAGGTTCAACCCAAGACCGAAGCGCAGATTGCCCAACTACGGGCAAGTGCCGATCTGGTGGGCCGCACCTTGGGCGAGGTCGCCAAGCACATTGCGCCCGGCGTAGCCACGGCCACGCTTGACCGCATCGCCGAAACCTTTATCCGCGACAACGGCGGCGTTCCGGCGTTCAAGAACTACCAGCCCGACCGCAGCTACACCCCCTTCCCCTTCACCCTGTGCCTCTCGATCAACGACGAGGTGGTACACGGTTTTTCGAGCGAAACGCGGGTCGTCAACGATGGCGACATAATTACCGTCGACTGCGGGGTAAACCTGAACGGCTACTACGGCGACTACGCCTACACCTTTTTGGTCGGCAACGTCAACGAAGCCACCCGTCAGCTCTGCCAGCGTACCAAAGAAGCCCTGTACAAGGGCATTGAAGTAGCGGTAGAAGGTGCCCGGTTGGGCGATGTGTCGTACGCCATCCAGCAGCACGTAGAGTCGTTTGGCTACGGCATTGTGCGCGAGATGGTGGGCCACGGCATCGGCCAGCGCCTGCACGAACCGCCCGAAGTGCCCAACTACGGCAAGCGCGGCCAAGGCGTGAAACTGCAAGAGGGCATGGTGTTCTGTATCGAGCCCATGATTAACCTGGGCAAAGGCCAGGTGGCCAAAAAGAAAGACGGTTGGACAATCGTGACCCGCGACGGCCAACCCAGCGCACACTACGAACACATGGTCGTGGTCAGAAAAGGAAACGCCGAGATCCTCTCGACCTACCACTATTTTGAGCCCGGCCCGTATACGATACAACCTTAAGCAACCGTTATAGCCCAGCCCAAACTCACCGAATGTCCAAACAGAGTTCCATCCGTGCCGACGGGGTCATTCTCGAAGCGCTGCCCAACGCCCAGTTTAAGGTGAAGTTGGACAACAACCACGAGATCCTGGCCCACATTTCGGGGAAGATGCGGATGTACTACATCAAGATTCTGCCCGGCGACAAAGTGAGTGTTGAGCTTTCCCCCTACGACCTGACCAAAGGACGCATAGTCTACCGCTACAAATAAACCGCAGCCATGAAGATCCGTACTTCTGTCAAAAAGCGCAGTGTAGACTGCAAAATCGTACGCCGGAAAGGCAAGGTGTACATCATCAACAAAAAGAACCCTAAGTACAAACAGCGTCAGGGCTAGCCTGACGCGCACGTACGCAACCTCATACCTAGACCACCCATGGCTCGTATAGCTGGTGTAGACCTCCCCCGGAACAAGCGCGGCGAAATTGCGCTTACGTACATCTTTGGCATTGGTCGGACGACCTCTGGCCGCATCCTCGATTTGGCCGGTGTCAACCGCGATAAACGCGTGCAAGAGTGGACTGACGAAGAACAGGCCGCCATCCGCCAGACCATTTCCGATACCGTGAAGGTAGAGGGTGCCCTGCGCGGCGAAATCCAGATGAGCATCAAGCGGCTCATCGACATCAACTGCTACCGGGGCATCCGTCACAAGCGCGGCCTACCCGTTCGCGGCCAAAGCTCGAAAACCAACGCGCGTACCCGCAAAGGCAAGCGCAAAACTGTAGCCGGCAAGAAGAAAGCCACCAAGTAACCGTTTGTTCCACCCAGAGAGGCAGTAGGCATCCGTAGCGAACCGTAGAACAATGGCAAAATCCCAACAGGGCGGCAAAGCACCCGCCAAGAAAAAACAGCGTGTTGAGCCCGAAGGTCAGGCCCACATCACGACCTCGTTCAACAACATCATCATCACGCTAACCGACAACGCGGGCAATGCCATTTCGTGGGCATCGGCGGGCAAGTCGGGGTTCCGGGGCTCGAAGAAGAATACCCCGTACGCGGCCCAGGTTTCGGCCACCGAGTGCGCCAAAGAAGCCTTCGATCTGGGGCTGCGAAAGGTAGAGGTATTTGTCAAAGGCACCGGCAGCGGCCGTGAAAGTGCCATCCGGGCCATCAACGCTGCGGGCATCGAAGTCTCGCGCATTGAAGACATTACCCCGATCCCGCACAACGGTTGCCGTCCGCCGAAAAAACGCCGCGTATAACCCCCACTCTCCGTTTTCTCTTCTTAGGCTAGCTACCATGGCACGCTATACAGGTCCGAAACAAAAAATTGCCCGCCGCTACAAAGAGCCGCTCTTTGGCTACAGCAAGGCGCTTGACCGCAAGCCTTACGGCCCCGGCCAGCACGGCAAAAACCGCCGCAGCAAACTGAGCGACTTCGGGGTGCAGTTGGCCGAAAAGATGAAGGCCAAGTACCTCTATGGGGTGCTCGAGAAGCAGTTCCGCCGCACCTACGAAGAGGCCTCGCGCCTGACGGGCAACACGGGCGAAAACCTGATGCAGCTGCTTGAGTCGCGGCTCGACAACGTGGTGTACCGCATGGGCTTTGCCCCCACACGCCGCGCTGCACGCCAGCTGGTGGCCCACAAACACATCCTGGTCAACGGCGAGGTGGTGAACATTGCCTCGTTCCGCGTACGGCCCGGCGATGTGGTGGCCATCCGCGAGCGCTCGAAAACCATTGAACTGGTACTTACCAGCATCCAGGCCCGTGGCGCCCGCTACGGCTGGATTGAGGTCGACAAAGACGCCAAAAGCGGCAAGTTCCTCAGCTACCCCTCGCGCGACGACATCCCCGAGAACATCCAGGAGCGCCTCATCGTCGAGCTCTACTCGCGCTAGACCTGCTCCTCGGCGCTGCCTCACCCCCTACTCCCTACCCCACCGAAACGCTGCACTATGTCGCTACTTCAGTTTGTGATGCCGGAAAAAGTGGTCATGGAGAAATCCGGCGACTTCTATGGCAAGTTTCTCTTTCGCCCCCTCGAGCCGGGGTACGCCACGACGGTAGGTAACGCCCTGCGCCGTGTGCTCCTGTCCTCGCTCGAAGGCCACGCCATCACGGTCGTGAAAGTGCCGGGCGCGGTAGAGCACGAGTTCTCGACCATCCCGGGCGTGATCGAAGACATGGTCGACCTGGTGCTGAACCTGAAAGGTGTGCGCCTGAAAAAGCAGCTCGAAGGCGAAGAACGCATCTTCGTAACGGTGAAAAACAAAGAAGTCTTCACCGCCGGCGACATCGGCAACGCTACCGACGCCTTCGTGGTTACCAACCCCGACCACATCATTGCGCACCTGAACAAGAACGTTCAGCTCGACATTGAACTGACCATCGGCAAGGGCCGTGGCTACCGCCCCGCCGAAGACAACAAAGTGCCCGACATGGCCTTTGGCGAGATCGCCATCGACTCGATCTTCACGCCCATCAAAAACGTGAAGTTTCACGTCGAAAACACCCGTGTTGAGCAGCGCACCGACTACGAGCAGCTGATCCTCGAAATCTCGACCGACGGCACCATCGACCCCGAAGATGCCCTCAAAGAGGCCGCCAACATCCTCATCAAGCACTTCATGCTCTTCTCTGACTCGACCATCGAGCTGAAGACCGAAGTGCCCACCGAGCGCAAAGAGGTAGACGAGAACTACCTGCAGATGCGCAAACTGCTCAAGACCTCGCTGGCCGAGCTCGACCTGTCGGTACGCGCGTACAACTGCCTGAAAGCAGCCGACATCAAGACCCTGGGCGACCTGGTGAGCTACAACATCGCCGACCTGCTCAAGTTCCGCAACTTCGGCAAGAAGTCGCTTTCCGAACTCGAAGAACTGGTAGCCAACAAAGGGCTTACGTTCGGGATGGACGTAGTCAAATACAAACTGGAAGAGGAGTATTAGTAGCGTAGAGAGAGACGGTTAAGACCCAGTAGAGCGCGATGCGACACGGCAAGAAAATCCACAAAATTGGGCAGGGCGCCTCACACCGCCGTGCCACCATGGCCAGCCTGGCCGTGGCCCTGATTCAGCACAAGCACATTCAGACGACCCTGGCCAAGGCACGTGCCCTGCGCCCGTACGTTGAGCCGCTGATCACGAAAGCCAAAACCGACACGACCCACTCGCGGCGGATTGTGTTCAGCGTGCTGCAGCAGAAAACGGCTGTGCACACCCTGTTCAACGAAATTGGCCCCAAGGTCGCCGACCGGCCCGGTGGGTACACCCGCATCTTCAAGCTCGGGCCACGCCCAGGCGATGGGGCCGAAATGGCACTCATCGAGCTGGTCGACTACAACGAGTACCTGCCCAGCACCCTCGGCAAGAAGAAAACGACCCGTCGCAGCCGCCGGGGTACAGGCTCAACGAAAAAAGGTGCCGAGACCGCCGCTACCGTTGCCACCGCACCGGCAGCCGTCGAAATCCCCGCCGCCGTAGAGGCCCCTGCTGCGCCCGTAGCCGAGGTGGTAGTAGAAGCTGCCCCCGAGGTGACCGAGCAACCCGAAGCCCAGGCACCCGAAGCCCCCGAGGCCGAAGCGCCCAAGGCCGACACCGAAGCCTAGTACCGCACAGGACTACCGATACCCGAAACACCCTGCCTACCCGGTGGGGCGTTTTTTTATAGGCTGTGCGCCCACCGCAAGCAAGCGGCGAGTTGGGGCAGCAGCTGGTGGGTGCCATCGTTGTAGATGGCAAAGTCGGCGTGCAAGAGCTTCTGGGCTTCGGGCCATTGTGCCGCCATACGTTGGCGTACCGCAGCTTCGGTGCTCCCATCGCGTTTCAAGACACGGCCCAGCCGTACTGCCTCGGGGGCGTACACCGTAATTACGGCATCGCAGCCCCGGTACTCACCGCTTTCGAACAGGATGGCGGCCTCGCGCAGGACAAACGCCTTCTGCCCCGCCGCACGCTGTGCCGTTACCCACGCCTGGCCATCGGCGGCCACGGCAGGGTGGACCACGGCATTCAGCGCCTCGCGCAGGGCCGGGGTGCCAAACACCCGCTCGGCAATAAGTGGCCGGTTCAGGCTGCCATCGGGTAAGTACGCCGCCGGGCCGAAAAGGCCAATCACACCCGAGCGCACCTCAGGGCTCTCGGTCATCAGGGCTTTGGCCCGGTCATCGGCGTAGTACACCGCATACCCTAGGCCTTCAAACAGGCGGCACACGTAGCTCTTGCCACTGCCAATACCCCCGGTAATGCCAATGACGTGCATGGCTAGGGTACGCGTATGACGTAGGGGACAAAACCCGGCTCCAGGCGCACACCCTGCACAAACCGTGGGGATCGTACGACGGCCGGGAACGCCCGGGGGTCTTCTGGGCGCAAGCTGCGGTAGTCGACCACCACCGCAAAGTCGTCGGCGCCCACCTCGTCGTACCGGCGTAGCGGCACCAGGACTACGACCTCTACCCCACTGCTGAGCAGGCGCACCTGGTGCCCAGGCGGCACATTGGTTACCCTCACCGGCACACGTAGCCGCTTCTCGGTAAACCGATCGACTTTCAGCTCGACCGACACGGCCTCCGGGGTAACGGTCAGGCTATTCGATTGTTCCAAGGGTACCGTTGCCGTAACCGACTCGGTAAGTTGGCCAAAGCCAATGCCCACCGTAGGCCACTCCACGAGGCTGCGTAGCTCCTTGGCCGTACCCAACAGCATCACACTGTCTGGCAGAAAGCGTACGGGGTCGGTAAGGCGGTACCCTTTACCGGTCTCGAGCCGTACGCGCGACACCACCGGAACCTGCTTGCGCAGTCGGCCCGAAACCCGGAAATACAGCGTATCGGGCCGAATGCCCTCCAGCGCCAGCGCCTCGGGCAGCTGTTGGGCCAGTGCCGGTAGCACCAGCTGGGTGGCCAATGCCCCCTGGGCCAGGTAGGGCTGCAGGTTAAGCCGCAGCGTATCGCGCCCCACACCAAACTTCGCCAAGGCCAGTTGGTGGCCCACCGCCGCTACGTCTACCGATAGAGTACTGGGCAGCGGGGCCTCCAGCTGCAGGTTGCGGGGGATGCCCTCGTAGGCTACGGGCAATTCTAAGGCGCTGCGGTAGTTCTTGGTCAGCTTCACGCTGGTCCAAAGCAGTACACTTAGCGTAACCGATACGCCAATACGAACCAGCCGCTGCTGCGAGAACCAACTCATCGGCTGTAAAACTACGCCCTACCGCGGGCTGTTACTTCGCGGTGACCACGGCGGGCTCGCCCGAGCGCTGCACCGCCGACTTATCGACCCGCAGCTTTACGCCTTCGGCCACTTCAATGAGTAGCTCGGCGCCCTCTACGCTCGCCACCCGACCGTGAATGCCGCTGGTAAGTACCACGCGGTCGCCCTTCTTAAGCTGTTCACGGAACAGGCGATCCTGCTTCTGGCGCCGTTGCTGCGGCCGGATGAAAAACAGGTAGAACACCACAAACACGGCCACCCAGAGCAGCAGCGTGGGTAACAGTGCGTTCCGATCGGTGGGGGCGGCCTGGGCCAGTATCAGAGCTGTAGCAGACATAAAAAACATGTAGGGGTGCAAAGCTACACCCTACGCGCGCAGTGACTTAGCCCGCAGCGACTACTTCTTGGCCGTAACCACCTCGCCGGTGAAGGTCAGGGTCGTGACCTTGGGGGCGGTATTGGCAAACACCTGTACCGTCTTGTTCTGGGCACCCTGACGGCCACCCGAATCGAACAGTACCTCTACAAACCCCTTGGCTCCGGGTGCAATGGGCTCTTTGCTGTAGTTGGGGGTCGTGCAGCCGCAGGTGGGCTTCACTTCGGTAATCTGCAGTGGTTCGGTGCCCGTATTGGTGAACTGGAAGGTGTGCGACACCTTCTCGCCCTCGGTAATGCGGCCAAAGTCGTGCGCCATGTGCTCAAACTGCACCGTGGTAACGGGCAGGGTGCTGGCGGCAGCCCGTGTAGCGGGGGTTTCGGAGGGGAGGGTGGCCGAATCGCCACCTGTAACTTCTTTGCTGCTGCACGCCATCAGCAGTGCACTTGCCAGGGTGAGGTAAATCCAACGTGCCATACGATGTGCGAAGAGTGGGTTAGTAGTACAAACTACGGTAGCAGTTTGTGCCCTGCGGCAGCCGTAGCGTGGGTTTGACAGCTATTAACAAGGGGCTGGGGCTAGTTTTTGCCCTTCATGTCGTCGAGAAGGTTCTCCACCTCGCGCAGCAACGCCTCGGCCTTTTTGTAGTCCTGGGCCTGCACGGGGCTAGGGCTACCCGCCGCCGATGAAGCTTCTCCGCCGCGCTCCATCTGACCCAGGAGCTGCTGTAGGCGGTTGTAGTACTTGCCCAGCCGGTAGCTAAGCTTGTCGCGGGTATTGGCCCCGGTATCGGGCGCGTACAAAATGCCTGCTACCGCGCCCAGGGCGACACCACCCAAAAACGCGAGCCAGACTGCAGAAGAATTGTTGCGCATGGCAGCTAAGTACGCGAAAAATCAGTCGCTATCGGCGCCCGTACCCTTGCCAGGTTTTCGGGTATCGATGAGGCCCTTCCCGGTTTTTTGCAGCTGGCCGTTCTGCCGCAACTCGGCCAGCGTGGCGTCGAGGATGCCGTTGACGAAGACGTTGCTCTTGTCGGTACTGAAGGTCTTGGCCAGTTCCAGCGCTTCGTTGAGCGTAACGCGGGGGGGGATGGCGGCAAAAGTGAGCAGCTCGGCCACCGACTGCACCAGTATCACGCGGTCTACGGTCGCCACGCGGCTCCACTCCCAGTTCTGCAGGTGGGGGGTGAGCAGCGCCTCGTAGGCGGCCCGGTTGCGTACGCAGGCGAAGAAGAGCTCGCGCAGGAAGTACGCATCGCTTTCGGGGTCTGTCGCCGGAAGCTCGCGGCTCAGGGTGCCAAAGTCGGTGGCCAGCAGTTGCTGGTACACCTCTTCGGGTGCATTGCCCGAGGTGTACCAGGCGTAGAGCGCCTGCAATACTTTGCCCCGGATCTGACGCCGACTGCCGACGCTGCGTGAGGATTTGGCCACTGGCTTACAAAAACTTCTGGATACCCGCTATGCTGTCAATCCGCCGCAGGGCCAGTTGTAGGGCCGCCGCGTGGGTCGTGGTATCGGTGTCGGTAGCTTCGTGCAGCACCTTGAGGCAGGTGTCGTAGATCTGCTCGGCTTTGCGCAGGGCCCGCTTCTGGTTGTAGCCCTCCAGTTCGGTATACACGTTGATGACGCCCCCGGCGTTGACCAGAAAATCGGGGCCGTAGAGGATGCCGCGGGCCTTGAGCGCCTCGCCGTCGCGCTGCTCTTCCAGCAGTTGGTTGTTGGCACCCCCGCACACGATGCCACACTTCAGTTTGGGTATCGTGTGCGGGCTCAGGCCGCCACCCAGGGCGCACGGAGCGTACACGTCGCAATCGAACGCCACCACATCGGCTTCGGCGATGGGGGTGACCCCGTGGGCGTTCACGACCGCCGCAACAGCTTCGGGGTGGATGTCGTGGACGAACACCTGCGCACCGTCTTTCACCAGGTGCTCTACCAAGTAGCTGCCCACCTTGCCCACACCCTGTACCACCACGCGTTTACCGGCGGGGCTTTCGCTGCCCGTCTGGTACTTCAGGCAGGCCCTTATGCCCAGGTATACCCCGTAGGCGGTTACGGGGCTGGGGTCGCCGCTGCCGCCCAGCTCTTCGGGGAGGCCCGCCACGTAGCGCGTTTCTTGCCGTATGGTCTCGATGTCGCGCACCGAGATGTTCACGTCTTCGGCGGTGTAGTACTTACCGCCCAGGTTGTCTACAAACTTGCCAAACCGGCGTAGCAGGGCTTCGGTTTTGAGCTGCGACGCATCGCCCAGAATCACGGCCTTGCCGCCCCCTAGGTGAATGCCCGCCAGCGAGCTCTTGAAGGTCATGCCCCTCGAGAGGCGCAGTACGTCTTCCAGGGCTTCGGCCTCGTGGGCATAGTGCCAGAAGCGCAGGCCCCCCAGGCTGGGCCCGAGTACCGTATTGTGAATTGCAATGATGGCCCTAAGGCCCGTTTCGGGGTCGTGGCAATAGACCACGTTTTCGTGGCCCATCTGGGCAATCCGTTCAAAGGGCGAGGCGGTAGCGGCGGGCGCCATGTCAACTGGCCCCAGGCGTTAGCACCTGGGCGGGGCCAAAGCTAGCCCAAAAAACCTATGTGCCTACGTGCAAGGTGCCGGTAGGCCCAGGGCCAAAACTGGGCCGGTAGTCGCGCCCGAGCGGGAAGGTGATGCGAAAGGTGGTGCCCTTGCCGACCTCGGTGCGGCGGACAAAAATTTTGCCCCCGTGGTAGAGCTCAATGATCCGCTTCGAGAGGCTCAGGCCCAACCCCCACCCACGCGCCTTGGTCGTGAACCCAGGCTTGAAAATGTCTTTCACCTTACCCTTGGCGATGCCCTTGCCCGTGTCTTCTACCTCGATCACGCACTGTTGGCCGCGCACTTGTGCCCGTATGACAATAGAACCCTTGGGCACCCCCACCAGGGCATCGATGGCATTTTTGACCAGGTTTTCGATCACCCAGGCAAAGAGCGTGGGGTTGATGGGCAGGCTGAAGCCCGGCGGCAGCTCAGAGGCCAGGATGACCTGAATGCGGCGCGAGCCCGCCAGGCGGCTGCGCACGTACGCCACAGCGTCGTCTAGAATCGGGGCCAGGGGCAGTAGCTGCAGCTCGGGCTCAGACCCAATCTTCGAAAACCGCTCGGTGATCTGCTCCAGGTGGTGCACGTCGCGGGCCATTTCCTCGAGCACCTCGTGGTCTTCGGCGGCCGTGAAACGGTCGCGCAGGAGCTCTATCCACGCCAACAGGCCCATAATGGGTGTGCCCAGCTGGTGCGCCGTCTCTTTGGCCAGCCCTGCCCAGAGGCGGTTCTGCTGGTTTCGGCTGATGAGCCGCAGGTTCAGGAATGCGCCCCCCACAAACACCGCCAGCACCGCCAAGAGGATGTAGGGGTAGTACCGCAGCCGGGCCAACACGTCGCTCTCGCGGTAGTACACGTACTGAAACTGCCCCGGCACGTACTCAATGCGGATGGGCCGGATGCTCTGGGCCTTCATCTGCTGCAGTTCGCGGGCCACCGCTTGGCTCCGCTGCGGTGGGGTGAGCCCCTGGGCCAGGTCCAGGTTATCGAAAATGGGGGTGCCTTCGGCATCGGTGATAATGGCCGGCACCGAAATGATGGACGAGTCGAGCGGCTGGCGCTTGACCACCGTATTGAACAGGAACTCGGTCTCGGGGTTGTTGTAGCTGGCCACGAACTCTAGGCTCTTGGCATAAAACGCTATGCGGGCCTCTTCGCCCTGGGCCAGGCGCTGCACCAAGAGGTGGCTGTAGGCTAGAAAGCTTACCACCAAGACCACCGCCAACCCCGTATAGAAATGCTGAAACCGTACCTGCAGTACCAACGAGCGCCACATAGGCCAAACCTGGGGTTACCCCATGCCCCGTAAGGTACTAGCTTGCGCGCCAATGCCGTGGCGATGATTGCCTACTTAAACGGAACCCTGGCCCACGCAGAGCCAACCCACGCCGTTGTCGAATGCGCCGGGGTGGGCTACCATGTGCGCATTTCGCTCTTTACCTACCAGCAGCTTGCCGGTCGGCGACAGGTACTGCTGCACACCCACCACCAAAGCAAAGAGGACGGCCAGACGCTCTTCGGCTTCCTGAGCCCCGACGAGAAACAGCTCTTCGAGCTGCTCATCAGCGTACAGGGGGTGGGCGGGGCCCTGGCCCTGGCCATCCTCTCGGCCTACAGCCCCGCCGAAACCCGCCGGATGCTGGCCAGCGGCGACAGTGCCGGCCTGCGCCGGGTGAAGGGTGTGGGCCAGAAGTCGGCCGAGCGCCTGGTGCTCGAACTGCGCGAAAAGGCCCTGAACGGCACTACCGACGGCCCCACCACCACCGAGGGGCCCAGCCGCCAGACCCGCGAAGAGGCACTGCAGGCCCTCATTACACTGGGTTTTGCCAAAGCCCAGGCCAGCACCAAACTTGACCAGCTGCTGCGCGAAGACCCCGGCGCCACAGCCGAAGCCCTCATTAAGGCTGTGTTACGGAGTGGCGCCTGAAGCCCTACCCGGCTTGACACCTCGGCGCCGCCTGCTACCTTGCACCCCCAGCACTCAAAACGACCCCCACAAGACGCCTATCGTCCAAATCGGTACCCGTCACCTAGAAGCCCTCACCCCACGGTTCATCGACCGTAGCGTATCCCCTTAGCGTCTCGTTCGAAGTGTTGTCGTTGTTGCTGCCCCTCTACCTGTGGCTCGTGAGCCTCTGGAGCCCGGAGCAGAAGCCCGTAGTGCCCCCCCGGCAGCAGCCCACCGCCCAGCGGGCCGCCACCTACCGCAGCACGGCCCGGGGCCCCAGCGCCCCAGCTGCCTTCGGCGACAGTACCGAGTGGGACGAAGTGCAGGTGCTCTGGAGTTGGAAGTACGCCCCCGCCGACAGCGACAGCACCGCCCGCGCCCGTAACCTGCGCTACCGCTGGCGCGACAGCCGCTTCGATGCCTCGCGCCGCGGCACCACCGAAAGCCCCCTTTTCCTCGACAACCCCGGCAACGTAACCGTTACCTACGAACTGGCCCCCGATGGCAGCGGCTACTACGTCTACGAACGGGTAGGTAACTACGACATCCGGGCCCCCTCGTTCATCACCCGCGAGGAGTACCAGCGCCGCCAGGCCGCTGCGCAGCAGCGCCAGTACTTCCGCGACCAGGCCCTGCGTGCCAGCGTGGGGCCCGAGGGCAACCGGCTGGTACCCGAGCTGACGATTAACTCGGCTCTGTTCCGCGACATTTTTGGCTCCGGTCGCGTCTCCATTACCCCCAACGTCACGGTCCTGCTCGACCTCTCCAGCCGCACCAACCGCCTGCGCAACCCCTCGCTGAGCATCCGGCAGCAGAAGAACACGTTCTTCGACTTCGTCCAGCAGATTCAACTCAACGTCGACGGCAAGATTGGCGAGAAGCTCAAGTTGCGGGCCAACTACGACACCGAGTCTACCTTCAGCTTCGAAAACCAGTTCAAGGTCGAGTACACCGGCCTCGAAGACGATGTCATCAAGACCATCGAAGCCGGCAACGTAAGCCTGCCCTTGGGCGGCTCGCTCATTCAGGGCGGCCAAAACCTGTGGGGCATTAAGCTGGGCATGCAGTTTGGGCCCGTCAACGTGGCCATGGTGGCCAGCCAGCAACGCGGCATTACGAACGAAATTGTACTCCGGGGCAGCAGCAGCACCGAGCAGAGCACCCGCTCAACGGCCGAGTACGATGAAAACCGGCACTTCTTCTTAAGTCACTACTTCCGCTCGCTCTACGAGCAGTCGCTGAGCACCCTGCCGCTGGTCAACTCGCCCATCAATGTGACGCGGGTCGAGGTCTACGTCACCAACCGGTCGGCCGCCAGTACCACCAACAACCGCAACGCGCTTGGGCTCATCGACCTGGCCGAAAACGATACTACCAACGGCGGGGTGCTCTACAACCCGGCCCAGGTAACCCTGGCGGGGGGCACCGCCGACAACTTCCCCGACAACAGCGCCAACTCACTCTACGGCGAAGCGAGCAGCCTATCGGGTGTACGCGACCGCTCGACGGCCGTGGGCACGCTGGTGGGGGCCGGGTTCGCCGACGGCGACGACTTCCAGTACCTCTCCAACATGCGTCGGCTCACCGAGACCGAGTACACACTCGAGCCGCGCCTTGGCTACATCTCGCTCAACAACCGGCTGCAGCAAAACGACGTGCTCTTCGTGGCCTTCGAGTACACCATTGCCCAGCAGAATACGCCCCAAGGCACCCCACGGGTCTTCCGCGTCGGCGAGTTTTCGAACGACGTGCCCTCGAACACCGAAAACACCAACGTACTGCTGCTCAAGATGCTGCGGCCCAACAGCCAGCGCCCCGGCACCGAAACCGACCCCTACCCCACCTGGGACCTGATGATGAAAAACATCTACAACCTGGGGGGCTTCAACCTCGACCCGGCCACCTTCCGGCTCGAGGTCGTGTACCAGGCCGTAGATGGCAGCGGCGACATCAACTACCTACCGGGCACCAACCTTTCGCAGCGGCCCCTGCTACAGGTCTTTAACCTCGACCGGCTGCGCAACAACTCGGAGAGCGGCGCCGACGGGGCCTACGATTTCATCCCCGGCTACACCGTGCTGCCCGACCGGGGCCAGATCATGTTCCCGGTGCTCGAGCCCTTTGGCGACCACCTTGCCAGCCAGCTGAGCACCGACAGTGCCCGCGCGGTCTTCCCCTACCCCGAGCTCTACCGCCAGACCCAGGTAAACGCCACGCAGAACGCCCCCGAGAAGAACCGGTACCGGTTCCGGGGCAGTTTTGCCGGCAGCGCCGGGGCCAGCGTAACGGGGGGTACGGTCGTGAACCTGAACAGCGTGCAGGTAGTGCCGGGCTCGGTGCGCGTGACAGCCGGTAGCCGAGTGCTGAGCCTGGGCACCGACTACACCGTCGACTACAACGTCGGGGTGGTCACGCTGCTCAACCCCGCCATCCTGAGCAGTGGGCAAGACGTACGCATCACCTTCGAGAGCAACCAGCTCTTCGGCATCCAGCAGCAAACCCTCATCGGCACCCGCTTCGACATCAAGGCCTCGAAGAACCTGCAACTCGGCGCGACCTTCCTGTACTTCAACGAGCGGCCGCTCATCAACAAAGTCGTCATCGGCTCAGAGCCCATGAGCAACGTGCAGTGGGGAATTGACGCTACGTGGAATACCCAAAGCCGTGCGCTGACCAACTGGCTGAACGCCCTGCCGTTTTACCGCAGCCAGGTGCCGAGCAAAATCAGCTTCCAGGGCGAGTTTGCCCAGCTCTTGCCCGGCGCCCCCCGCCAGATCCGCACCGGTACCGAGCGCGGCATCGCGTACCTGGACGACTTTGAGGGCGCCCAGACGAGCATCGACCTCGCGAGCAACGTACAGGCCTGGCGCCTAGCCTCGTACCCCAGCGCATTTACCCCCATCGCTACCGATACCACCGGCCGCTCGGCGGGCTACACCCGCGCCAACCTGGCCTGGTACATCATCGACCCCCGCTTTTACGACCAGCCCCAGCAGTTTGGGCTCGACAACCAGAGCCCCGCGCTCAACATCGACGCCAGCCGCCGCGTCACCGTCAACGAAGTCTTCCCCAACCGCACCGTGGTGGGTACCGACCTCTTGGCGACGCTCGACCTGCAGTACCAGCCCACCGCCCGGGGGCCCTACAACTACGTCACGGCCCCCGATTCTGTAAACCCCGACGGCACCCTGCGCAACCCCCAGGGCAAGTGGGCGGGCATCATGCGCCAGACCACCGGCGCCACCGACTTTGAGGCCGCCAACTTCGAGTTCATCGAGTTCTGGCTGCTCGACCCCTTCGAGGGCAACGCCGCTGCCCCTGGCGGTGAGCTCTACTTCAACCTGGGCCGCATCTCAGAAGACGTGCTGCCCGACCGCGAGTTTGCCTTCGAAAACGGTATGCCCACCACCGCCGAGGCCACGGCTACGGGCCTCAACCTGCGCACCACGCCCTGGGGCCGGGTGCCCATTGCCCAGGTGCCCACCAATGCCTTCGACAACGACCCCGACGCACGGCCCTTTCAGGATGTGGGGCTCGACGGGCTGCGGAGTGTCGACGAGCAGGACTTTTTCGGGCCCTTCCTCTCCGACCTACTCACCATCGTAACCGACCCCGCAGCCGCCGACGCCATTAGCGCCGACCCGAGCACCGACGACTTCCGGTTCTTTACCAACTACCCCAGCGGTACCGACATCCTGACCCGGTACCGGGCCTACAACGGCACCGAAAACAACAGCCCCGTGGGCACCACGGGCCAATTCGTCGAGGCGGCCACGCTGCAGCCCGACGTGGAGGACATTAACCAGGACGGCACCTTCAACTCGCAGGAGTCCTACTGGGAGTACCGCGTCCCCATCCGGCCCACCGACCTTGTTCCCGGCAATGGCTTCGTCATCGACCGGCGGCAGGTGACGTTCGACCGCCCGAATGGCACCACGGGCCAGTCCAACTGGTACCTTTTCCGTGTCCCCATCCGCACCGGTGGCCGTGCCGTGGGCAGCATCCAGGACTTCACCGCGATTGATTTCGTGCGGATGTACCTCACCGATTTCGAGGCCCCCGTCACCCTGCGCTTTGGTTCGCTCAAACTTGTGTCTACCATCTGGCGGCGGTACCTGAGCGGCATCACGGCCACAGGCGCCGATGCCTCGCCGCTCACCGAATTTGAACTTGGCACACTCAACATCGAAGAGAACGCCGACAAGCAGCCCTTCAACTACACTATACCGCCCGATATCGAGCGCCAGGGCTTGCCGGGCTCGCCCGTGCCGGGGCAGCTGCTCAACGAGCAGTCCATCGTGCTGCGGGGCCGCGGGGTGCAAGACGGCGAGGGCCAGGCGGCGTTCCGCAACTACGCGCTGGACCTGCGCTTTTACCAGCGCATCAAGCTCTGGCTGCACGCCGAGGGGCTCGACGGTCTGGGCTCGGGCTTTGACCAGCGGGGCGACGCCGAGGCCTTCCTGCGCATCGGTTCCGACTTCGTGAGCAACTACTACGAAGTCCGCATCCCGCTTACGCCCTCTACCCCCGGCGACCAGAGCCCGCGCAACATCTGGCTGGCCGAAAACCAAATCGACATCGCCCTGGCCGACCTCAACCTGGCCAAAGAACGCCGCAACGTCGCCGGGGCCTCGGTCACCCAACCCTTTACCATCGACCTGGGCGATGGCCGCACCCTCACCGTGGTGGGTAACCCCCAGCTGAACAACGTGCGCACGCTCATGATCGGGATGCTGAACCCCGACGACGGGCAGGGCCCCATCAACCTCGAGCTCTGGGCCAACGAGCTGCGCGTGACCGATTTTGACCAGACCAGCGGCTGGGCCGCCACGGGCCGACTCAACATCCAGCTCGCCGACCTGGGTAGCGTTTCGCTGGCCGGGGCCCACAGCACACCCGGCTACGGCACGGTCGATACCAAAATCGGCGACCGAACGACCGAGACCAACACCCGGTACGACATCGCCCTGAACCTCAACGTAGGTAAGCTGCTGCCCGAGGCTGCCCGGCTCGACATCCCCTTCTACGGCACCTACTCCGAGCAGCGCATCACGCCCAAGTATACGCCCACCGACCCCGACGTACTGCTCGAAACACGGCTCGAAGCCGCCCCCAACCGCCAAGAGGCCCTTAGCCGCGCCGAAGACTACACCCGCAGCTACAGCTACGCCTTTACCAACGTGCGCAAGCTGCGCGGCCCCGAGGCGAAGGTCGACATCTGGGACGTCGAGAATTTCGCCTTCACCTACTCCTTCTCCGAGCGCTTCCGGCGCACGGCCCAGATCGAGAAGCAGCTTGACCAGACCTACCTGGCCGGCATTGCCTGGAACTACGGGTTCAACCCCAAGAACTACGAGCCCTTTAAGGGCAAGCCCAAAACCGACTCTACCGGCCGCACCGTCACGCCCCGGCCCAATGCCCTGCGCGCCTTCAACTTCTATTTGCTGCCCCAAAACCTGGCCCTGACCATTGACGGCAACCGCCGGTACTTCGAAGAGCAGCTCCGCGAGCAAAACCCCAACAACCTGCCCATCCAGCCCACCTTCGTTCAGGACTTTACCATCAGCCGCACGTTCAACCTGCGCTGGGACCTGAGCAAAAGCCTGGGCTTCACCTTCACGACCACCACCCAAAGCCGGGTAGACGAGCCAGTGGGCCCGCTCGACGGTGCCAAACGCGATACCCTCTGGCGGCGGGTCTTTACCATTGGCCGCGACACCGCCAACGGCTACTACAACTTCATCAACATCGGGCGCGCACTCAACTACACCCAACAGCTCAGCGCCACCTACCAGGTGCCCTTTGCCCAAATCAAAGCCACCGACTGGCTCTCGGGCAGTGTAGGCTACACCGGCGGCTACGCCTGGCAGACCGCAGCGCTGCAGAATTCGTTTCTGGGCAACACTATCTCCAACAGCCGGGCGTGGAACCTCACGGGCCAGGCCAACCTGGAGCAGCTCTACCAGAAGTCGCCCTGGCTCGCGCGCCAGCTCAAGCCCATCCCCCGCAGAACCATCTTTTCTGAGGCCGACAGCAGCCGCCAAGCAGGCGACGAGGCCCGCATTGCCCGCCAGCGGGTGCAAAAAGGGCTGGTAGGCACCCTCTTTGGCCTCAAGCAGGTAGACGTTACCTACACCCGCAACCAGACCACGGCCTTGCCCGGCTACCTGCCCCGGCCCGCCAACTTTGGGCTCGACTTTCAGTTCGAAAACCCCCAGGGCGGCAGCAGTGGCGGCCCCGCCCCGGGCTGGGACTTCGTCTTTGGCTACCAACCCGACCTCTTCCAGCAGGGCGGCTGGCTCCAAAATGCCGCCAACCGCGGCTGGCTCACCCGCGATACGGCCCTGGTGCAGCCCCTGCAACAGACCAACAACACCACACTGCAGCTCCGCGCGCTCTTCAAGCCCCTGCGTGGCCTCGAAATCGCCTTCGACTTTGCCCGCAACGAGGCCTTTACCGACGGCGCCCTCTTTGCCTTCAACAGCACCGACAACGACTACCTGCTCAGCAACCGGCAGGGCAGTAGCACCTACAGTACCTCGACCATCTCCATCGGCTCGGCCTTCGACCCCATCCAGGGCACCGGTGGGGCCTTTGCCGCCTTCAGTGCCAACCGGCTGGCGCTGTCTGACAGGCTGCGCACCGAAAACCGCGACTACAACCAGCTCACCAACCCCGTGCAGCTCAGCAGCGGCTACTGGAACGGCTACACCGGCACGAGCCAAGACGTGCTCGTAGCCTCGTTCCTGACTGCCTACGGCCCCTACGACCCCGGCAAGGTGCCCCTTTCGGGTCGGCCCGCCTTCCCGCTACCCAACTGGACTGTCAGCTACCGCGGCCTGGCCGACACCCGCGCCCTGCGCGAGATCTTCCAGAGCATTACCATTACCCATAGCTACAAGAGCCTCTACACCGAAAACCGCATCCTGAACCTCAACGCCATCGACCTCAGCGGCGACGGGCTGCCCGATACGTTTATCCCGCTCGATACCAGCGGGGCGCTGCCCATCTACAACCTGCAGCCGCAAAACGTCATCCAGCAGGTCATCCTCACCGAAACCTTCAGCCCACTGTTGGGCATCAACCTGGTCTGGAAGTCGGGGCTCTCGGTGCTGCTCGATTTCAAGCGCAGCCGCATCGTTACCCTCAACGTCGGGGCCCTGCAGCTTACCGAAACCCAAAACACCGAGGTGACCACCAGCGTATCGCTCAAGCGCGACCGCCTGAGTGGGGGCAACGGCCTGTTGGGTAGCCTCCTGAACCTGCCCAACAGCGTGGTCTACCGGCTAGAGGGCACCTTCCGCAACACCCGCAACCAGAACCGCCGGCTCGAAAGCGCCCTGCCGCCCGAGCCCACTGGCGGCAACCTGAGCTACACCATCAAGCCCAGCATCGACTACACCGTTTCCACCCAGCTCACCGCGCGGGTGTATTACGAGCACACCACCAACCTGCCGGTGCTCAGCAACAGCTTCCCGAACAGCTTTACGGCCATTGGCGTACAGCTGCGGCTCACCCTGGGGGCCACCCGCCGCAACCAAACGCCCGTGCGCGGCACCACACCCCTCGCCCAGCCACCCGCGCGCGGGTTCTAGCCCAGCCGCGGGGCCGCCACCCGCACCGGCGCTAGGGCGTGGGTGCGGTAGGGGTTTCGGTTGACTTCGTGGAGCTCAAAGCCCGCGGCACTCAGCTTAACCAGCGTACTGCACACCGTACCATAGCCGCCCGCTGTGGCCCCCTCGGGCCGTGGGATGTGGATGCGCAGGGCCGAGAGTTGCCGCTCACGTTCCAGGGGCAACCCGGTGTGGGGCAGCTGGTCGTCGGGGTAGGTTTCGGGCCGATCGAGCAGCTCAATCAAAGCCGTGTCGTCGGGCAGGTGTTCGTCCGCCCAGAGGGGCTCTGTAGCCGCTTTCAGGGCCCTGAGTTTGGGCCAGGGGCTATCGAGCAGGGCGTTGCTCAGGCCGTACACGCCGGGGGGCAAGTGCCGGGGCCCGTCCGGGTCGTAGTTGCCCAGGTAGCCCAGGTGGGTGCCGTCGTAGACCAACAGGTTGAAGCCGTTGTAGGCGGCCGCGTGGGGGGCCAGCGCCGCGAGGTAGGCCTGTGCAGTGGCAGTGCCGGTCAAAAAATCGGCCGTGAGTGCCCCCCGGCTGGGCGCGTCAGCACGGATGTTGTGGGGGTCGCGGTAGTTGGTTACGGTCGCAAAGCGGCCCGTGCGGCTCAGGCCCAGCCAGGTACCCCCGGCCTGCAGGTCGCGGCCGCCGAATACGGTCGGCGCATCGGCCCAGGCGTGGATACGGGCCGTGGGCCGGTCGTAAAACTCGTCCCGGTTGGCCAGCACGAGCAGTTCGTACCGGGGGTGCACCCGGTAGCCTACCACCAGGGTACACACCGGGCTTAGGCCTGCTTTTTGGGCGGCAGATCGAAGGCGATGGCCTGGTGCTCGAAGTGCTCGCGGTGCGAGCCGTCGCAGAAAGGCTTGTTCTGGCTCAGCCCACAGCGGCAGAGCGAAACCACCTCGCGTCCGCCTAAGCCGTAGGTGTTGCCGTTCACGTCTACAATGCTGAAGTCGCCTTCTACGCGCACCGAGCCGTTGTTCAAACTCGTGAGTTTGGTAGCCATGCCCCAAAGCTACACTGCCCGCGACTGGCAGCGTATATTTGCTTCTTCACCCGGGCCGCTGGGGCGTTTTTGGTCCCAGAAACAGCGTGGTGAACTGCCAGAACCGCTATGAGCGAAGAAAAGATTGTAGACCGTGGGATAACCCACGAAATGCGCAGCGCCTACATCGACTACTCGATGTCGGTCATCGTCAGCCGGGCCCTGCCCGACGTGCGCGACGGGCTGAAACCTGTGCACCGCCGGGTACTCTACGGGATGTCCGAACTCGGGCTGGCCAGCAACCGGCCCACCAAGAAAAGCGCCCGTATCGTGGGCGAGGTGCTGGGTAAGTACCACCCTCACGGCGACGGCTCGGTCTACGACACC
>JANRLA010000162.1:0-7025 GCA_033763015.1 Bacteroidia bacterium
GCCGTGGCAGTGAGTAACGGTACAGCTGCACTGCACCTGTGCGCCCTGGCCCTGGGCGTAGGGCCAGGCCACCGGGTGATTACCAGCCCCAACACGTTCGTGGCCAGCGGCAACTGCATCCTGTACGCAGGGGGCGAGGTAGCCTTCGCCGACATTGACCCGAGTACGTACTGCCTTGACATTGCGGCCGTGCGGAAGAAACTGGAGGCCGCCCCCAAGGGCACTTACCAGGGTATCATACCCGTCGATTTTGCGGGCCTGCCCGTAGACATGGCCGCCTGGCGTGCGCTCGCCGATGAGTTTGGCTGCTGGCTGCTGGAAGACGCCTGCCACGCACCCGGTGGGCATAGCCCCAGCCACCGCGCAGGCGATGGCCAGTGGGCCGATCTGGCCATTTTCTCATTCCACCCGGTCAAACACATTGCCACCGGCGAGGGCGGCATGATTACTACCGCCCGCAAAGACCTGTACGACAAGCTGCTCCTGCTGCGCACTCACGGCATCACCAAAGACCCCACCCAGTTGCACCAGCAGCCCGGCGGCTGGTACTACGAGATGCAGGTGCTGGGCTACAACTACCGCATCACCGACCTGCAGTGTGCTCTGGGTCTCTCGCAACTCGGCCGCGCCGAGGCAGGGCTAGCCCGCAGGCGGGCCCTTGCCCAGCGCTACGACGCAGCCTTTGCTAACCACCCAGCGATTGTGACGCCAGAGGTGCCCAGCGGCTATGGCCACGCCTACCACCTGTACGTGGTGCAAGTGCCAGATCGCAAAGCCCTGTACGACCACCTACGTGCGCACCAGATTTTCGCCCAGGTGCACTACATACCCGTGCACCTGCAACCCTACTACCGCACGTTAGGCCATGCACCCGGCGATTACCCCCAGGCCGAAGCCTATTACGAGCGCTGCCTCTCGCTGCCTATGTACCCGGCGCTTAGCGATGCCGAGCAGGACTATGTGATTGAGACGGTACAGAATTGGGTCAACGCGTAAGTACCACAACCTAACCGGATACTGCTGTGAGTGGGCTTCACCGGTTGGGTTTGGGCACGGCCCAGTTTGGGTTGCCGTACGGCATTTCGAATGTGCATGGGCAGTTGGCGGCCCCAACTGTGTTTTCTATCCTCGACCGCGCACGAAGTGAGGGCGTTGGGCTACTCGATACCGCCGCCGCTTACGGTGCCAGCGAGTCGGTACTGGGTCAATACCCACAGCTAGATCAATTTCGGATTGTCACGAAGCTTCGGCCGCTGAACACCTCGGCGCCCGACCTGCAGAAGGAGCTACAGGCCAGCCTCGGCCGGTTGCAACAGCCCAGCGTGTACGGCTACCTGTTTCACAGGACAGAGGATGTGCTGGAACAGCCCCATCGGTGGCAAACCCTTCAGACGCTGAAAGCCAACGGTCTGATTGCCAAACTAGGCCTCTCGGTCTACGCCCCAGAACAGATCGAAGCGGCTTGGTCCTTAAACATAGAGCCAGATCTTCTTCAGATTCCCTATAGCCTTTTCGACCAGCGGTTCGAGGCGCTACTTCCGGTGGTAGCTGAAAAAGGTGTAGAGATACATGCGCGCTCGGTTTTCCTGCAAGGTGCTCCATTTCTATCCGCCACCCAACGCCAAGATCTTTTTGGCTACGACCCACCGGGGTTTGGTATTGCCGCCGGATGGGCCCACCGTTTAGGGGTTTCGTTGCCTCACCTGCTGCTCGCATCGGCAGCATTAAATCCCTACATACACCACTTCGTGATTGGTGTGGACAGTTTAGCATCGTTTACACTGAATCTGGCGTATGAGGGGGTGTTGTCGAAAGTGGCACCTGTGGTTGAGGAATTGAAATTGAGCGCACGTATAGCCGATACTGCAGTAGTACTTCCCATCCACTGGAAACCGAAACGA
Source organism: Bacteroidia bacterium (assembly GCA_033763015.1). Classification (GTDB taxonomy): domain Bacteria; phylum Bacteroidota; class Bacteroidia; order J057; family JANRLA01; genus JANRLA01. The sequence goes on from JANRLA010000162.1 coordinate 1,902, forward strand.
TGAAACTTGGCATACTCGGCCTAAGCCCTGGAAATGGCCATCCCTACTCCTGGTCGGCCATTTTTAACGGCTTTGACGCGACGGAGATGTCAAAGTGCCCGTTCCCGGTGATACCCGACTACCTCTCAAAACAGCGGTACCCCGATGATTTCCTGACCGGGCACCAGGTGACACATGTGTGGACACAGGACCCCGAGGTTTCGGCTCACGTGGCCGCTGCCGCGCGTATTGCTACCGTTGTTTCGGCACCTCAAGACATGATTGGCCACGTAGATGCGGTTCTACTGGCCCGCGACGATGCCCGCTCTCACTTTTCCCTTGCAGCACCGTTCCTGGCGGCGGGGCTCCCCATCTACATTGATAAACCGCTTGCCGTTTCTACCGCAGACGCACAGCGGCTCCTCGACGAGCAGCGCTACGACTGGCAGATTTTCAGTTGCTCGGCGCTACGGTACGCACCAGAGCTTGTGCCCAGCGAAGTGGAACTCTCTGCCTTGGGCGAGCTTCGTTTCATAGACGCTACTACCCCCAAGTACTGGGATACATACGCGGTACACATCGTCGAACCCGTAGTTGCAAATATTGGGGTACTCCAGCCAAATGGGATTCATACCCAAACAACCTCAACCCTTCAGGCGCTCTCGTTTCGAGACCAACGAGGGATAGACTATCGTTTTACGGCCCTGCCTGCAGCCGCTGCGCCCCTTCAATTCCGTTGGATAGGAAGTCAAGGTAGCTGGCAAAGCGGCCCCTTTAGCAGCTTTGCATGCTTCAGGACTGCCCTACAAGAATTCATCCGAGGGGTTGAAACCCAAACTCAAATTATCCCCAGGGCTGAAACACTGAACGTTGTTTCTTTATTGGAACTTGGGCGATGAAAACTGAACCACAGACGACCGAACGACCCGTTGTGCTGCTTACTGGCGGTACGGGTGTGGTAGGCCAGTCGCTCCTGCGCGCGCTCGCAGTTTCGGGGTATGATGTGGTGTACACCACCCGCAGTGAAGCGAAGAAAGCTACCTACGATCACGCAGCTACCGGAGCGCAGGGCGCTGTTACAGGAGTCGTGGTTAACTTGGAGGATGCGGATGCGGCCCAAACACTTACCCATTTGCTACACGGTTGGTTGGGGCGGCTTGTGGGTATCGTACACAACGTACGTAACCTGGATCACCTGAAACTAGGCCCCAGCGGCGAAGTGGCCGAGGGCAGTTGGTTCGGCGAATTCAAACTGGGGGTAGTTCTACCCCATGCCCTAACCCTATCACTGGTCGGGGCAGGTGCCCCCCTTTCTTCGGTAGTCGTCATCAGTTCGATGTACGGGGTGGTAGCCCCCCAGCCGGGCTTGTATACAGATTTTGTACGCCAAAGCCCAGTGCACTACGGGCCGGTAAAGGCTGCGGCCATCCAGCTAACGAAAGAACTCGCAGTACGGCTGGCGCCACAGGGTGTTCGGGTGAATTGTGTATCGTACGGAGGCGTAGCGGGGCGAGCGCCTGCCGATTTCGTTGAGCGGTATGCCCAGCGAACACCTATCAACCGGATGTTGGATGAGGCCGATATACCCGGCCCAGTGCTCTTTTTGCTCTCAGCGGCAGCTTCGGGCGTAAACGGACATAACCTGATTTGCGATGGTGGCTGGAGCATCTGGTAAGCGCATCGCCATTATTCCAGCCCGGGGCGGCTCGAAGCGGATTCCGGGCAAGAACATTCGGCCGTTTTTGGGCAAACCCTTAATCGGTTGGACGGTAGAAGCGGCCTTGGAGAGCGGGGTCTTCGAGGCTGTTGTGGTTTCCACCGATGACCCCGAGATAGCGGCAGTGAGCCGATCACTGGGTGCCGAAGTCCCGTTTCTGCGGGCTCAGTTCGCCGACGACCACAGCCCTGTTAGTCTAGCAACGCTCGAAACCCTTGAGCGGCTACGCACGCAGTTGGGGCGCACCTACACCACAGTAGTGCAGCTGTTTGCCGTATGCCCACTGAGAAACGCAGATGAGATCGTTCGTGCAGTGGCGAATTTTGAGCAGCAAGGGCTGCAATTTCAGCTCTCGTGTTTTGATGCCGGGTGGGCTCACCCCTGGTGGGCCCACACCCTAGCGCACGACGGCAGGCCAACGGCGCTGTTCCCTGAGGTAATGTCAGGGCAGGTGCGCTCACAAGATCTGGCGGCCCTGTACTGCCCCTCCGGCGCCATCTGGGTTGCCAATATCCAGGCGTTACGGGCAGCAGGTACGTTCTACGGGCCCGACCACCGGTTTTTCCCCTTGCCTTGGCAGCAGGCGATTGACATTGACACACCAGAAGATTTCGAAATGGCCGAAGCGATTGCAGCCTACCTAAAGGCCAAAGCCTCAAACGAATGACTCTTCAGCCGAACGTGCTCATCCTCACCGAGGCCATGGCCGCTACGGGTCTGGGGCACCTGAGCCGTTGCCAGGCCCTGAAAGCTGCGTTCGAGGAGGCTGGCTGCCCCGTTACGGTGTGGCTGAACAGCGACGGCGATGTACGTGCCCAGGTAGGGGAGGTAGGCTACCTACACGGCGATTGGCGGCTGCGGCCCGACCTGCTTACTGCCGCTGGGGCCTACCCCATCGTGGTGGCCGATAGCTACCTGGCCAGCGATGAACTGCTCTTGGCCCTGGCCGAGCGTGTACAGGTGCCCGTCTTCCTCGACGATACCGTGCGGATGGCCTACCCCAGAGGGGTGGTCGTCAATGGGGCACCGGGGGCTGAAAACCTGCCATATGCTCCGAACGAATCCTGTTACTTCTGCCTTGGGCCGGCTTACGCTCACCTACGACCGCCATTTCTAGCTACGAAGAGTTACTCTGTAAGGGAACAGGTTACAAAGCTGCTTGTTTCTTTAGGGGCTACCCCACCCATATCCGTGCTAAATGGCCTTCTAGAAGGCTTGCATACCCGTATGCCAGATCAAAACCTGGTAGCCGTGGTACCCAGTGGTTATGCCTACTCAAAAAAACTACCCAGTAGCCTCTTGCTACTAAATGGCTTAAGCGCAGAGGGTATGTTTCAAACTATGCAGGAAACCGACCTGGCCGTTGCGGCCGGTGGGCAAACCCTCCTTGAACTTGTCCGGGTTGGAGTACCGACCGTGGCCTGGGCTTTTGCGCCAAATCAACGGCCAAATGTGGTTGGCTTGAGCGACCGGGGGGCCGTCTACGCACTGCCAGAATCCGCAACGATACAGCAAGTCGCTGACGCAGCATTTGTGCTCTCAAACTCTTACAATCAGCGACAACTCCTAAATACGTCCTGCGAAGCGGTGTTTTCCGACTACAACCCCCAACGCTTGCCTGAGTTAGTCTTACGTTTGGTTCAATACCCGCAATGGCAACCGAACTAGCCCTACGGAAGGCACAGACCTCCGATTCGGAGCTCCTCTTTGCGTGGGCCAACGACCCTGTGGTACGCCAGAATTCGTTCCGGCAGGCGGCCATCAGCTGGGAGGAGCACCAGCAATGGTTGGCCGGTAAGCTCGATACACCCGACTGTAAATTTTTCATTCTGTTGATACGCGAGACACCAGCCGGAACGCTACGTTTCGACCGCAGTGACGCTAATCAGTGGACTATCGGTATTGCGCTTGCTACCCACTACCGTGGCAAAGGTCTCGCGGGCCCCTTCATAGTACTGGGGTGCCAGGCTCTGGCCAGTGAGTTCCCCGGTGCCCAAGTAGTAGCTTACATCAAGCAACGCAACTCTGCTTCGCTGAAAGGATTTGAAGCAGCGGGCTTTGTACGCCTGGCCGATTGTAGTGTTTCGGATGAGCCCTGTTTTTTCCTTCAGCGGTATGTTTAACATCGGCCCCTATACCCTTGGCCCAGGCCACAAACCCTTCATTGTGGCAGAAATGTCGGGCAACCACAACCAGAGCCTTGAGCGCGGCCTGGCCATCGTAGAAGCTGCGGCCCGCGCGGGTGCCCATGCCATTAAACTGCAGACCTACACGGCCGATACCATAACCCTAGACGCGCAAAACGAGCATTTTCAGATCAACGACCCAAAGTCGCTTTGGGCCGGCAAAAACCTGTACCAACTCTACCAGGAGGCCTACACGCCCTGGGAGTGGCACCAGCCACTCTTCGAGCGAGCCAAAGAATTGGGCCTGGTGGCCTTTAGCAGCCCCTTCGACGAAACGGCAGTCGATTTTCTGGAGGGCCTAGGGGTACCGGCCTACAAAATCGCATCCTTCGAAAACACCCACCACCCGCTGCTGCGCAAGGTGGCCGCCACGGGCAAACCCGTCATCATGTCGACGGGCGTAGCGACGCTGGCCGACATCTACGAGTCGGTGCAGGTGCTACGGGCTGCAGGCTGCACCCAGCTGGTGCTGCTCAAAACCACCAGCACCTACCCCGCCACGCCCGAGAACACCAACCTGCGCACCATCCCAGTGCTGGCCGAGGCGATGGGAGTACCTGTGGGCCTCTCTGACCACACCATGGGCATTGGCGCAGCCGTGGCGGCCATCGCCCTGGGGGCCTGTCTGATAGAAAAGCATTTCACCCTGCGCCGCGCCGATGGGGGGGTAGACAGTGCCTTCTCGCTGGAGCCCGAAGAACTGGCGGCGCTCGTTACCGAAAGCGAACGGGCCTTTCTGGCTTTGGGTGGGGTGCAGATGGGTGTGCAGGCCGCCGAAGAAAAGAGCGTCAAGTACAAGCGCTCGGTCTTCGTGGCCCAGGCCATCCGCGCAGGCGAGGTCTTTACCCCCGAAAACCTACGGGTGGTGCGCCCCGGCACCGGCCTGCCGCCCAAGTACTACGACCAACTGCTGGGCCGCAAATCCGCCAGAGATTTAGCCCCGGGCACGCCCCTGAGCTGGGAGCACCTCTTGGGCTAGCCGCTGCCGGGGGGCATGTGCAGAGCGGTGCGTACTTTTGCGTTGAAGCAGTACGCCCCCTTAGCTCAACCGGATAGAGCATCGGATTTCTAATCCGACGGTTGCTGGTTCGAGTCCAGCAGGGGGTGCCAGTTGCCAGAAGGCCTGCTCGCCCCTTTCTATTGCACCTACTCGGCGGCAAGGGGCATTGGCACCCTTTCGTTTGTACGGGCCAAGGGGTTGTGTGGATACCTCTATTCGTATCGTGTAGTTTAGATGTCTGT
>JANRLA010000163.1:0-11567 GCA_033763015.1 Bacteroidia bacterium
GGGGCCTTCTTGCGGTTCTGCTGGTTGTTCAGGAACTGCAGCATGGCCGGGGCCTTGGCCACGGCGTGCAGAAGATCTGCAAACGTACCCAGCGCCCCGGCGTGGAGCGTGTTGTAGTAGTGCTCGCGCAGGGGGTAAAGCGGGGTCTTGCAGGCAAAGTGGTCCATCCAGAAGAGCACGGCCTTTTCGCGCAGCTGGGCGGTGCCAAAGGCCATGCGTTCGAGTACCGATTGGTTGAGCCGCAGTGTGCCCTCGCGGTTGATGCGCTGGCGCTCTTCGCTGCCGCGTTCTAGCGCGGCGATTTCGGCAACCGAGTACTGCTGGAGCGGCGGCTGGGCGCTGCTAGAGGCCGCCAGCAGCCGGTAGGCCGCAGCCCCATCGGTCGCAGTCGTTGAACCAGTACCGGGGGCAGGCCCAAAACCGGCCCGCCAATACACGTGGTTTGCAGTAGGCGCCATTGGCACAGCAGTTGTAGTTAAAGCTAGACGTTTTGCCGCGTTGGTGGTTTAACGGCGCGCAGTAACTTCCAACCAATCATCGCCCTCTCCATGAAACTCTTCCTCGCAACTTGTGTACTGCTGCTTGGGCTGGGCCTGAGCGCCCACGCCCAGCGCATCTACGTGACCGAAAACTGGGGCGAGCGTGACGTGACCGTGTACGTGACCGAAAACTGGGGCGAAGCCGACCTGGTGGTGTACGTAACCCAAAACTGGGGCGAGAGCAGCGGCAACGACGGCACCTGGTACTTCACCAAAAACTGGGGCGAACGCGACAAGGCCGTGTACTTCACCAAAAACTGGGGCGAGCGCGACCTAGCGGTGTACTACACCAAAAACTGGGGTGAACGTGGCTGGCGTAACACCAGCAAAAAACACCTCTTCGAGTAGCGGGGGTTAGCCGCGTAGCTTCGCAGCCGTGGTCTGGGTACCGATTGCGGTCGCGGTAAGCTTTTGCCTAGTGCTCTATGTGTGGCGCGCTACCCTTGCGTATGGGTCGGTTCGCCGCAGTTTGCTGTTGGGGGTTGGCCTGTATGCGTTGGCTACTATCGGCATAACCGAACTGCTAAGTGCCATTGGTGGTGTTACGAGGCAAAACTACCTGGTGGCGTACGGGCTACTGCTGGTGGTAGTGCTGGCGGGGTGTGCAGTCGGGTGGAAACGGAAAGGCATTGTCCGGCCCCGCCTGGGCCCCGCCCCTTGGTTTGCCTACGCAGGCTTGGGTATGCTGCTCGGGTTGACGCTGCTGGCGGGCTTACTCACCCCCCCCAATAGCACCGATTTTCTGACCTACCACCTACCCCGGGTTGAACACTGGTTGCAAAACCAAACAGTGCAGTTCTACCCCACCGGCGACTTGCGGCAAGTGACCATCGCGCCCGGCTATGCGTACCAGCTGGTGGTGTTGCGTGCATTGGGCGGGTATGGGTGGCTGTTTCTGCCACAGTGGGTATGCTACGGGCTGCTGGCCGTAGCAGCATCGCTATTGGTGCAGGCACACGGGGGTACTGGCCGTGGGCAGCTGCTGGGGGCGGGCTTTGCACTGTGCATCCCCATTGTCGCAGCCCAGGCACCGGGCACGTTTAACGACCTTCAGGTAGGGGCGGCAATCGCCACAACTGTGTGGTTGTTGGTGCTCCCGATGCCTTGGACCCTGGAGCGGGGTCTGTGGCTAGGCCTTGCGGCGGGCACGGCCTTGTGGCTCAAATCGACGGCGGTATTCTACTTCCTGCCCATTGGTCTTTGGGTAGCCTATAACCAGTTGGGCAACCGCCGGTTTTGGCAAGTGGCCTGCGTGGCGGTGGCTTTGGGTGGGTTTCTCAACCTGGGGCTCTGGCTACGCAACCTACAGGCCGTTGGCCACCCCTTGGGCGACGCCCCAGCACTACAGCCCTACACCACCCAGGCCCAGCCTACACCGGCTACGGCACTGAGCACCTACCTGCGCTTCCAGAGTGCGCAACTCATGGTGCCTGGGCAGCCCCAGATCAATGGCTGGATTGCCCAACTAGTGGCGCTGCTGCACCGACCCCTTGGGCTTTCGGCCGACGACCCCCGCACGACCTTGGCCGATGTAGGCCGGTACAGCACCTTCAGCCCAACCCTCGACGAGCCCCAGGTACCTAACCTGACCGTCTACCTGGCCGTGCTCGTGGCCACCCTCTGGGCCGTAACGCGGCGCAAGTGGTACTGGGTGGGCTATGCCCTGGTGCTGCAGGCAGTGCTGCTGCTGATGTCGCTGCTGCTGTTGTGGCAACCGTGGGCCACGCGGTTTCTGGGCGTGTGGTACGTGCTCTACACGCCCCTGGTTGTTACCTGGTTCGTGGGCCGCCGTACCCGCACCCAATGGCTGGTGGGGGTGGTGGTCTGGGGGTTTGCCACTTTGGTGGCCCTACGCTGCTACCCCCACCGACTGCTGCCGGGTGGCAGCTCGGTGTGGCGAACTGACCTGGAGAACATTTTGGCGTACCGCCCCGAAGAACTGAACGCCTACCGCCAGATTGCCGATACCCTGGCCAAGCACCGGGTTACCGAGGTGGGCCTACACCTAGGCTTCAACACCCTAACGGGGCCATTGTGGATGTTGACCCAGGGCACCGGAACCCGCTATTACCCCGTGGGGGTGCGGAACGAAAGTTGGGCAGCTGCACCGGCGCAGAACCGCTACGAACCCTCGCGCGCGTGGCTCGTGGTTGCCCCCCCTGCCTTCGACTCGCTGGCCCGGCTGGGGTACCGGCCGTGCTCAGACAGCGCCTCGGTTCGGCTGTACCACAAACCAAGTTAGGGCTAACGCCTACCTTCGTGGCCTGCGGCCCGGTCAAGCAAACCGCTGGGCGGCAGGCTGCTATGGTGCGTTGGGTCCGGTGGGTGTACACCGTTTGGGTAGGCATATGCTTCATTGTGCCGTTGGTGGCATTCCTGCCCCTGTTTCTTATCTACCCCGTGTTTGGCTTCAGGGCCAACCTGTGGCTGGCGTCGGTGACCATGCTGGTGTGGTTCCGGCTGTTCCTGCTGCTGGTGGGCATTCGCCTGCGGATCATCGACCCCCACGGCTACCGGCGCCTCCGGCCTGCGGTGCTGGTGACCAACCACACCTCGTTCCTCGATACCCCGGTGGTGAAGACGGCGCTGGGTTTCAACTTTCTGCCGCTGGGCAAGAAGGAGCAGAGCCGCACGCCGGTCTTAGGTTGGATTTACCGGCACAACGTGGTGCTCGTCGACCGCTCGAGTGCCGAGAGCCGGGCCCGCAGCTTTCAGTTTATGGACGGCCTGCTCAAGCGCGCCATCGGGGTGTTCGTCTTCCCGGAAGGGACGATGAACCGGGGGCCGCTGTTGCTCAAGAGTTTCTATGATGGCGCGTTTCGGCTCTCGATCGAAAACCAGGTGCCCGTTGTGCCCTTTGCCGTAACCGCAACGCGGCTCATCATGCCCCGCGGGGTGTTCCCCCTACAGCTGCCCCGGCCCGTAACCGTAGCCTTTGGCCCCCCGATTCTGCCCAACGGGGCCACCGAGGCCGACCTGCCCCGCCTGAAGCAGGCGGGCTACGACGCGGTCTTCGACCTGCTCTCGGCCCACGCACCAGCAGGCACGCCCGGCCTGGGCGGGGCCAAAGCACCCCTAGAACCTGCACGGGCACGCCCCGACGCGTAGATTCGCGCTATGGCACTCAGGGGTGTATCGCTGGGCTCGAAAACCATTGAGTACTTGCTCGAACTCGGGCTCGTCGTGTTGGGCATTTCGGCCTCTTTCTGGATCGAGAACTACCGCGAGGCGCTTGGCGAGCTTAAAATCGAGCAGGAGTATTTACAGGGCCTGCGGGAGGACCTGGGCAGAGATACGGTAGCACTGATTGCTTACCGGGAGCGGCAGTTGGCGCGGGCAGAGGGTTGCTTCGCGCTACTGAGGTACGTCGATACCGGTACGGTTCCACCAGACACATTTTTAGTACACTTTTTCGCCATCATAAACTACCAGCGATTCGAGACGCACGCCAATACATTGCGTGAGATGGAAAGCGCAGGCCAGTTTAGGCTGTTACGGGATAGAGACCTACGGAAAGGCATCTTAGAATTACAAAATCTGTATGTAGAAGTCGAAACAGCGCAAGAACATCAACGTTACGACCAATACGAGCACCTTTACCCCGACCTCTTTCGGGGCCCAGATTTCAGAACGCTGCTGAAAGGCTCATCTGCAGTTATTCCGCCCACCGAGCTTCAAGCCTTTCAGGGTGAACTAAAGCAGCTGTACAAAAACCGCCATTTTTTGAATAGCCTACTGGTCATTGGCAGCAACGCCCAGCAGTCCATTTCAAACCTGGAAATAGCCTTAGAGCAGAGCCGTCGCCTGCTACGGCGCATTGAGGGGCAGCTGAAGAAAGCCCGTTAGTCGCGCACGACGGGGCGGGGGGTGTTGCAGTCCCAGCCCACTACATCGCCAGGGCAACTGGCATTGAGGAAGGCCAGTTGGCCGCCATCGAAGCGGGTGAGCGCTACCTCGCAGTTGCCATCGCCCAGGCACTCGCAGGCAAAGCAGACTTCTGAGACCGGCGTGGGTTGGCCACCTGTGTTGGGGCGTAAAATCGTCTTGCCCTCGGGCAGCACGATGCGCAACTGCTTGCCCGAAGGCAGGTTGAGCAGGGTGAAGGTGGTGCCTTGGGGCAGCTCGGTGTCCCAGAGCGAAATTTTTTCGGTCGTGATCGTTGCCGGGAACGTGGTGAGCAGGGGTGCGGTGGCCGTTTCGGTACCGGCAGAAGGGTTGGTGCAGCCCGCCAGCCCAGCGGCGGCGATGACAATGAGGGCCCAAGAGAGTCGTAAAAGCATGGTAATGTGCACGCCGCGTATGGGGGGCGTGCCGGGGCAAGCTACCAAAAACCGCTAGCGGGTGAGCAAATCTTTGCGCACGAGGGTGAGGGGCTGGTCGAGGCCGTTTTGGTTGACGATGACCGGCAGGCGGTCGGGCAGGTCGTCCCACCCCTGCCACAGCGTGCAGTAGTCGGTTAGTGAAAGGCGCGATACATCCTGCCCGTTGATGACCTGGAAGTAGGCCCCCACGCGCAGGCCCGCTTCCTGGGCCGGCGAGTTCTCGTAGAGCCCCACGACCTGCACTTTCCCGGCATCGAACGTAACAATTACGCCATACCCCGGCAGTGTGAGCGCCGCCGAGGGCAGCGGCCCGTAGGGCGCAAACTCGACCTCCTGGGTGGCGGTGTGCACCGTGACGCGGAACTCACTCAGCACCGTGTTGCCCACCAGATGGCTGGTAGCCTCGCCCTCAAAGCGCACCAACCGGTTGCCAATGGGCACGCCCCCCAGCGCCAGGTTATCCAGCTGGGTGGTGTAGGTGGCCAGCTCAACGCTGCCAAACAGGCCGCCCGATACCCGGCCCGTAGCACCGACGCCCGCGTAGGGGTGGCCCCGGCCCACGAGCTTGCCCCTGAGCGGCGAGGACAGGTCGAGCCCGCCGCCCGAGCCCGTATCGAGCTTGACCGACGTGGCCTTTTTGCCACCCACCCGCAACTCAACCACCGGCGTGCCACTGGCGTTGGGCTTGTAGGGCGCACGGCGCGCGTTGGCCGCCTGGGGCAGCGCGGCGGGTTGGTCGGTGAGGGTAAGCTGGCCCGCGCGGTAGTCTATGGCCACCGACAGGCCCTTCAGGGGCTCGATGCCCAAAATACCGGCGGCCCCCTCGAAGAGGCAGGCCAGCTCGGCGCTGCTGGTAAAGTCGGCCACCACGGCGGGCAGGTTCACGAACACGGCGGTACCCAGCCGCAGGGTGTCTATGAGCACCCGGCGCTGGGTGCGGGTCTGGCCGCTGGCGTCGGTCACCTCAATGCTCTTGAGCTCGGCGTAGCCCATCTCGGCGGCCAGGGCGGGGGTAATGACCATGGGCGCCCCGGTATCGAAGACCCAGCGCTGGGGCCGGCCCCTCAGCGTGCCCTCGGTGTACAGGTGCCGGGCCTGGTAGGCCAGGGGCAGCGTTACGGTAAACCCCTCCGAGACGCAGTACGGTGTGGGGTCGTTCTTGGGGGGCTTTTGGGCCAGTAGTGGTGAGCTCGCCGCCAGCCAAAGCACGGCCAGCCCTAGAACGCGTGGGATATGCATCCCGAAAGCTACTTAGTACGCCCGTTCGTTGCGGCCCTCGATGTAGTTGCAGAAGGCGCGGTTGACCACGCGGTTGCCGCCGGGGGTGGGGTAGTTGCCGCTGAAGTACCAGTCGCCGCGGTGGTCGGGCAGGGCCTCGGGCAGGCGGGCCAGGGGCAGGTACACAATCTTGAGCTCGCAACCCAGGCCGGGGGTGTGCAGCATGCGCGCGATTTCGTCGGCTATCTGCTGCTCGGTAAAGGGCGCGTAGATGGCCTTCACGTGGTTTTCGAGCTCGAGCTCGCCCCGGGCTTCGGCCTCCTGGATTCGGTTGTAGGTCTGGGCCAGGAGGTCGGCCTGGCCGGTGCGGCCGAGCAGGGTCACGGCGGCCTGGAAGGCCACCAGCCGCTCGATCTGGCTCATATCAATGCCGTAGCAGTCGGGGTAGCGTATCTGCGGGGCGCTGCTGGCAATGACGATGGTTTTGGGGCCCAGGCGGGCCAGCATTTTGAGGATGCTGAGCTTGAGGGTGGTGCCGCGGACGATGGAGTCGTCGAGGCACACCAGGTTGTCGGCCCCGGCCTTGAGCGTGCCGTAGGTGATGTCGTAGACGTGGGCGGCCATGTCGTCGCGACTGGCATCGCCGGCGATGAAGGTGCGCAGCTTGGTGTCTTTGTTGATGACCTGCTCGACGCGTACCCGGCGCTTGAGGATGGCGTGGATGGCCTCGGGCGAGGCCTCGGCGGGCGGCAGGGCGGCAATGACCTCGGCCTTTTGGCGGCTCAGGTAGTCCTCTACCTCTTTGAGTAGCCCCCAGAAGGCGCTTTGCGAGGTGTTGGGGATGTAGCTAAAGACGGTGCGGTCGAGGTCGTAGCCCACGGCCTGGAGGATGGGCTCGGCCACCAGGCGGCCCAGGTGGATGCGCTCGCGGTAGATGTCGCGGTCGGTGCCGCGCGAGAAGTAAATGCGCTCAAACGAGCAGCTGCGGCGCTCGGCGGGCTCTGTGATCTGGGCAACCTGGGTGTGGCCGCTGCGCTTGACGATGAGCGCGTGGGCAGGGGGGATTTCGGCGATGGCCTCAATGGGCACGTTGAACGCCGTGGCGATGGCTGGGCGCTCGCTGGCGGCGACCACGAGCTCGTCGTCTTCGTACCAGAAGCAGGGGCGGATGCCGTTGGGGTCGCGGGCGACGAAGCAATCGCCGTGGCCCAACAGGCCGCCCATGGCGTAGCCGCCGTCCCAGGAGCGGGCCGAACGGGCCAGCACGGCTTGCAGGTCGAGCGTATCGGCAATCTGCTCAGAGATGGTGGCGTTGGGCAGCCCCTCGGCCTTGTAGCGTTCGAAGGCCTCCTGCACGGCGCGGTCGAGGAAGTGGCCCACCCGCTCGAGCACCGTCACGGTGTCGGTACCGTGCTGGGGGTGCTGCCCCAGGTCGACCAGCTTGTCTATGAGCTGGTCTACGTTGGTCAGGTTGAAGTTGCCGGCCATGACAAGGGTGCGCGTCTTCCAGCTGTTCATCCGCACCACGGGGTGGCAGTTGTCTACCGCAAGGCTGCCGTGGGTGGCGTAGCGCAGGTGGCCCATGAGCAGCTCGCCGCCGTAAGGGAAGCGCAGCTGGAAGCGCTCGGGGTCGCTGAGCAGGTCGGGCTCGTCGCGCAGGGTGCGCTGGAGCTGCTGGTCGATGGTTTTGAAGAGCACCTGCCAGGGGGGGCTAGGCTCGATGATGCGCTCCCAGGCTAGGTAGGGCTGCCCGGCGGGGGTGTGCAGCTTAATGCTGGCCAGCCCGGCGCCATCTTGCCCCCGGTTGTGCATCTTGCCCATGAGCAGGTAGAGCTTGTTAAAGCCCCAGAGCACAGAGCCGTACTTCTGGTGGTAGTAGGCCAGGGGGTGTTTTAGGCGGACAACGGCAAGGCCGCACTCGTGTTTCAGGGCATCCGACACAGACGGGGCAGGGGTGCTAGGCTGCAAAACTACCACCCGGCTAGCAGCTAACGGCGCAGGGCCCAGTTCTGTGCCCGCTGGGCCCCCAGGGGGCGCATTAGAGGGTGGCCAAGAGGGCAGCGGCCGAGTCGATGCGTCGGCGCATCCACTCGGTCCACGTCGCTTCTACGGGCCCGTAGGCGTCTAGGTGCTGGGTCATGGCGTAGCCAAAGGCAAACCGGCTCTCGATTTCGGGCGGCCAGTTGTAGCGGAAGTGGCACACACGGGCCAGGGGGTAGTCGGGGTTGAGGCCTTCTGGGATAACACCGGGCGAGTCGTTGGCCAGCACTTTGTAGCGGGTAAAGCCCATGCTGGGCCAGTCGGCGGTCATGGCCTCAAGGCGGCGCTGGAAGGGGCCGTTGTAGTCGACGAAATCGCCCCAAAAGCCCACGCAGAGCCGGTCGCGGTTGGGCCCTATGCCCGAATCGCGGAAGATGGTCGGGCTTTGCCACTCCAGGTAGTACACCTGAAACTTGATGCCCAGCTTGGTAATGCCGCCCTCGAAGCCATAGCGACGCCAGCGGTCGGGCACCTCGGTGAATTTGGCCGTGTCGGTCGGCTGCTTGATCAGCAGCTTCTTTTCAAGGGCGTAGGTGGCGGCAGCTTTGAGTACGGGGTGGAATACCTGATCCATGCCCGAAAAGTACTAGGCTTCTGGGCACCGCCAATCCTTTGGTGGCCACAACCTTTGCAGACCCATGGCCAGCGCACCCCTGCCCAGCTTCAGTGTCGTCATCCCGGCCTACCGGGCGGCAGGCTTTGTGGCCCAAGCCATCGGCTCGGCCCTAGCCCAAACCTACCCCCCACTCGAGGTGCTGGTGGTAGACGATGCCAGCCCCGACGGCGGGGCCACCGTGCGGGCTATCGAGGCCTTTGGCCCCGCCGTGCGGCTGTTGCGCCTGGCCCACAACGTGGGGCCCAGTGGGGCCCGCAACGCAGGCTGGGCGGCCGCCCAGGCCGACTACGTGGCCTTCTTAGACGCCGACGATGTGTGGCACCCCGAGAAATTGCACCGTGTGGCCCAGGTGCTCGTCGCCCACCCGCACATCCAGTTTCTGGGGCACCCGTTCGTAGTCGGCCCCTTCCCCCCCGCCGCGGTGTTGGACCGTGCCCGGGTGCGGCGGCTGCCGTTCTGGCGGATTTTGCTCAAAAACCCCTACCCCGCCCCGGGCATTGTCGTGCGGCGTACGCTGCCCCTACGCTTCGAGGTGCGCTACCGCCACACCCAAGACCATGAGCTGGCCCTGTGCGCCGCCAGCCGAGGGGCGTGCTACTACCTGCCCGCGCCGCTGGTGCAACTGGGCAGGCCCCAGGGCGCCCCCGGCGGAGTTTCGGGCAACCACTGGGGCATGCGCCGCGACGAGCTGCGGCTCTACCGCAACGTGGGCCACTACCGGCGCGCCTGGCACGTGGCCGTACCGCTACTTCTGGTTTACTCGCTAGCCAAGCACGTGTACAGGGGGGCGCTTCGGCGGCTGGCCGGTCGGCACAAACCCACGGCGTAACCTACCTTTGCATATGGCCGGAACCGGGGCTGCCCCACCCTACTACATCATTCAGGACAAGCGCTTCGAGCTCTACATCCAGCCCGACAACCTGCAAAAGCGGGTGGGCCACCTGGCCGACGAGCTCAACAAAACGTTCGTAGACCAAACCCCGGTGCTGGTACCGGTGCTCACGGGCGCCCTGCCGTTTTTCGCCGACCTGTTGCCCCGGCTGCAGTTTGCCTACGAGCTCTCGCCCATCAAGCTCTCGTCGTACTACTACGGTATGGAGAGCCAGGGTGTGCCCAGCGTGCCGCAACTGCCCGTCGATGTAACCGGCAAGCCCGTGGTGGTGCTCGAAGACATCATCGAAACCGGGCGCACGTACCAGGCGCTGCTGCAGGCCCTGGGCATTCGCGGGGCCCGGCAGGTGTACGCTGCCGTGCTGCTGCTCAAGCGCGCCGTCTACACCGGCGAACGACCCAACTGGGTGGGCTTCGAGATCGGTGACGACTTTGTGATCGGCTACGGGTTAGACTACGCCGAAAAGGGCCGACACCTGCGCGGCATTTACCAACTGGTAGAACCCAAGGCGTAACAAACCTGGCCCCTGCGTATCTTTGCAGCCCCGATCACGGGATGTAGCGCAGCTGGTAGCGCGCGTCGTTCGGGACGACGAGGCCGCAGGTTCGAATCCTGTCATCCCGACCAGTAGGTTGCAGTTTAGTTTCGAGGGAAGGGGCCTAACCCCAAACCCTTATTCCCAACACGCTGGGATCTACGACTCTACTGCTCTTTGGGCGCCTCGCCCAACGTCAGGGCAAACTGTGTGCGCAGCGGCACCTGGGGCGGCAGCCACCCGGCCTGGGCCAGCAGTTCCTTCACGAGCGCCAGGCGTTCGTTGGACCAACCCTTGCGCACAAGCCGCTGCTGGAAGATGCGCAGCGCGAAATAGGCCCGCTCGGGCTGGCCTGGTGCAGCCGCAGGGCGCTCTACCCACCCTGCCCACCACCCTACGTTCACGGGCAGGGTACCCGCCCGGTTGCCCATAATGGGCCAGCCCGACTTGCCGTAGAGGCGGTAACTGGCCATCGAGTCTTCGCGGGCTACGTAGCGCAGCACTTTCAGGGTGCGGGGTTTGAGTGGCAGCCGCCCCTCGAGGGCATTGGCCAGAAAGCTCACTTCGTCGAATAGGTTCACCTCTAGCCCGCCGTCTTGCCAATAGGCCTCGGTAGCGGGCGTAAAATTGGCCATGGGGTAGCCCCACTGGCCCAGGTGCTTCTTGGCGTAGCTGCGGCCAACGGTGTTACTTACCTCGACAAAAAAGTCGACCGAGGCGCTCTGGTAGGCGTCTTTGAGCGACACACGGGTGCGGCTAGAAACCGTGCCAACATCGAGCACCATGTTGGCACCCTTGATGGCTTTCTTTTCCAGCCCCAGCAGCACCAGCTGGGTGTTGAACACCGCACCGGGCGGGGTGCGCTGAGCGGCTACGGCGGGGTTAAACACCCAGGCCGAATCGGTGGCAGGTACGTAGAGCAGAAAGGCGCAGCTATCGGGGCTGTACCCCAGGCTATCGAAAGGCGCAGCCCACTGGGGCTGGGGTGTGGCACGCTCGGCCACTACTTGGGTAGGTTTTTCGCCGTTGCAACCCACCAGCAGTGTGGCTACGCCCAGGTACGCGTAGAGGTACAGGTGCTTCATTCTCACGCCCATGGGGCTGAATATAGCAGTTTCGGGTGGCGCAATAAGGGGCTGTTTGGGCCCGTAGGGGAACTGAAACGCCCGAAAACCGGATAGCTTAGGTGCATGCGGGCGCTGCTGGTGGCATGGGGGTTGTCAATGGGCTGTACGGCCCATGCCCAACCGTTTACCCTGCTGGGCACGGCCACCGACAACGGCGACGGCTGCGTGGTCCTGACGCCCGACGAGCCTTTTGCCCAGGGCCTGGCCTGGAGCAACCGCCCGCTCGACCTCACCCAACCCTTCAGTCTCACCTTCGACATCTACCTGGGCGACGACGA
>JANRLA010000164.1:0-6952 GCA_033763015.1 Bacteroidia bacterium
CTACCCGCCACCGAAAACGACTAGGCGCTAGGCCACCAGTGGCCGGAATGCCGCGCGGTTGGCCCAGAGCACTTGCAGGTCGAGCAGAAACACTGCCAGGCCGAACACAATGGCCTCGGGGGCCAAAAACAGGTGAAACACGATGATGTTTACTGCGATGGGCAGTAGTACCGTCGCGCCCACGAGCCGTGTGCGCGGGAACAGGAGCAGCAGGCCACACAACATCTCGACGGCCCCGAGCCACTCGAAAAAGTAGCCCGTGCCCTTCAGGCCGTCCCAAAAGGCTTGTGCAGTAGGCCGCAGGCTGAAGTCTTCTAGAAAGTGCAGGTATTTGTTCAGGCCAAACACCAGCATGAGTACGCCCAGCAGAACGGGCAAAAGAGTCGTGAAACGCATGGTAGGCAGGGGGGTGGGGGTTACTTCGTCCCGGCCAGAATGGCGCGGTATTTTGATGTGTTTAGCAGCAGGATCACTACGTTCAGCAGCAAGACCACGGCCCCTGGCCCCGTAGTAGCGGGGGCCAATGCCAAGTGGAACACCACAATGTTGGCGCTGATGGGTGCCAGAACCAGCGCCCCCAGGGCCTCGAAGCGCCGACTAAGCAGCAAAAGGCCGCCGACAAACTCTGCGGCCCCAATAAACTGCAGGAAATAGCCCGACGCGGCAGCAGCACTCATAAACGCCAGGTGGCCCGCTGAGAAGGCGGCGGTGTCTGGCTCAGGTAAAATGGGCACCAGCTTGGCTAGGCCAAAAACCACCATACCCAAGCCCAGGAGCACCCCCGGTACGTGTTTCAAGAGTTTCATGGCGCCAATATGGCACCAAACCCACGTGCCAACGCTACTTGTTTCAACAGGCGACGGTTCTTTGCCGAGCATTAACACGGGCAGGCTACCTTCAGGGCCATGCACCCACGCCGGATAGGCCTACTCACGGGGGGCGGCGACTGCCCGGGGCTCAATGCCGTGATTCGGGCGGTCACCAAAACCGCGTTACTGCACCACAACCTCGAGGTACTGGGCATTGAAGACGGCTTCGAGGGCCTTATCGAAAACCGCACCCACCCGCTTACCTACGAGGCCGCCTCGGGCATTCTGGCCACCGGTGGCACCATTCTGGGCACCAGCAACACGGCCAACCCCTTCAGCTACCCCGTGCGGCAGCCCGACGGCACGCTGCGCGCTACCGATGTATCGGCCCAAGCGCTCGCGACCTTCCGTGCCAACGGGCTCGACGCGCTGGTGTGCGTGGGCGGCGATGGCACGCTATCTATCGCCCATGGGCTGCACCAGTTGGGCCTGCCGGTGGTGGGGGTGCCCAAAACCATCGACAACGACATCTGGGGCAGCGACCAGACTTTTGGCTTTGATACGGCGGTGGGCATCATCACCGACGCGCTCGACCGGATTCACAGTACGGCCATGAGCCACCATAGGGTCATGGTCGTCGAGGTCATGGGCCGTAACGCGGGGTGGCTGGCGCTCTACGCCGGGGTGGCCGGTGGGGCCGACATCATCCTGTTGCCCGAGATCCCCTTCAACTGGGGGGCCGTGTGCGAAAAGGTGACCTTCCGCGGTAGCGTGGGCCGCCGCTTCACCATCGTGGTGGTAGCCGAAGGGGCCGCGCCCGCCGGGGGCAGCCAGGTGGTAGACCGCGTGGTGGCGGGCAGCCACGAGCCCACCCGTTTGGGCGGCATCGGCAAGCTGGTGAGCAGCACCATCGAAGACCGTACGGGCATCGAAAGCCGGGTGACGGTGCTGGGCCACCTGCAACGCGGTGGGCCACCCAGCGCCGCCGACCGCATTCTATGCACCGAACTAGGCCGCCGCGCTGTAGAGCTCATCGTTAGTGGGCAGGTGGGCCAAACGCTGGTGGTGCGCGAGGGCCGCATAACGACCAAGCCCCTGGCCGCCGCTGCAGGCAAGCAGCGTACCGTACCGCTAGACCACCCGCTGTTGGCCAGTGCCCGCGCGGTGGGCACGTCGTTCGGGGAGGGGTAACTATTCCGTATTCGAATACAGAATAGACCCGATCACTGCAGGTGCTAAAAGGTGCCCTACTGCTTCACCACCCGCTGGGTGTGGAGTGGCTCGCCGGTGGCGTGGTTGTACACCTGCAGCAGGTACACCCCGGCGGGTAGACCTGCCAGTTCGATCTCAACCGAGTTGGCACCGATGGCCTGCACCGGAGACACTTGCTCGCGCAGCCGCGCACCCGAGAGCGAGTGCACCTGTACCTGCGCCCGGAAAGGAGTGGCGGCCTCAAGCCTCAGTGTTACCCTGCCCGAGGTGGGGTTGGGTGAAAGGTGGATGGCGCTTACATACCTGGCCGCAGGCTCGCTAGAGGTAACCGCGTCAGTGGAGAAGCCTGCAAAACCCCGACGATTCTGGCCACCAATACGCGTGAATGTGCCGCCTGCGAATACCGTGGTGCCTGTGACTGACAAAGCCAATACGGAACTGGAGGCATCCGGGCTCCAGAGGCTTGCTGCCCCAGTGGTAATATCCAATGCTGCAATTCGGTTTCTAGGCTGCCCCCCAATGCTTGTGAAAGCACCTCCGACATAAACTAAACCGTCGTAAACCGCTAAATCGTTTACAAAAAAGTCTGCGCCCGGATTCCAAGCAGTAGGAAGACCATTCGTAGAATCTATAGCTGCAATTCTTTGACGTACCTGACCCCCGACACTGGTAAAAGTGCCGCCGATGTAAACTACACCACCTTTGGAAACTACTGAGTTAACTGAGTTATTAGGATTAGGATTCCAAGGTGTTGCATTGTCAGAATTTGTATAAACAGAAGCAAGGTTATTTCTGTTACTTCCGCCAATGCTGGTAAAATTGCCTGCTGCGTAAACAACGCCTCCGTCTACATACAAAGAAAGAACGTTGTTGTCTGCGCCTGGGTCCCAGGCAGTGGCAGTACCGGAGGTTACATCTAAGCTTGCGATGCGGAATCGGGTTTGACCGCCGATGGTAGCGAAATCACCACCTACGTAAATCAAATCCCCGCTACGCGCCATAGTGTATATGATTCGGTCCGAATCCGGATTCCAACTGGTAGCCAAACCCGTGGCACGATTCAAAGCAGCAATACGGTTACGCGACTGGCCTCCAATGGACGTGAAATCGCCCCCGACGTACAGAACTCCATCGCCTAGTACCAATGCATTCACAACACCGTTTGCATTCGGATTCCAGGACATTGGGAGCCCAGATGTTGCGTCAAGTGCTACAAGATTGTTGTACGGCTGGCCACCTATACTCGTGAATTGGCCGCCGACGAAAACCACACCATCATCTACCGAAATGTCATAGACCTCACTGTTCGCATTCGGGCTCCAAGGCGTGGCTACGCCTGTGATTGCATCCAGCGCCGCAAGGCGAATGCGAGTTTGACCACCAATAGTTTTGAATAGACCTCCAACATATACTATATTATTGTGAATTTCTAGATTTAAAACAGCATCAGACGCGATTGGGTCCCAGGAAGTAGCATTCCCCAGATTCGTATCAAGTGCCGCTATGTGGTTGCGGGCCTGTCCGCCGATAATGTTGAAAGCTCCCCCGACATACACTATACCGCCACTTACAGCGAGGGTGTTCACCTGACCACTTGCATTAGGGTTCCATCCAGTAGCTAGCCCCGTTCCCGCGTCGAGTGCAGCGACGTTGTACCGCAACTGCCCCCCAATAGTTGTAAAAGAACCCCCGGCATAAACCAACCCATTGCTTACCGAAAGGTCTAGCACAGGACCCTGGGCACTGGGGTCCCAGTCCGTGGCAACGGCCAGTGTGGCGTCGAGCGCAGCTATGCGGTTACGTGGCTGCCCCGCTATAGATGTGAAAAAGCCACCAGCATAGACTGTTTCACCATCGATAGCTAAAACTTCTACATCATCGTTAGCACCTGGATTCCAGTTTGTGGCTAGACCCGAAGTGGCATCTACCGCTGCGATGAAATTTCGATTTTGGCCCCCAATGGCACTAAATGCCCCACCTACAAACACCTCGCTCCCTTTAATAGCTAATGCCTTTACCGTGGAATTGGCGTTTGGATCCCATGTTACATCAACAGTGTAGTCGGGCAGAATATGTGCAACACGGTTTCGGGGAACGGAACCCACTTGGGTAAAATCACCACCAATGTACCAGCCACCATTCCCATCTGAGATTACGGCATAAACGGATCCGTTTATTCTGGGAAAATTAGATACAGGCAACCCAGTAGTTTCAGAAAGCGGGGTGCCACTACCAGTATTAGGACCCACATAGGAGAAGTCACCCCCTAAGTACACAACATTATTGTCCTGCACGATTGTGTTAACAGTTCCGTCAACCTCCCAAAGGTTATCATTTTGCAGCTGTCCCAATGCAACTGTGCAGTTGATGGTAGCTATAACTATTGAATAGAGGGAAATTACTATTAAAGTTCGCATAGTCTCTGCTTTTTAAGTCAAATTCCTAGTTACAAAATTTTACCCTAATTAAACATTTACCCTTAAAAACTTTGTTAACGACTCCCAAACAAAGCCCCAGTATATGCTTTTACTTGACAGCAGTATGCTCCGAATCCGATTACCGGTAGCGAGACAATCCGGGTGTAGTTTAGGATATCCTATCGGTCAATTAAACACAATACTGACTGAAGCCTAGACCAGCGGCAGGCGCTCGAAGGCGCGGCCGAGGATGGCGGCATCGTCGGCGCCGAGCCAGTCGCGGAGCAGGGTGGCGTACACCTGCCGGAAGTCGAGGGCAAAGGGCACATCGCCGCGGTCGAGCGTAGCCAGGTCGGGCGCCGGGTTGTAGAAGCCGGGCTGCTTGAGGGCGCTGCCCATGAGCCAGAGGTTGCCGCCCGCGCCATGGTCGGTGCCACCGCTGCCGTTCTGCGCCACGCGCCGCCCGAACTCAGAAAACACCAGGGTCGTGACCCGAGGGGCCGCGCCCTGGCGCGTGAGGTCGGCCTGAAAGGCGGCCAGGGCCTCGGCGAGCTGCTGCAAGAGGCGTGGGTGCTGGGCCTGCTGCCGCACGTGGGTATCGAACCCGGCCAGCGATACGTAGTACACCCGCGTGGGCAAGCCTGACCGGATAAGGGCCCCCACGAGCCCCAGCTGCCGGCCCAGGGGGCTTTGCGGGTAGTCGTCGGCGACGGGGTGGCCCTGCGTGGCGCGGTAGAGGGTCTCGACGTTCTGGTAGGCGGTGTGGGTGGTCTTGTACAGGAAGTCGAGCTCGGCATTGGCGGTGGGGGCCTCGCCCTGGCGGGCGACGACCTCGGCCTGGATGCCGCTCTCGACGGTGCGGCGCAGGCGTTGGGGGTCGCTAACGGCAAAGCCCGTGCGGGTTTCTCCCTTCAGGGCCAGCGAAAGGCTATCGTCTACTTCAATGGCCCAGTGGTCGGCGCAGCCGTCGGGGCAGGCGCTGTCGAGGTAGCGGCCCAGCCAGCCGGTGGTGCCGTAGGTGTCGGCATCGGTGGCGGTGTGCCAAATGTCCATCGACCGGAAGTGGCTACGGTCGGGGTTGGGGTAGCCCACCTGGTTTAGCAGCGTGAGGTGCCCCTCCTTGTACAGCGCCTCGAGCGGAGCCAGAGCCGGGTGCAGGCCCTGGGTGTCGTGCACCTTGATCACCTCGGTGGCGGGGATGGCCAGGCTGGGGCGGGCCTGGTAGTACAGATCATTGCGGTAGGGCACCAGGGTGTTGAGCCCGTCGTTGCCGCCCGAAAGCTGCACGACGACCAGTACGCGGTCGGTGGTTTTGGCCAGGGGCTTGGCGGCCAGGCGCTGCAAGAAACCGGGCACGAAGAGGGCCCCGGTGGCGAGCGAAGAGGTGGCCAGAAAGTCGCGACGGGTCATGGCTAGCAGAGTTGGTATTCGGGCAGGCCCACCAGGAGCAGGGCGTAGGCAAAGGTTTCGGTCTGGCCCTGCCAGGCGGGGGGTAGGTTGCGGGCCCGTTGGGCGATGACGGCACGGGCACCTTGGGTGGGGGGCACAGGCAGCAGGTGCTGGGCCAGGGCGTCGAGCAGAGCGTCGCCCGAGAGGCCCTCGAAGGGGCGGGCGAAGGTCTCGAAATCGGCGGTGGCCTGGAGCTTGCCCAAACGGCCCCGGAGTTGCGCGACACCCATCCGACCGGCCATTTGGCTGAGCAGTTCGCTATCAGTCGTTTGGGCGTCGCCGTCGTCTTTGGCGGCTACGCCAAGCTCGCCCGAGAGTAGCAGTACCTCGCCCAGGCGCAGGCGCAGGAGCATCGAGGAGCTGTCGATCCACTGCCGCCCTTTGGGCCAGCCGGCCACCGAGGGGGGGTCAAGCACCACCTGGCCGAGCAGTTTTTGCAGGAAGTAGGCCGTGCCCGGGTCGGCGAACCGTACCCCGAAGGTACGCATGAGGCCCGCGAGCAGCTCGGCGGGCGACTTGATGCGGAGCCCCTGGCTCGCCTGGGCCCAGGGCTCGGTGACGAGCGACTGGATAAGGGGTTCGATGGCGTAGCTCGAGCGGTAGAATGCAGCGGAGAGCTCCTCTAGGCGGTCGGCCGGGGGGGTGGTGCCCACGTAATAGCGGTAGAGCTTCTGGGTGATGTAGCGGGCCGTCTGCCGGTCGGCCAGCAAGGCATCGAGGATGGCCTCGCCGCCAAAGGTGCCCGTTTGCCCCCGGAAGGTCTTGGCGCCGGTGTCGTGCTGCCAGCTGCGGAAGACAAATTGCCCGGTATCGTCGAACCCCCAGCCGGTAAAGGCACGGGCGGCCTCTTTGATGTCGGTCTCGGTGTAGTGGCCCCGGCCCAGGGTGAAGAGCTCCATCACCTCGCGGGCAAAATTTTCGTTGGGGGCCTTCTTGCGGTTCTGCTGGTTGTTCAGGAACTGCAGCATGGCCGGGGCCTTGGCCACGGCGTGCAGAAGATCTGCAAACGTACCCAGCGCCCCGGCGTGGAGCGTGTTGTAGTAGTGCTCGCGCAGGGGGTAAAGC
>JANRLA010000165.1:0-6619 GCA_033763015.1 Bacteroidia bacterium
CGATATGCCCATTGCTGGGGGGCTGTACCTGTATTCAGGGGATGGCATACAGCGCTGGGCCCGGCCCGACCTTGCCCAGGCCCATTACCTGCCATCTGGCCCCCTGGCCCGTACCGTGGGTGGCCCCTGGCAACGTCTAGACCCCAGCACGGGCCGTACACTGGCAACCCTCAGCCCCGAAGAGGCCCCCGCCGCCCTGGCAACCGACCCCATCCCCCTGCCCGCAGACGACCTGCCGCTGCACTACGGGCCTGAGGATGCCGACTACCCCGCCCTGGGCCAGGCCTTTGCCGCCCGCACGGGGCAGCCACCGCCCGACCAGCTCTCGATTTTGCAGGACGACTGGGTCTCGGTCGTGGGCGTTGGGCCCGAGGGGTCGGGTACGCTGTGGGTCATCCCCCGGCAGGGGGGCGCGCCACTGAGCTACCCGACGCACACGCCCCACGCCTACCGGCGTGTGGGGTCTTGGCTGGTCTTTGCCCCCGAAAGCACCGATATTGCTGCTCTTGACCTTCGTCCGCTACGCACATGAACGCCCTGCTTTCGGTAACCTACCTCTACGGTATCCTGCTCATGATTGCGAGCTGGGTGCTGAGCCGCCAGTACAAAAAGAAGTTTCTGCTCTACCTGGGGCTGGTACTGGGCCTGCTCCTGATGGCCAGCATGCAGTATTTCGTGGCCAGCAACTTCAACAAGTGCATCGGTATTAAAGACCGGTTCAACATGTTCGGGCTCGACATGGTGCTTTACATCACGCTCGTCATCATGGTCGTGAACCTGATTCAATGGTTCGTCCACAAAAAAATCTGGCCCTCGCTGGTGCTTCTGGTTCTGGGCGCGGTGCAGCTCTTGGCCTACTTCCTGCTCAAGAACCACTTTACCCTGGCACAAGGCAGCTAGAGCCACCCGGCCTGGGTGAGCGTGGCCTCGACGTAGGCTGGGCTCAGGTCGCGCATGCACTTAAAATGCCCTTTGGGGCACTGCCCATGGCCTAGTTTGGTGCAGGGGCGGCAGCCCAGGCCGGTCACCTCGAGCACCCGGTGCTCGGCCCGGTAGGGGGTCATGCCAAATTCTGGCACCGTATTGCCCCACAGGCTGGCGATGCGCACCCCCAGGGCGGCCCCCAGGTGCATGAGGCCCGTATCGTGGGTGAGCAGCAGGTGCGCGCCCGCAATGGCGTGGGCCGAGCCTTGCAGGTCGGTTTGGCCTGCCAGGTTCAGGCAGGGGCAAAACAGCCGCTGCTCGATGAAACCGGCATCGGCCACCTCACCGGACCCCCCGAGCAACACCACCGGCCGATCGAGGCGGTTGAGGAGTTTGACGAACTGCTCGGCGGGCCAGCGCTTGGTGCGGTAGGTAGCCCCCAGGGCCACGGCCAGGTAACCGCCGGGCTGCTGGGCACGAAAGGCTTGTAGCGCTTCGGGCGGGCTACCCAGGAGCGGGAACTCGAGCCCCGCCGCGTCGAGCGCCAGACCCAGGGGCCGCAGCGCCTCGCCATAGCGGCTCACAACGTGGGGCACAGCCAGGCGTTGTTTCAGGGCCGTCATGCGCCATTTTATGAAGTTGTACTTGCTAAAGGTGGCGCTCGGCCGGCCCAGGGCCCAGACGATGCGGCGGCTGCGCAGGCTCTTCTGCAAATCGAGCACGTAGTCGAAGCCTTCGGCGTTGAGTGCCGCAACGGTATCGGCCAGCCGGGGCTGCAGCGTGTGCACCCGGCTCAGGTGCGGGTTGTGGGCAATGGCCTCGGCAAAGGCGGGCTTGACCAAAAAGTGTAGCTCGGCATGGGGCAGGCCCAGTCGCAGGGCGCGCACGATGGGCGTGGTGAGCAGCACATCGCCCATGGCGCTCAGGCGAACGACGAGGATCTTCTTCGGGCTCACGGCCTGCGAAGGTAGCCCCTCAGCCAGGCAATGAGCTCGCGCTCGTGCGCCAAACCGAACTGCGAGCTGCTGTCGAGTACGCTGGGGGTGGGGTAGATGGTGTTGAGTACCAGGCCTTTGAGCTCGACTTCGCGGGGCCAGAACCGCAGGTGGTTTTTAAGTTGCAGCAGTCGGTTCTCGCCCAGGAGGTTGGTTTGGGCCAGGAAAACAGGCTGGCCCGATTGCCGAGCCAGGGCACTGGCCTGGGCGTGCCACCGGCGGGCGTAGGCTTTGTGGTCGCCGTCGAGGGCACCGTGGGCCGCGACGGTAAGGTAGTCGCTGGTGGGGTTAGGGGCGAGGGCGCCTGGCAGCTGGGCGTTTAGCAGCAGCGTGGGCTGCTCGCTGGTTAGGTCAAGTGTGGTCGCCGCATCGCCAAAATTGAGCCCTGCCACTGCGAGCTTAGGCGAGCGGGCCCGGTCGGCGTTCAGTAGTTCGGTCAAGGCAACGCTGTAGGCGCGGGCCGCTTTTGGGCCCCACCCGGCCATGGAGTCGGGGTGGGGGGCGCTAAGGGCAAACCCGACGGGCAGCCCAGCGCGGTTGGCAGCACGCTGGCCCGTGCGCAGGGCTGCGAGCTGGCCAGGGGCAATTGCCAGGCTGTCGGTGGTGGCTTTGACGGTACCCTCAAGCACCACGCCCGCAAACCCCCAGGCGCGCAGGGTATCGAGGTGGGCGGCCAGGGCCAGGGTATCGAGCTCGGGCCCGAGGCGCACGCCCGCCCAGATGGGCACCCCGGGGCGCTCGAGGGTACGGCTGCAGCCCAAAGCAATGAGGGCTAGTAGGCTGATTATGAGAAAACTACGATTTCGCACGGGCACGACGGCTGGTGAAATAGTCGGCCAGTTGCTGGGTGTCTAGGCAGCAGAGGCAGCCGTCGGGCGTGACCAGGCCCTTGCGGGCGGCACGTACGCCCCACTGCACGTCGGCCAGGCCCTGGGTGCTGTGGGCATCGGGGTTGAGGCTGGTGGGTACGCCGCGCTCGCGGGCGTAAGGCTGCCACTCCCAGTCGAGGTCGAGCCGGTAGGGGTGGCTGTTGAGCTCGATGGCCGTGCCCGCTTCGGCGCAGGCGTCAATGACCCGGGCTAGGTTGACTGGGTAGCCGGGGCGGGCCAGTAGCAACCGCCCGGTTGGGTGGCCCAGCAGGGTACAATACGGGTTTTGGGCAGCGCGGACGAGCCGCTCGGTGGCCTGGGCTTCGGTCATGGCAAAACCGCTGTGGATGGAGCCGATGACGAAGTCGAAGCTGGCGAGCACGGCATCGGGGTAGTCGAGGCTGCCGTCGGGCAGAATGTCGCTTTCGATGCCCTTGAAGATCCGGAAGGGGGCCAGCTCGGCGTTCAGGGCGTCAATTTCGGCGTGCTGGGCCGCGACGCGTTCGATGCTCAGGCCCCCGGCGTAGGCGGCGGTACGGCTGTGGTCGGTGATGCCAAGGTACCCGTAGCCGCGGGCCAGGCAGGCTTCGGCCATAGCCCTGAGGGTGTGCTGCCCGTCGGACCACGTGCTGTGGGCGTGCAGAATGCCCCGGATGTCGGCTTCACTCACCAGATGGGTGGGGGCTGTAGGTAGCGCCTCGGGGTGCCCGGCCAGCCAATCCCAGGCTTCGGGGGGGTAGGCGCTGAGCTGCCGCTGCAGGGCCTCGGGTGTGTCGGGCGGATAGGCGTAGGCAAGGACGCTCGCTTCGAGCGTACCCTCGGGCACCTCGATGAGCCGAAAGGTGAAGCCCTCGGCATGGGTGCAGGTATAGGTGCCGTAGCCCGCGCCGTGGGGCAAGTAGGTAGCCTGGGTCGCCGAAAGGTGGCCCAGCAGCCCCTCGGGGCTCAAGGTGCCCGGCGCAACGGCCACCACAAACTCGAGGGCCTCGATCACGGGCAGGCTGCGCAGCAGCTGCCCTGTGGGGGCGGCCTGGGCGATACCTGGCACGGCATGTAGGCGTGGCAGCAGGGCCTGGGTGAGTTTTAGGGCTTCGGGCAGGCGGCGGCGACCCCGCTGGGCGGTGTAAAACGCGATGGCTTCGAGCAGGGCGGCTTTGGTCTTGTCGCCAAAGCCCTTTACGGTATCGAGCTGGCCGCTGCGCAGGGCGCTCTCCAGGTCGGCTATGGCGGCGATGTTTAGCTCCTGCCAGAGCTGCTGCACTTTCTTGGGCCCCAGGCCCTTGATGCGGCTGAGCTCAAGTACAGTGCGGGGTACGGTGGCGAGCAGTTCTTCGCGCTTGGCAAAGGTGCCGGTATCGAGGATTTCGCGCAGCGACTGGGCGATGCTCTTGCCCACGCCCTCGATTTCGAGTGCCCGGCCAGCGTTCACCAGGTCTTGTACCGGGTGCGCGAAGGCCTCGATGGCGTCAGCGGCGGTCTCGTAGGCACGTGCCTTGAAGGCGTTTTCACCGGCCAAGGCCATAAGCTGGGCGGTATCGGTGAGTACCCGGGCGATGTCGGCGTTGGTCATGGGGCCTTGAAGTTACGCCAGCGGGGATGTCAGGGTTCTTGGTAAGCCCTCAGAATGCCCGTACTTGCACCTATGGCACCCGCTACCGATTTGCCGCTGGGCAACCTTGAGGCCCTGCGCCACGCGCTGCACCAGCACCCCGAAACCGCCCACACCGAGGCCCAGAGCGCCCAGCGCATTGCGGCCTTTCTGGCCCAATACCCACCCGACGAGCTGCTGACGGGCATAGGTGGCCACGGCCTGTTGGCCACCTACCGGGGCGCAGCACCCGGCCCCGAGGTGCTCATCCGCGCCGACTTCGATGCCCTGCCCATCGAAGAGGCCAACCCAGAGCTGCCCTACCGCTCGGTGCACCCTGGCCGGGCCCACCTCTGCGGCCACGACGGCCACACGACCATCGTCTGCGCTGTCGCCAGCCACCTGGCCCGTCGCCGACCGGCCCGGGGCACCGTGCGCCTGCTCTACCAGCCCGCCGAAGAGGTGGGCGAAGGCGCGCAGCGGATGCTCGATGCCCCCCGGCTCTCTGCCCTGGCCCCCGACTGGGCCTTTGCCCTGCACAACCTACCCGGCCGCCCCAGGCACGAAATCAGCTGCCGGGCGGGCACCTTTGCCGCGGCCTCGGTGGGCCTGGAGGCCCGGCTGACGGGCCACACCTCGCACGCGGCCTTCCCCGATGAGGCCCGCGCACCCACGGCCACCCTGGGCCACCTGCTGCTGCGCTTGCCGCAGCTAGCTCAAGAAGTAGCCCTGGTGCACGGGTTTGCGCTCACCACCCTTGTGGGGGCCCACCTGGGCGCCGAAGAGGCCCGGTACGGTACCACCCCCGGCGAGGCCTGGCTCAGCGCCACGCTGCGCAGCTACAGCGATGCCGGGCTTGACGCGCTGCAGGCGGCAACACACGAACTTCTGGCGCAGTCGGCACGGTCGGCGGGGCTGCTGCTGGCTACGCGCTGGATTGAGCCCTTCCCGGCCAGTGTCAACACCCAGGCGGGCGCCGATGCCGTGGCTCGTGTAGCAACGCAGTTGGGCCTAACGTATACGCCGATGGAGGAGCCCGTGCGCTGGAGCGAAGACTTCGGCTACTTCCTGCGCCGGGCGGGCCAAGGGGCCATGTTCGGGATAGGAAGCGGCGAAGACCACCCCCCACTGCACCACCCAGGGTACGACTTCCCCGACGCCCTCATCCCGACTGGCGCCCACCTGTTCCTGGGTCTGATAGACCAAATCCTCGGGGCCGATAACTAGCCTACCGGGGCTGCCTCGGGCGTGGGCCGCAGCTGGGCGACAGCCTGCTGGGCGAAGGCAGGGGCGTTTTTCCCGTAGCCGTACAGCAGCCGCGCACCGGGGCTAAAGGTGATGTAGAACCACGACCACTCGGAGAGCACCCGCCAACGGTCGCGGCCCTCGACGAGCTTGAACACGTGCACCACAGCCCACATCAGCCAGGCCAATAGGCCCGTGATGCGGCCTCCGCCGGGCATTTCGACCACGGCCTTGGCCCGCCCGATGGTGGCCATGTTGCCCAGGTTTTTGTAGGCAAAGGCCGGTAGGCTGTTCAGGGGTTTGCCGCTGGCGATGGCCTTGGCCAGGTACTTGCCCTGCTGCAGGGCCACCTGGGCCACGCCGGGCAGGGGCTTACCGTCGGCGCCCAAGGCGTGGGCAGCATCGCCGAGGACGAACACATTGGGGTCGTCGGGCAGGTGCAGGTGGGGGGTGACCAGCACCCGGCCCATACGGTCCTGCTCGGTGCCCAGCGAGGCGAGCACGTCTTCGGCGGCGTTGCCAGCGGCCCAGATGGCGTTGACGGTGGGTATCCACTCCTCGCCGACCTGCACACCTTCGGCGGTTACGTTTTTGACGAAGGTTTTGAGCCGCACCTCAACGCCCAGCTTTTCGAGGTCCTGTTTGGCGCGTTCGCTGAGCTTGGGGTGGAAGGTACCCAGCACGCGGTCGCCACCCTCGACGAGCACAATGCGCAGCTCGTCGGTGGAAAGGTTGCGGAAGTCGGAGCGCAGCGACTTGTGCAGGATTTCGGACATCGAGCCCGCCAGCTCGACACCCGTCGGGCCCGCCCCCACGATGACGACCGTGAGCAGGTGCTTACGGTCGGCGGGGTTGGGTATCCGGCTCGCGATTTCGGTGCTCAAAAAGAACTTCTCGCGGATGCGCAGGGCATCGTTCAGGTTCTTCAGGCCCGGGGCGTGGGCTTCCCATTCCGGGTGGCCGAAGTAGGCGGGCTTGGTGCCCACGCACACCAGCAG
>JANRLA010000166.1:0-1677 GCA_033763015.1 Bacteroidia bacterium
GCAGCTGTGCCCGGCAAGGTGCCAACTCCCGAACGATAAACTGTAGGCCCATGAACCTGTACCAGCCCCAAAGCCGCAACGGAGCTCTCGGAGCCCCCACACCAAGCCGCCGTGGTCACTGCCTTGCAGTGGGTTGTTGGCTGAGTATGCGCCCCGTGCGCTAACCGTTTCCCTGCGTCCGACCCCACTTCGGGGGCATGGGTGGGTGCTAGCCCTACCAATGCCGCCGGGTGTTGTACGTGCCTTTGGTACGTACACCCGCTTGCGCCTGCCGCAGCCGGGCTGTAATCCTCATTTCCTGTCTCACCCTACAAACACATCTACTATGTCTGTTCACCACCGTTACGAAACCCTACAGCTGCACGCCGGCCAGGTACCCGACCCCGTTACTGGCGCCCGGGCCGTGCCCATCTACCAGACCACCTCGTACCAGTTCGAAAGCTCGGCGCACGGTGCCGATCTGTTCGCCCTGAAGGCCTTTGGCAACATCTACACCCGTATCATGAACCCTACGACCGATGTGTTCGAGAAACGCATCGCGGCACTGGAGGGTGGGGTAGCTGCAGTGGCGACGGGTTCGGGCCAAGCCGCCCAGTTTCTGGCCCTGCAGACCCTGGCCGGGGTGGGCGATAACATCATCAGCACGGCCCACCTGTACGGGGGCACCTACAACCAGTTTAAGGTGAGCTTTCCGCGCCTGGGCATTGAGGCCCGCTTTGCCGAGGAAGACACCCCCGAAGCCTTTGAACGGCTGATTGATAGCCGTACCAAGGCCATCTACCTCGAGACCATTGGCAACCCCGCCTTCAATGTGCCCGACTTTGAAGCCATCGCGGCTGTGGCCCACACGCATGGGGTGGCCGTGGTGGTAGACAACACCTTTGGCGCAGCGGGCTACCTCGTGCGGCCCCTCGAGCATGGGGCCAACGTGGTGGTGGCATCGGCCACCAAGTGGATTGGCGGCCACGGCACGAGCATTGGCGGCGTGATTGTCGATGGCGGCAACTTCAACTGGGCCAATGGCCGGTACCCGGTCTTTACCCAGCCCAGCGAAGGCTACCACGGCCTGAACTTTTGGGACACCTTCGGCGAGGGGAACCCCCTGGGCCTGCCCAACGTGGTGTTCAGCATCCGGGCCCGTGTAGAGGGCCTGCGCGACTTTGGGCCCTCCCTGAGCCCCTTCAACGCGTTTTTGCTCCTCCAGGGCCTCGAAACCCTCTCCCCGCGCGTCGACCGGCACGTCGAGAATGCCCTGGCCCTGGCCCAGTGGCTGGAGCAGCACCCGCAGGTGGCACGCGTGAACTACCCAGGCCTGCCCAGTAGCCCCTACCACGCCCTTGCCAGCCGCTACCTGAAACGCGGCTACGGCGCGGTGCTGTCGTTCGACCTGCAGGGCGGGCGAGCCCAGGCCAGCCAATTCGTCGATGGCCTGAAACTGGTGAGCCACCTGGCCAATGTGGGCGATGCCAAGACGCTAATCATCCACCCGGCCAGCACCACCCACCAGCAGCTCTCCGACAGCGAGCAGCTGGCCAGCGGCGTATCGCCCAGCGGCCTGCGGGTGTCGGTGGGCCTGGAGCACATAGAAGACATCAAAGCCGATTTCGAGCAAGCCTTTGCCCAGGTGACGGCCCCCGTGGGGGTGCGGGCCTAAGCCCAATGGCAGCCGCACACGCC
>JANRLA010000167.1:0-3368 GCA_033763015.1 Bacteroidia bacterium
GCCCCAGGCCACGCCCGGCAGCGAGCCCAGCTGGTTTGGGTTCCTACTCACCGTGCGCGCAGGCAGCGGCCTAGACCGCACCGACCTGACGCGCTACCTGGAGGGCAACAAGATTGGTACCCGGCTGCTCTTTGGGGGCAATCTGCTACGCCAACCGGCGTACCAGCACATCCGCCACCGGGTGGTGGGTACGCTGGCCAACACAGATACCGCCATGCACCAGAGCTTCTGGCTGGGCGTGTGGCCCGGCCTAGAGGGCCCGCACCTGGACTACATGGCCGAGAAACTGGCGGCGTATTGCCGGGCACGGCTAGGGGTGTAGTACCGTATGTATAGTTTTTCGGGTTTTGTATACAATTGAACGCGTATCTGTATACTTGCTATACAGATGGTAGACCGGCACAAACCCTACAATGCGTTGCCGCCGTTGCCTCCCGTGGCAGAGTTGGAGACGGTGCCCGTGCTGCGTGCGCTTACCCGCGCGAGCAGGGCCCTAGCCGAGCTCAAGGGTTTGTCTGAGGCCATGCCGAATGCCAAGTTGCTGGTAGATGCCTTGATGCTACAGGAAACCCAGGCCAGCTCGTCGATCGAGAACGTCGTTACGACGCAAGATGAACTCTACAAGGCCCAGGTGTTGCCAGACCATGCGATAGCGCCGCAGGTAAAAGAAACGCTACGGTACCGAGCAGCACTCAATGCCGGACTGGGGGCCTTGGAGCAGCGCCCCCTGAACGTCAACGTCTTTCAACGGATACAGGGGGTGCTAGAACAGGTGGAGGGGCGTGTGCGCCAGGTGCCGGGCACAACCCTGAAAGCCGGGACCAACGTGATCTACACCCCGCCGGTGGGCGAGCACCTGATCCGGGATCTGCTGGACAACCTGGTGGCGTACCTCTACAGCGACACAGGCCCCGACCCGCTGGTGCGGATGGCCGTAGCGCACTACCAGTTTGAGGCCATCCACCCATTTACCGATGGCAACGGTCGCACGGGGCGTATCATCAACGTACTGTACCTGGTGGAACAAGGGCTTTTACCGGCACCTATCCTGTACCTCAGTGGGTATTTACTGCACAACAGGGCCATCTATTACCAGTTGTTAGATGCCGTGACGCAACAACAAGCTTTTGAGGAGTGGGTGTTGTTTTTATTAGAAGGTATTGCGCAAGCGGCGCGCGCGACGGTTACCAAAATTCACCGTCTACTCGATCAGATGAAACTGTTTGCCGAAGACGTACGCCGGGTCGTTCCGGAGGTGTACAGCCAGGAACTGGTGTCGCTGCTGTTTCGGTACCCGTATTGCAAGTACAAGCTTGTTGAAGAGACCTTGGGGGTCTCGCGCCTAACGGCCCGCAAGTACCTGCTGCTATTGGAAAACGGGGAACTGCTAACGTCTGAGAAAGTCGGTACCGCCCGCTATTTTTTGAATCAAGGTCTACTACGCTTGCTCAGCGAGCCCTACAGCTTCGAGAGCTACGGGGGTAAAGCCGCGTAGGCACATGGGGCATTACCCCGGCAGGATGAAGTCGAGGTAGTTTTCGGGGGTGACGACCTGGTAGGTGGCGTGGGGGTAGGCCTTGGCCCAGGCCACGGGGGGTTTGGTGCGGGCGGGGGGTGTGTACTTCAGCTCGTAGCCGGCCAGGTGGTCGGGCGCGGCCTCGACCCAGTCAATTTCCTGCTGGTCGTAGGTTCGCCAGAAATAGGTGTTGTTGTGTAATCGGCTGTAATTGAGTTGCTTAAGTCGCTCTGCAATACAATAGTTTTCCCAGAGAGCGCCAATGTCTTGGCGTTGGGGGAGTAACCGAAAGTCTGCAATGAGCGCATTCCGGATGCCCAAGTCGTAGAAATAGTACTTAGCCGACTTGACGACTTCTTTGCGCAAGTTGCCGCTGTAGCCACCCACCCGCCGCAGTACAAAAACCTGCTCCAGCAAGTCGAGGTAGGTCTGAACCGTTGGGCGCTGGATTTGCAGACTGCTGGCGAGCTCGTTGAGTGAAACCTCTTGCCCTATCTGGTACGCCACGAGCTGTAGGAGCTTGCGGAGTTGGGCGGGGTTGCGGATGTTGGTGAGCTGTAGGATGTCTTTCAGTAGGTAGCTGGCCACAATCTCGCGTAGGTATTCTTCCTGCTGCGCGCGCGTAGGCAGGTTGAACAGCTCGGGGTAGCTCCCTAGAACCAGCCGATCGGATAGGTTCTGGCGGGTTTGCAGTATGTTTTCGGTGGGCTGGAGCTCCTGCTGCCAGACTGGCAGTAGGTACCGGGTATGTACACGGCCGGTGAGCGGCTCGCCCGTGGAATGCTGTAGCTGGAGCGGCGATGACCCCGTGGCGAGGATACGAAGCCCCGGCAGCTCGTCTACAATCAGTTTGAGGCGCTGGCCGATGGCGGGTACGGCCTGGGCTTCGTCAATGACCAGCAGCTCGATGCCTTGTAACAAGCGTTTGTAGTGGGCGATTGAGGCCGGAGCCAGCAGTTGCTGGGCTTCGGCAGATTCGCCGTTGAGTACTAAGGGTTTTAGCTGTGTTGTCTGTAAGAAGGCCTGTACCAACCGGGTTTTGCCTACCCGGCGGGGGCCGATCAGGAGCCAGACTTTGCCAATGGGTGGACCTTCGGCGATGAGCTGGTGTAGGAGCGTGCGTTGGATTTCCACAGGCTGATCGTAACTCGGTATGTATACCTTCCAAATTTAGCCAAATTCAGAAAATGTACTTACCGAATTTTGATTTTTGCCTGTGAGAACGGAAAGCCCCTACCTTGCCTGCCATGCCCCGCTGCCCCTGGACCGGTGACCGACCGCTGGACAACCACTACCACGACACCGAGTGGGGCGTGCCCTGCTTCAGTGACGCGGTGCTGTTCGAGTACCTGGTGCTCGATAGCTTTCAGGCCGGGGTGAGCTGGTGGCTGATTTTGAGCAAGCGCGAAAACTTCCGCCGGGCATTCGATCAGTTTACGCCCGAAATCATCGCTACCTACGGCCCGGCGGATGTCGAGCGGCTGCTGCACGACACGGGCATCATTCGTAACCGGGCCAAGATCGAGGCCACTATCCGCAACGCACAGCTGTACCTCGAGCTACGGGCGGAGACTACGCTCAGCGATTACCTCTGGCGCTACGTAGACGGCCAGCCCATCGTCAACCGGCATACCGAGCTTACCCAGGTGCCGCAGTACACCCCCCTGGCCGAGACGATGAGCAAAGACCTGCGCAAACGGGGGTTCAAGTTCATGGGCCCAACGACGGTGTACGCCTTTCTGCAGGCGGCGGGGCTGGTGAACGACCACCTGATGAGCTGCGAGCGCTGGGCGCAGGTGCAGACCCTGCGGCGTTAGGGCGAGCGGCTTTCGGCGGCGGGTAGCATCTATCC